>DATBTP010000079.1:0-2877 GCA_036559185.1 Solirubrobacteraceae bacterium | reverse complement strand
CCTTCCAGGTGCCGGCTGGGAGCGGGGTGGTTGCGGTGGCGGTTGTGGCGGAGTCTACGGCGGTGCTGGACATCGGATCTCCTCGAGATGGGTTTTGTGAAAGCCGGCCTCGCCGAGCGGCAAGGTCGTTGTCTATACAACTTATAACAGATGATTGTGCACACAACTACTAGGGATGGGGTCCGCGGCTTGTGACATGGCGGCAGCGATCGAACGCCGCGAGGCTCGCGCGGTCAGACGCTCAGAGCCGCCAGGCGCAAGAATGGGCGGATGAACCGGCCCAAGCTCGTGCTGTTCGACATCGACGGCACGCTCATAGACACCGGTGGGGCCGGCGCTCGCAGCTGGGCGTGGGCGTTTGAGCGGGTGTTCGATCGCGAGATCGACATCGCCGAACACTCCACCGCGGGGATGACCGATCCGGCGATCGCGCGCGCCACGTTCAGGGAGGTGATGGAGCGTGAGCCCACAAAAGAGGAGCTCACGCGCGTGATGGCCAGCTACCAGGCGGTTCTTCCAGATTACGTTGCCTCCTCGCCGAACTACCGCGTGCTCCCCGGTGTCGAGGAGCTGCTGGAGCGTCTCACCGACGCGGGCGTCCTGCTTGGGCTCACCACCGGAGGACTCCAAGCCGCCGCACACGCAAAGCTTGGGCGCGGCCGTCTCAACCACTTCTTCCTTCTGGGTGGCTACGGTTCGGACTCCGAGGATCGCACCGCTCTCACGCGGGCGGCGGTCGACCGCGGCAGACTTATGCTCGACGGCCATCTCGATCTCGCGGAGGTGTTCGTCGTGGGCGACACACCGCTCGACATCGCTGCCGCCGAGGGCGTCGGCGCGGTGTCTGTCGGAGTCGCGAGCGGGCGTTACGGGGTGCGGGAGCTGCGTGGCGCAAACGCCGACCACGTGCTCGCTTCGCTCGCCGAGCCGTTCCCCGGCGTGCCCGCATGAGTCGGGAGTAGCGCCCGCAAAGCTCACGCCGCCCTGGGGTCTAGCGTTTAGGGGCCGTGCCCCAGCCCACCGACACCCGCACCGACACAGTCCTACCCGTCGCCCAGGTCGCCGGGCGCATCGGTGGCGCGCTGCGAAGGCTCGGCGACGGCTGGATCGAGGGCGAGGTCACATCGATCAGCCCGCACCGCGCCTCAGGTCATGTCTATCTCACGCTCGCCGACGAGTCGGCGAGTCTGGACGCCTGTGTTTGGAAGGGCCGCGTATCGCGCTGCGAGCCGCTCCCCGCCCAAGGCGATCTGGTGCAGGCGCACTACGAGCGCGTCGACTTCTACGCCCCCAGGGGCGCGACGAAGCTGATCCTCGACCGCATGCGCCCCACAGGCGACGGCGAGCTCCTGCGACGCCGCGCCGATACTCTGCGCCGCCTGCGAGCAGACGGCCTGTGCGACCCCGATCGACGTAAGCCCCTACCGGCGTTCCCCCGTCGCATCGGTGTGATCGCCGCGCGAAACGACGCCAACGTCGACGTCATCCAGGCGTTGCGCAAGCGCTTTCCTCCTCAACACATCGTCTTCTGCGCGGCGTCGGTGCAGGGCGTGCGCGCCGTCGGCTCTCTCATCGACGCGCTGGCACGCCTTCAGTCGGTCGAGGGCGTCGAAGTGATCGTGGTGGCGCGCGGCGGCGGCTCCACGGCCGACCTGCTCGCGTTCGACGACGAGCGCCTCTGCCGCGCGATCTTCGCGTGCGCGGTGCCGGTGATAACCAGCATCGGCCACACCAAGGATCGTCCCAACTGCGACCACGTCGCGGCGGCGTTCGCGCCCGTGCCCGCCAAGGCCGCGGAGCTCGCGATCCGTTATTCCGCCGCTGAACTGCTCGACGAACTCGACCGCCAACGTACGGCGCTCGCTCGCGTGCTCGACCGCCCCCGGCTGATGGTGGAGCGGATGGGAGAGCTGCTGCGGGGGTCAGGCTCGCGCGTCACCCGCAAGCGCCTGGACCTCATCGCCGCGCTCGACCGCCGTTCGGGCGAAGCGATGCGCGAGCTCCGCCGACGGCTCGCCACGCAACGCCAAGCGGTCGACCGCGACGCGAGCCGGCTGGCCCCGGCAGCCGAACGTCTGCTCGCGCGTAACGCCGAGCGGGTGGCGGCGCTGGGCGCCGTTATAGCCGCCAAGGACTTCTGCCGCCGCGGCTGGGTGCTGGCGCACGACGGCGCCGGGCGTGCCCTGGAGAGCGTGGTCGATCTTCGCCCAGCGGCCACCGTACATCTGAGCTTCGCCGACGGCGAGGCCACCGCCACAATCACCGATATCAAGCGAGGGGAGCAACTGTGAGCGACACAAACCAGTCACAGGCGATCGTGTTCGAGCCCACCGAAGAGCTCGAGTTGCGTGCCGAGCGCGGAGTCGGCGGCCGTGAAGGGGGACGCTCGAACGAGCGGGTGGCGAGCGGGGAACCTGACGCCACACAGAGCCGGCAAGCCGGCTCGCGCGCGCGAGAGCCCATCACCTTCGAGCAGGGCTATGAGGAGCTCAAGCGCATCGTCGCCCGCCTCGACGATCCCGAGCTGCCGATCCACGAGATGTTCGAGGGCTTCCGTCGCGGGAAGGGCCTCGAGAAGACGCTCCGCGCCTACCTCCAGGAGCACGAGGGCGAGATCGCCGAGCTCGAAGCGGGCGAGAACCTCGCCGAGTTCGAGATCGTCGCTCCATCGAGGGGCGCCATCTCGGGTTGAAGCCCGCGTAGCCCGTGCCGGATGACGAGGGGGCGCTAGGGTTCTAATAGTGCTTTGTTAGGTGTCATTCGTTTTGGCGGATGGGTTGGAGTGGCAGTGACTCGAGGTTGATGGGTTGCTGGCAGGTTTGGCAGCGGCCGGTCCAGCATTTGAAGATCGGCTGGAGCAGTTGGACTGTCCTGGGG
>DATBTP010000078.1:0-5190 GCA_036559185.1 Solirubrobacteraceae bacterium | reverse complement strand
CAGGCTGCCGGCTGCGCGGCCGCCCTCGCGGTCGCCGCGCTCGGTATCGGCTGGCGCGTCGGGGGCAAAGGCATGGTTGCCCTCGAGGACGAGATCGACAAGCGCACCGGCGAGCTCAAACGAGCGCTCTCCGAGCTCGAGATCGCGCAAGCCGAGACGGTCCGGCGCCTTTCGATGGCGGTGGAGTTTCGCGACGAGGACACCGGCGCCCACATCGAGCGCATCGGCCGCTTCTCAAAGCTCCTCTCCGAAGCCATCGGCATGACGCCTGAGTTCTGCGCCCGCATCAGCCACGCCGCGCCCCTTCACGACGTCGGCAAGGTGGCTATCCCCGACGCCATCCTGCTCAAGCCCGGACCGCTCACCGCTGAGGAGCGCACGATCGTGGAGACCCACACCGAGGAGGGTCACCGCCTGCTGCGCGGCTCCTCCTCCTCGATCCTCGACATGGGCGCCACCATCGCGCTCTCACACCACGAGCGTTGGGATGGCGGCGGCTACCCGCGGGGCGTAGCGGCCGAGAAGATCCCAATCGAGGGGCGCATCGTGGCGATCGCCGACGTGTTCGACGCGCTCACGAGCCACCGCGTCTACCGCGACGCCTTCTCCGTCGAGAAGGCCGTGCAAATGATGCTCGACGAAGCCGGTCGCCATTTCGACCCGGTCCTGCTGCATGCCTTCATGGAGGTGCTCGACAGCTCCGGCGCCGACGCTCGCACGCGCGAGCGCTCGAACCCGAGCTCCCTGCTCGCCGGCGCGCTCGAGCTCTACACCGACGCCATGCGCCTGGGCGACGCCGAGCTCGCCGAGGGCGCGATCGCCTCCGCGATCGAGGACGGCATCGACCCCGCCACGCTTCAGGAGGAGGTGGTGGCGCCCGCCATGCTTCGCGTCGAGCAGCTCCGCAAGACGGGCGAGATCGACGCCGACACAGAGCTGCTCGCTCTCTCCATCAACCGGCGTGTGCTCGCCACGATGAATCGCTACCTGCTCGCTCGCGGGTAGTCTTCCGCGCGTGTCCAAGCAGTCGATCGTCACCGGCGGCGCCGGCTTCATCGGTTCGCACCTCGTCGACGCCCTGCTCGTCGCGGGCCACGAGGTGACGGTGATCGACGACCTCTCCGCCGGGAGCGCCTCCAAGGTTCCCGCCGGCGCGCGCCTGTGCGAGCTCGACATCGTCGACCGTCCAGCGCTCGATCGCGTTTTCGAGGAAGTACAACCGGTGTCGGTCTTCCACCTCGCCGCGCAAGCCTCCGTCACAGCGTCCGTCGCCGATCCGGCGCGTGACTGCGCCGTCAACGTGCAGGGCACGCTCAACGTGGTGGACGCCGCCACCAAGCTCGGTGCTCCCGTCTCCTTCACCTCCACGGGTGGCGCGCTCTACGGCGACGACGTGCCGATGCCCACCGACGAGACCAACATCCCCGCTCCGCTCGCCCCCTATGGCGCCTCCAAGCTCGCGGGCGAGGCGTACGTCAAAACGTGGTCGCTCGCATCGGGCGTGCCGCATGCGGTGTGTCGACTCGGCAATGTCTACGGCCCGCGCCAGTCCCCACACGGTGAGGCCGGCGTGGTGGCGATCTTCTCCGAGCACCTCCACATTGGGCGGCCGCCCAAGATGTTCGGCCACGGCAGCCCCACGCGCGACTACATCTACGTCGGCGACGTCGTGTCGGCGCTCATTGCCGCCAACGGCACGCGTGGCACCTTCAACGTCGCCACCGGCGCGGAGACCGACGTTATGACGCTCTGGAACATCCTCAAGCAGGCCGCCGGCTCCGACATCGAGCCCACGCTCGCCGACCTGCGTCCGGGCGAGCTCAAGCGCAGTTGCCTCGATACGACCCGCGCCGAGCGCGAGCTCGGCTGGAACGCGTCGGTGGAGATCGCCGACGGCCTGCTTCGCACCTACGCGGCGCTCGTCGAGGAATTCGAGCACTCCGCGGTGTGAGCGCGCCGGCCTGAACCGCCTGCCTGAACGCCGTCGAGCAAGCCTGAACGCCGTCGAGCAAGCCTGAGCGCGTCGAGCAAGCCTGAGCGCGTCGAGGAAGCCTGAGCGCGTCGAGGAAGCCTGAGCGCCGTCGAGCAAGCCTGAGCGCGTCGAGGCGCAGGATGAGGCCGTAGAGCGCAGGCATGAACGCCGTAGAGCGCAGGGATGAGCGCCGGTGTGGGGACCCGCGCGCGCGGATGTGTGTGCGCTCGAAGGGCGCAAAGATGCGCCCAGGTGTTTCCTCGCGCGTTGCGCGGTCGAAGTATCGAGTATGAGGTTTGCAAGGAACGCGGCCGTCGCGGCGGCGGCGGCTTTGCCGTTGACGGGGGTGCTTGCGACGGCGAGCGCACCCTCCGCCGGCGCGATCGATTCGCCAGGTGGGACGGTGGCGCCGGTTGCGGCGGTGTCCACCAGAGGGACCGGCGGTACCGCGTACGTGGCTGTGCAGCCAAAATCGCGGTCTCCGCACAGGCCCACCCGGCGCCGACCTACACCGCGTAGGCCGGCGCCGGCGCCCAAGCCTCCAGCGCCCAAGCCCGTCCCAGCGGCGAGCGAAACGCCGGTGTTCCCGGTGGTGGGGCCGCACAGCTTCGGTAACGCCGAAAACCGCTTTGGCGCCGGTCGCGTCGGGCACATACACGAGGGCCAGGACGTGCTCGCGAGCGAAGGTCAGCAAGTGGTGGCGCCGCTCGCCGGCACCGTCATCACCACCGGCTTCCAGGCGTCCGCGGCTGGGTGGTATGTCGCAGAGCACGCATCCGGGACCTTCGACTTCTTCTTCGCCCACTGCCAAGCCGGTTCGCTGGCCGTGAGCACCGGGCAGGCCGTGCGTGCCGGGCAGGCGCTCTGCAGGGTTGGGCAGACCGGAGACGCGACGGGTCCGCATTTGCACTTCGAGATGTGGGTTGGCGGCTGGCGGGCCGCCGGCGGGAATCCGATCGATCCGCTGCCCTACCTGCAGGCTTGGGAACGGTCGTAGGTGCGACCGATGTCGAAGGCTCGTCGCCGGGATCAAGGGTGGCCCGCTGGTAGGCCCGCGCGGCGCAGCAGGCGCGCCGATTCGTAGAAGCCGCTTTGGAAGTCGGTAAGCGGGCGGGGAGCTGACGGCGGCGCCGGGTTGGCGGCGAACCTCTTCGACCGCATCTCCTCGGCCCAAGCCTCTAGGGGCGCGATCAGCGGGACGTGTCCTTCTATCTCCGAGTCCGCGCGCGCCGCGGCGCGCGTGAGCAGTCCGCCGAGGTGTTCGGCTGAGTTGACGCGGACACCCAGGTCCGGTATCCGATCGTGCTCGAGGCAGAAGCGCAGCAGGATTGTCTTGATGATCGACGTGTGGTCGAAGATCGCCTTCTCGCCGTCGGCCGCGCGGGGGACGTGAGCGGCTTCTATGTATGGAGAGATCGCAAGCGCCGGTACCCGCACTCCGTAGCGGTCGAATGGCGCCACCCCCGGTGCTTGGGGCGGTGACACGTGGTCGTAGAAGCCGCCGTGCTCGTCGTAGGCGATCACAAGCATCGTCTTCTCCCACGCCGGCCCGGTGCGCAGCGCGTGGTAGACGCTCAACACGAGGTGCTGCCCGGCGGTGACATCGGAGGGGGGATGGTCGTCGTTGGAGTCCGGTCCGAGCACGCGAAGATCCTTGAAGTGCGGGTCGATCCACGCCACTGGCGGCAGAGACCCGGCGGCGGCGTCCTCGATGAACGAACGGCCCGTCTCCGTCAGATTGCCTATCAGCCTCTCTTCGGTGCTGATCTTGCTGCTGTCAAGGAACGCGAAATGGTTGTGACTCGAAAACCTGTAGAGAGGGTCAACCGAGCGTAGCGTCGCCGGGTCATATGAGTACCAACGCCAGTCTATGTTTCGCTGATCGAGGAAACGCACGAACGCGGGCAGCTCATATAGCGGTGGCGAGCGATCGTCGCGCGAGTCCTCCGCCCGTCCGGCCACCGCGTATAGCCGGTTGGGCCAGGTCGCGCCCGGCACGGAGGAGAACCAGCGGTCGCAGACGCAGAACTGGCGGGCCAGGTAGTCGTAGACGGGGAGCTCACGCTCCGTGTAATAGCCCATCACCAGACCGGGATCGGGTACCGGGACTTTCAGCTTTTCGGCCTGCTGCGCCGAGTGGCGGGCGAAGTTGGCGACGAACCCGCCGCAATCGTCCCTCACCTGCTCGTCGACGCTTGTGCCCGAGTGATCGGGGTCCTCGGCCTCGCCGGTAAACGCGGTGCGCGCCCCTAGCGGATGCACCGGATGCGTTGAGCCGTCAGGCGCGACATTGAACTCCTGGCCTGTCAGCCCGTCGATGTCGCGGCGACCGTTCAGCGTCAGGTACCCGAGCATGTGGTCGAACGAGCGGTTCTCGAGCATCAACACCACAATGTGCTCGATCTTCTGAAGGTTCTCGACGCTTGCGTCGAGAACCACCGACGCTGTGCCCGTCGGCGTCGGTGGTGGCTTGACGGCCAGGAGCTTCGCCACCTCCCTCCACTTGGCGGGCAGGAGCGGAGCTAGTGTGCGCGCGGATGCCCGAAACAGTCGGGACTCGACCTCCGTCACCGTTTACGCTTCCTGCCCGCGCGCCTTCTCGATTCGGAGGAGCCTGGAGATTCAGGGGCCCCTGAAGAGCTCGATTCGGCGGGTGGCGGTTCCTGCGAGGAGCTCGATTCGGCCGGCGCCGGTTCCTGTGACGAGCTCGATTCGGCCGGTGGAGCGGGTTCCGCCGACGAGCTCGAGGATTCGGGTTCTGAGGACGAGCTGGATTCGGCGGAAGAGCTGGATTCCCCGGACGATTCGGATGAGGAGCTGGAGGGTTCTTCCGCGGACGAGCTCGAGGATTCGGGTTCTGAGGACGAGCTGGATTCGGCGGAAGAGCTGGATTCCCCGGACGATTCGGATGAGGAGCTAGAGGGTTCTTCCGCGGACGAGCTCGAGGGTTCCGAGGACGAGCTGGATTCGGCGGACGAGCTCGATTCGCCTTCCGAGGACGAAGAGGAGCTGTCTTGCGAAGACGAGCTTCCTTCGGATGACGATGAGCTCGATTCGCCTTCCGAGGAGGAGGAGGAGGAGCTGTCTTCCGATGAAGAGCTTCCTTCGGATGACGATGAGCTCGATTCGCCTTCCGAGGAGGAGGAGGAGGAGCTGTCTTCCGATGAAGAGCTTCCTTCGGATGATGACGATGAGCTCGATTCGCCTTCGGAGGACGA
>DATBTP010000077.1:0-4621 GCA_036559185.1 Solirubrobacteraceae bacterium | reverse complement strand
GAGTAATCGAAAACGGGTGACTCGCGTGCGCGCGTATAGGGGGGCCGCGGTCGCAGGGGGCGCGGTCGCAGCCCGGTCGCCGCGGTCGCGCTCACGCGGCGTAACGGTGGCTACTCGGCGCCTGCCGTCACTGTCTCAGCTCGGCTGGCCTGCGCGCGGATGCTAGCCACGCAGTACTCCTGAACGGACACCTCCATCTCGAGGCTCTGTGCGAGCGTCGGGCGTGCCGAGGCATCGATCACGCGCTTGGCTCTTCCCACCGCCACGTGCGAGTTCGCCAGCAGTTCTTTGACGAGCGCCTCGGTCGCCCCCTCCAACTCCCGCGGCGCCACCACACGGTTGACCAGACCGATCCGCTCCGCCTCGGCGGCGTCGATCGTGCGGGCGGTCATGATCAGCTCCTTGGCGCGTCCGAGCCCCACCACCGCCGGCAGTCGGGTCGAGCCGCCCACGTCGGGGATGATCCCGAACTTCACCTCGGGCAAACCGAGCTGAGCGTCGCTCGATGCGATCCGCAGATCGCAACCCAGCGCCACCTCGAGCGCACCGCCGACACACGTCTTGTGGATCTGGCACACCACCGGCTTTGCCATCTCTTCGCACAGGTTCGGGCACTCGAGGAACGTCTCCCTGAACGGGCGCAACCTGCCCGGCTCGCTGGAGGACTCGGCCAGCTCCACCAAGTCCACGCCCGCCGAGAACACGGGACCCTCGCCGCGCAGCACCACGCAATGCACCGACTCATCCGTCGCCGCCTCGCGCAGCGCCCCGGCAAGCGCCCGCAGCAGCTCCTGGCTCATCGCGTTGCGCTTCTCGGGGCGGTTCAGCACGATATGGCGCGCTGCTCCGCGGTCTTCGGTGGTAACGATGCTCATCTCGATTCCTTTGTTCGGTGACGTAGTCGTGGTTGGCGCTTCGCGGGGGCCTCGTCCTCCGTGTGGTCCGCGAAGGGTGACTCGCGCGCCGGTTCCGCGTTTCGCGGTTCCAAACGCGGTGGTCTCAGCTCAGATCGAGTATCGGTGTCGGCGCTTCGATCGACCCATCGTGACCGTCGCTGGGCACGATCGCGGTCCCCACGGCGAAGAACTCGATGGTGTGGCTGCCCCAGCCGTGGCTCTTCTCCTGTAGGTCCACGCCGACGATGCCCTCAGCGCTCAACTGCTGTGCCTCGCTCTGCATGCGCTCCATCGCGAGCTCCCGCGCGTCATAGAGCGCCTGCGTGAAGTTCGACAACTCCACGTTGCGGCCGGTTTGTGCCATCGACTTCAACATTCCCCTGTGCGCAACGTGGTAGACGCAGCTGCCCATCACCATCCCCACGGGTCGGTGGCCCGTGCGCAGCAGTGTCCAGAAGTCCTGTCCCGACAGGTCGCTGGTGAAAGGCCGCCCGTTGGGCGCCCGGTGAAGGACGCCTTCTCGGTGCTTCACCGCCGTGCCGATCGCGATGAACTCCGCCATGTCCTGACCCCACTCGTAGCGGCCGATGTCAAGCCGTACGCCCACCACACCGTCGGCGCCCAGCTGGTCGGCCTCCTCCTCCATGCGCGTCATCGCAAGCTGACGCGCCCCATACATGGCCTCGGAGAGGACCGTCATCTCCTGGCTCTGCTTCCACCCCGCCAGCTGTATGCCGATGTGGTAGATCGAGCTGCCCACCACGAGCCCCACGGGGTCGAAGCCGGCCTGCTTGATGAGCAGGAACTCGTTCACGCTCAAATCCGAAGTAAACAGACCCGCGCGGTTCTGCTGAAGGCGTGCCTTACCCGCCTCCGGGACCCCCTCCAGCGAGGTGGGGTCGTACGCCGTCTCGCTCTCGTTCACGGTTTCGCTGTCGCTCATCATATGCTCCCTTCAGTCGGTCAAATCGAGTGTCGTCTCGGGTGGATACGCTGGCGCGTCCCCGTGCTGATGGATCGCCGTGCCTACCGCGGTGAAAGTCACCATCAGTCCCTTACGCTCGCTGCCACCGGCGCCCATCGCGTGCGGCACCGCGTGGTGGCCCACCTTCACCCCCACGATCCCGGCTGCGCCGAGCGATTCGGCCTGCTTGCCGAGTCGCGACATCACCGCCTCTCTGGCCGCATAGAACGCCTGCGTGAATTCCGCGAGCTCGAAATTTTGAACCGGACCAAGCATTTCTCCCATGCCGGTCCCGGGACCGTAGGCGTACCCGGCGAAGTACACCGCGCTCCATGCCACGATCCCGGCCGGCTCGAAACCCGCCTGTAGGAGCTTCGCAAAGTCCGCCACCGACAGCTCGGTCAACACCGGCTGGAGGCCGCGACTGTCCCTACGACTGACGGCGGTGCCCACGACGACGTGTTCGAGCGTCACCGCACCCGTTTCCAAAGCGCTTTCGCCCGCGCGCGTGCTCACTCCCACCACGGCGTCCGCGCCCACATGGCGCGCCTCCTCCGCGAGCCGCCCCAGCGCACGGGAGCGCACCTCGTTGAGGGCATGGGAGAGCGTGTCCAGCTCGACCATGAACGTGCCGCCAAGACCCAGCGGACCCCACGAGCCAAGCCCGCCCAAAGCGGACTGATAACCCACCTGGTAGAGCGAGCTGCCCATCACTTGCGAAAGCGGACGCAACCCCAACGTGTGACAGAGCGCGAATCCATCCACCGACAGGTCAGAGGTGAACGATCCGCCGCCATCTCGCAGCGCGTTCAGGCGTTGCTCAGCCGCGATCGTGATCCCGCCGGCTTCGATGCGCGCCAGTGACTCCGCCTGCCCGTCCGCGTCCGCGTCCGCGACGGTGTCCTTGGCATTGGACTCCCCCTCACCCGACCGGATCCCTTGGCTAGGGGACGATGGGTCCATGCTCAACGCGTCGTGAGTCGCTCGAGCGCCACCCGCGCCTCGGCGCTGCGCTCGGCCTGCTCGCGCAGGTCGGCTGTCAGTGCGCTCACCCACTCTCCGGGGTCCAACGGCTCGCGCTTGATCGCGATACCGCCCACCTGGCGCTCGCGAAAGCCCTCCACCCGGTCCGCCGCCACTGTCATCTCATAGGAAGCCTCGCCAAGTGTCACGCTTATCCGACGCACCCGCTTCTCGCCGCGCCCGAGCAAGCCTCCGCCATGGCGCTCCACATGGGTTTGGGCTGGTAGCGCGGACTCGAGCTTGCCCGCCAGCACCTCCACCGAGATCCGCAGGTCAGAACCATCCGAACGTAGTCCGGCGGCCGAAAGGTCGAAGTCGTCCACATCGGGCATGGTTGGAGCCTACTCCGAGCAGGCCGCGTGGCGCCGCGCCAAGCCGCTTGGGCACCCGTCCCCGCGCTCCGTGAACTACATTCTCAAAGCATGGCCGACCCTGGACAGATACGCGTGTCCGATGCCGAGGGCGAGCGGCTCGTCGAGGAGCTGCACGAGCACACGGTCGCTGGGAGATTGACCTCCGAGGAGTACGAGGAGCGGTTGGGGGCCGTATATGGAGCGCGCACCCGCGCGGATCTCGATGCGCTGCGCACCGACCTGCCGGCTAGCACCGTCGCGGCCCGCGCCGCCCTTGTGGAGCGCAAGTCTCATTTGCGTCGCCGCCTTGCGCAGGAGGCGGGCGGCGCCGCGACCGCGTCGCTGGTTTGCGTCGCAATCTGGATCGCCAGCGGGGCAAACGGAGCGTTCTGGCCTATCTGGGTGATCATCTTCACCGTCCTTCCTCTCCTGCGCGATGGTTGGCGGCTACTCGGACCCGGCTCCGGCATCGATGTCGTCGAGGCGCGCATGCAAGCCCGTCACGAGCGTCGGCTCGCTCGCGATCATCGCCGCTCCAGACACCGGCGCCCGCTGCCATAGAGCCTCGTGGTCGTCTCTGAGCGCGGGTGGTGTTTGTCTCACCGCGGGGGAACTCGCGCGCGCGGACACGCGTGCCGGGCGAGGGGGCGCCGAGTACCGTCCGGGGTCTACCGCTAGGCTCAGCGACCGATGGCGGATCTAAGCGAAGCAGTTGACCGGGCACTGGCCGGTGGGCCGGAGCGCCACCGGGAGAAGGCGCTCGAGCAAGGCAAGCTGCCAGTGCGCGAGCGCGTCGCGCTCTTGCTCGACGAGGGCTCCTTCTCGGAGGAGGCGCTGCTCGCCAACTGGGACGAGGACGGTCTCGGCGCCGACGGCGTCGTGACCGGGGTGGGCGCGATCGGCGGGCGTCCAGTCGCCCTCATGGCCAACGATCCAACCGTCAAGGCCGGCTCGTGGGGACCGAAGACGGTCGAGAAGATCCTCCGCATCCAGGAGCGCGCCTTCGGCTCGCGCATCCCGATGGTCTACCTCGTCGACTCCGCCGGCGCGCGCATCACCGAGCAGGTCCAGATGTTCCCCGGCCGGCGCGGCGCCGGGCGCATCTTCTTCAACGAGGTGCGCATGTCGGGCGTGGCGCCGCAGGTGTGCGTCCTCTTCGGCCCCTCCGCCGCCGGCGGTGCCTACATCCCCGCATTCTGCGACATCGTCATCATGCGCGACGGCAACGCCTCGATGTACCTCGGGTCGCCGCGGATGGCGGAGATGGTGATCGGCGAGCGCGTCACGCTCGAGGAGATGGGTGGGGCGCGCATGCACACGGGCGTATCGGGCTGCGCGCACCAGCTCGTCCGCAGCGACGAGGAGGGGATCGACCTTGCCCGCCG
>DATBTP010000076.1:0-1831 GCA_036559185.1 Solirubrobacteraceae bacterium | reverse complement strand
GTGGGTTACGGCAAGACGACGCTGGTGCGTTCGTGGTGTATCGAGCGTCCCGAGGCGGTGATCTGGGTCACGCTCGACTCGGCCGATGACGACCCGATGCGGTTGTGGACGCACCTGGCGACAGCGGTGGAGCGGCTGGGGCAGGGGTTCGGACGTCGCTCGCTGTCGTGTCTCGGGGCACGCGGTGTGCCGGTCGAGGCGGCAGTCGATGAGCTGATGAACGGCCTGGTCGCGTATGGCCGGCGGGTGACGATCGTGCTCGACGACCTGCACGCCGTCCGCGGCGACGCTTCGATGCGCTCGCTCGGCCACGCGATCGAGCGCTTGCCTCCGAACGCGCGCCTGGTTGTCTCGACGCGCTTGGACCCGGCGGTCGGCGTCGCGCGGATGCGGGCGCGCGGCGTGCTCACGGAGGTCCGTGCCCGGGAGCTGGCTTTCACGGTGCAGGAAACGCGTGAGCTGGTCGTCCGTGAGGGGATCGGTTTGTCGAGCGAGAGCGTGGAGTTGCTCGTCGATCGCACGGAGGGATGGCCCGCGGGCCTGTATCTAGCGGCGCTGTGGCTTCGCGATCTTCAGGACCCCGATGGGGGCGTGCGGGAGTTCGCAGGCAGCGCACGTCACGTTGGCGACTATCTCGCCGACGAGGTCCTGGCGGTGCTTGCACCAGACACCAAGGACTTCCTCGTGCGCACGTCGGTGCTTGAGCGCTTCACACCTGACTTGTGCGACGCGGTTCTCGGGCGCGAGGACTCGGTTGTGGTGCTCGCGGACCTCGCGCGCTCGAATATGTTTCTGGTCGCGCTCGACGCGCGCGGGAAGTGGTATCGCTACCACCATCTGTTCGGTGAGGTTCTGCAGCTCGAGCTCGAGAG
This sequence comes from Solirubrobacteraceae bacterium, assembly GCA_036559185.1. Classification (GTDB taxonomy): domain Bacteria; phylum Actinomycetota; class Thermoleophilia; order Solirubrobacterales; family Solirubrobacteraceae; genus Palsa-744. The sequence goes on along the minus strand of DATBTP010000076.1, from coordinate 959 downwards.
CGAGGACGCGCGCGAGCTGCGCCGCCGTGCGGCGGCTTGGTGTAGCGCACACGGGCTCGTGGAGGAGGCGATCGAGTACGCCGCCGCTGCCGGCGACGCGGAGATGGTGGCCGGGCTGCTGATCGAGCGCCACCTTGACTTCATCTGGGGCGGGCGGCTCGGGCAGCTCCTTGGTTGGGTGCGCTGGCTTCCCGCCGAGCTACTCGTGCAGCATCCCGCCCTGCCGGTATCGGCGGCATCGGCCGCCGCGTTGCTCGCGGCCCCGGAGGTCGAGGTCCAGCGGTTTCTGGCGGTCGCTGAGCGCGCGCGCCGCGAGCGGCCGGGTCTGTGGTCGCCGTACCTCGAGGCAGGCGCGGAACTCATCCGATCGGGGGTGATCGAGCGCGGCGATGTGGGCACCGCCGTCGAGCACGCTCGTCGCGCTGTCGCAGCGGCTCAGGAGGGCGCCGATGTGCTAAGCGTGGCCGCCCTGGCAAGCTTGGCGCAGGCCCTGTTTTTTGCCGGCGAGGTCGACGAGACGCGGCGGGTGGCGGTTCAGGCGGTCGAGCGGCCCGACGCGCCGGCCGACACCAACGTCTACGTCCTAAGCCTCGGGCTACTCGCGCTGATCGACGGCGAGCACGGGCGAACCGAAAGCGCGGAGGCTTGGGCCCGGCAGGCGTTGGCCTTCGCGCGCCAGCACTACCTGGCGGACGCATGGGTCGCGTCACCGGCACACCTCGGGCTGGCGCTCGCATGCGTCGCGACGGGGCGCCTCGACGAGGCCGAGCGCGAGGCGCGACGCGGCGAGAGTCTGCGACGCTCGCCACAGCCCACAGTAGGACACGCGCACGCATTGCTCGTTCTCGCCCAGGTGCGGCTGGCGCGATCACGGCTGGCGCGCGCCGCCAGTGACCTCGAGCGCGCACAACGTGCGATCGCGGAGTTTCCCGATCCGGGACGGTTGCCGGCGATCGCCG
>DATBTP010000075.1:0-16723 GCA_036559185.1 Solirubrobacteraceae bacterium | reverse complement strand
GTCGAGGACGCCGTCTGAGATCTGGTCGGCGATCTTGTCGGGGTGGCCCTCCGTGACCGACTCGGAGGTGAACAGGAACTCTTTATCGGAATGGTGGCTCATGGCTTGGGGTTCGACTCCACAGGTCTCGCGGGAAGAAGTGGCGGATAAGTCTATTGGCAGCGAGCACGCAACCCGCCGGCGGGCGTGCAGGCGAGGGACCAGCAGCCGCGCGCACGGCACGCAACCCGCCCCAGGACGGGGGGGCGCGGCGCTACGCGGCGCGCTCGCGCGAGCGGGTGCCGCGCTCGACGAAGTCCACGATCAGGGGTACCCCGTCCATTCCGTAGCGCGCGCGCAGGCGGTTCTCGATGAAATAAGCGTAGTCGCGCGTGACCCGCGCGCGCGAATTGACCTGGATCGCAAAGCGCGGCGGGCTCGATCCGATCTGGGCCATGTAGATCAGCTTCAGGCGGTGCTGGCTAGACCCTCGACGTGTGCCCACCGGAGGCTGGCGCGCCTGGACGGCCTCCGCGAGAAAGCGATTGAGCTCGGGTGTAGGGATTCGGCCACGGCGGCGGTCGCCGAGCGCCAGCACCTCCGCGATCAGCCGCGAGATGTTGCGCCCGGTCTCGGCGCTGGCCGTCAGCACGCGCGGGCGCAAGCGCAGCTTGGCGGCGACGACCGCTCGTTCATGCTCGAGGTCCACCCCATCTCTTGCGCCCCCCCGCCGCGATACCTCGGGCAACGCGTCATGGGCAGCGCCGGACTCGGAGAGGAGGTCCCACTTGTTGAGCACGATCGCCGTAGCGCAGCCCGCCTTCATCGCGAGCTCGGCGACACGCAGATCTTGCGAGGTGACACCGTCGGTGGCGTCACACACCACGAGCGCCACGTCCGCGCGCTCGGCAGCGCGCCGCGAACGCAGGGTCGTGTAGTACTCGACAGAGTCCGACACCTTCGACTGGCGGCGCATCCCGGCCGTGTCGATCAACACCAAGCGCCGCCCGTCCACTTCCAACTGAGTGTCGATCGCGTCGCGTGTGGTGCCCGCGACCTCCGAGACGATCACGCGGTCTTCGCCGAGGAAGCGGTTTACGAGCGAGGACTTGCCCACGTTCGGGCGGCCGATCAGGGCGAGCCGAATATCGTCCTCGCGCGCGTCCTGCGCCTCCTCGGGCGGGAGCAGCTCGACGATGCGGTCGAGCAGGTCGCCCGTGCCAAGACCCTGCGCCGCGGAGACGGGCAAAGGCTCACCGAGCCCGAGGCGGTGGAAGTCGGCGGCCAGCGGCAAGTCCGCCACGCCATCGCACTTGTTGGCGGCGACGATCCTCGCTAGCGGCGAGCGGCGCAAGAGCTCGGCCATCTCCTCATCGCCCGGACGCACCCCCGCTCGGGCGTCAACAACCAGCACAGCCACCTGCGCGTCCGCTAGGCCCGCGCGGGCCTGCTCGCGAATCGAGCCCGACAGCGGGTCCTCGTCCTGGAAGTCGACGCCGCCGGTGTCGATGAGCGTGAACGTGCGTCCACCCCACTCGCACTCGATCTCGTTGCGGTCGCGCGTGATCCCGGAGCGCTCGTGAACCACCGCCTCGCGCGAGCCCGACAAGCGGTTCACGAGCGAGGACTTGCCCACGTTGGGATACCCGACTATCGCGACCTTCTGCATCGGATGAGTATGACTGCCCGCGGGGCTCGCCTCGGCCTGCCCGCCAGGCTTGCCTCCGAGCGCCCGCCGGGCTCGCCTCGGCCTGGATCCCGCGGCCGGGGTTCGAGCGGGCGCTCCCGGCCAGCGCTCAGGCCGAAGCTCGGACGCTCCGAGCCAACCCCGCGACGCGCTCGACCACCCGCCCGACGCTCATACCGGTCGTGTCGAGCACGACGGCGCCAGGGGCCGCCCGAAGCGGGCTGTGGGCGCGGGTGGTGTCGCGCTCGTCGCGCAACGCCTGCTCGGCGATCACCATCTCCTGGTCGCCCCCCAGCTCGCTCGCGCGGCGGCGGGCGCGCTCGACGGGATCGGCGGTCAGATACACCTTCAGCTCGGCCCCAGGAGCGACGACTGTGCCGATGTCGCGGCCCTCGGCGACACAGTCGCCGAGGTCGATCAGCGCGCGCTGCTTGGCGACGAGCGCCTCGCGCACGCCCGGATCGGCGGCGACCCGCGAAGCCGCCTCGGACACCCCGGGCGCGCGGATCGCCTCGCTGACATCGCTACCGTCGAGCAGCACGCGCACGGACTCGGGATCGCCCGCGGCGAGGAACTCGATCCGAGCGCTACAGGCAAGCTCCGCCGGCGCCCGTTCGGGCGCGCCGAGCGAGAGTAGTCCAACACACCGATACATCGCGCCGCTGTCGAGGTAGGCGAAGCCGAGACGCGCGGCGAGAGCGCGCGACACCGTGGACTTGCCCGCGCCCGCGGGACCGTCGATCGCGATCAACACACCTGGCCTCCCGCCATCACGTCCGGCCTCCCGCCATCACGTCCAGCCTCCCGCCATCAGTATGCCAGCGCTCCGATGTCGTCGGCGAACCCCGGGTAGGACACGGCGGCGGCCTCCATTCCGCGCACGGTGACCCCCTCGCGCGAGGCGAGACCGGCGATGGCGCCCATCATCGCCAGGCGATGGTCGCCGGCGGCATCGACGACGCCGCCCTTCAAGCCACCCGTGCCGGTTACGGCGAAGCCGTCCTCGAGCGCGTCGATGTCGGCGCCGAGGCCGCGCAGGCATTCGACCACGGTGGCGATGCGGTCGGACTCCTTCAAGCGCAGCTCGTGCGCGCCGCGCACCACGGTTTCTCCTTCCGCGAAGCAGGCGAGCAACGCGACCAGCGGCAGCTCGTCGATCGCCAATGGGACCTCGTCGGGTTCGACGTAGGTGCCCTCGAGCGCTCCGTGGGCGACGTCGAGGTCGCAGATCGGCTCGAGCTCGACCAGCTCACCGCTCTCGTCCTCCAGGTCGCCGAGCACGATGCCCCGCATGCGCTGCACGATCCGCAGGAAACCCGTGCGCGTCCAGTTGGCGCCGACGTCGCGCACCAGCAGGCGCGAGCCGGGCACGAGCACGCCGGCGGCGACCGCGTACGCCGCCGAGCTGGGGTCGCTGGGCACGACCACACGGTCGAGCACCAGCTCGTCGGCGTTGACAACCGTGACGTGCTTCCCGTTGCGATGGATGTTCACCCCGGCTCGCAGCAGCATCCGCTCGGTGTGGTCGCGGCTGCGCGCGGGCTCCCCAACAGTCGTGGCCCCGTCAGCGGCCAGCGCGGCCAGCAGCACGCACGACTTCACCTGCGCGCTCGCCACCGGCAACTCGTAGGAGATCGAACGCAAACGCTCGCCGTGCACTGTGAGCGGCGCGAAACGGCCTTCGCGCGCGTCCACGCGCGCGCCCATCATCCTCAGCGGCTCGGCCACGCGATCGACGGGGCGCCGGCGGATCGACTCGTCGCCGTCGAGCGTGAAGGAGCGGTTTTCCTGGGCGGCCAGCCACCCCGGCAGGAGGCGCAGCAGCGTGCCGGCGTTGCCCACGTCGATCGGCCCCGCGGGCTCGCGTGCCTCGCGCAGGCCGGTGCCGCGCACCGTGATGACCCCGTCGCGCTCATCCACGAGCGCGCCGAGCGCCCGCACGGCCGCTAGCGTGGCATCGGTGTCGGCGGCGTGCAGGTAGTTCTCGATCCGCGTGGGCTCGGACGCCATCGCGCCGAGCAGCGCGGCACGGTGGGAGATCGACTTATCAGCGGGAGCCCTCAGCTCTCCGTGCAGCCCTGAGGAGGGCTCGAAGCGCACGTCCATAGCGCCCGTAACCCTACGAGCCTCGCGCCGGCTCGGGCGGCTCGCGGCCCGCTCCACCGGCCGATGCGGCGTTCGGGTTCGGATGGTCCGCCAGCCGCGCCCGCTCTTGGCGCGCCCGCTCGTTCCACGCGACCAGCGCATCGACGTCCTCGGCGTTGAGCGCGTCGCGTACGCCGCTCAACTCCCTGATCGTCTCGTCGAGCGCCTCGGCGAGCAGGTCCGCGTTGGCCATGTAGATGTCCGTCCAAATCGCCGTATTGGCTCCAGCGACGCGCGTGGCGTCGCGGAAGCTCGTATTCGCGCCGAGCGCGCCCGAGCCGCGGGGACCGCCGCCCGCCGGCGCGGCCCGCAGGGCTTGGGATACGAGCACATTGGCGAGCACGTGCGGGAGATGCGACACGCTCGCCATCAGGCGGTCGTGGGCGTCGGCGTCGATGACCACGGGGTTCGCGCCTATCTGCTCGATCAGCGCGGTGATCCGCGGGAGCGCGGGCGCCGCGTCTGGGCACGCGGGCGTGAGATACCAGACGGCGTCGTCGAAGAGGTCCTCATGCGCGCCTCCGACGCCCGCCGTCTCTGCCCCCGCGAGCGGGTGGCCGGGGACGAAGCGCGGGTCTGACACCTCGCGGGCGATGTGGCGCTTGGTGGAGCCGACGTCGCTCACCACGCAATCCCCGCCGGCCGCCGCCAGCGCGGCCTGGGCGACCTCGACCACCGACCCCACGGGCGTGGCGAGGAAGGCGTAGTCGGCTTCGCGCACGGCCGCGGCGATGTCGCGGCTCGCCTCGTCGATCGCTCCCAGCTCGACCGCCCGCGAGAGGGCCGCTGGGTCGGGGTCGTAGCCCACGACTCGAGCGCCGAGGCGGCGGCGCGCGGCCAGACCGACGGACCCCCCGATCAGCCCGACCCCGAGCACCGCCACCCGTAGGCCGCTCACGCCGTGCTGAACGCCTTCCCCACGAGCGCCGCCACGCGCTCGACGGCGGCCGCGTAGTCGGCGAAATCGTCGGCCAGCAGCGCCTGCGGGCCGTCGCAGAGAGCCTCGTCGGGGTTCGGGTGCACCTCCACGATGATCCCATCGGCCCCGGCGGCCGCCGCGGCGAGCGACATCGGCGCCACGAGCGAGCGGCGCCCGGCGGCGTGGCTCGGATCGACAACGACCGGCAGGTGCGAGAGCTCTTTGAGCACCGGCACCGCCTGCAGGTCGAGCGTCGTGCGGTAGGAGCTCTCGAACGTGCGGATCCCACGCTCGCAGAGCATCACGTCGGGGTTGCCTTCCTTGAGCACGTACTCGGCCGCCATCAGCAGTTCGTCGAGCGTCGCCGAGAGCCCACGCTTGAGCAACACTGGGCAGCCGGAGCGGCCGATCTCCGCGAGCAGCGGGAAGTTCTGCATGTTGCGGGCGCCCACCTGGATCACGTCGGCCACCTCCAGCACCGCCTCCATATCGCGCGCGTCCATCAACTCTGTGACGATCGGCAGGCCCGTGCGCTCCTTGGCCTCGGCGAGCAACCGCAACCCCTCCTGGCCGAGACCCTGGAAAGCGTAGGGGGAGGTGCGGGGCTTGTAGGCGCCGCCGCGCAGCATCGCCACGCCCGCGTCCTTGACAACATCGGCGGTGTCGAAGAGCTGCTCGCGCGATTCCACGGTGCACGGACCGGCGATCAGCGCGAAGTGCTCGCCGCCGATCTTGCGCCCCTCGATCTCGATCACGGTGCGCTCGCCGTGACGGATCTGCGAGGAGGCGAGCTTGTAGGGCTTGAGGATCGGCATCACGCGATCCACCCCCGGCTGGCCCTCCAAGCCAAGACCGGCCACGTGGACATCCTGCTCGACGTCGCCGATCGCGCCAATCACGGTGAGGCGGGCGCCCTTGATCGGGTGGGCGAGCGCCCCGGCGCCCTCGATCTTCTCTATCACCGCGCCGATCTGCTCGTCGGTCGCGTCCTCCTTCATGACGATCATCATCTGCTCAATCCTTTCAAGTACGGGTTGGTTTGTCCTGCTCGCGAACCCCGTGAGCGTCTGGCCGGTCGGCTTGGCCGCGGCGTGACCGCTGGAGCGGCGCCCGGTCCCGGCTCGGGACCCGATGCGACCTGTTCGGCCTCCGGCTCACGGGACGGAGGGCAGGTCGGAGCGCCTAGCTAAATCGCCAGGCGCAGCGAAACGACCAATACGACGCGCGGGTTGCGGCTGCGGATGTCGAGATGGTCCTCTGCATGATCGTCTACCTGGTTTGTAGCAGCCTCAGAGCGCTTCGGCAAGCGCATCCAGGAAGATCGCGTTCTCCTCGGAGGTTCCATAGGTGACCCGTAGCGCGCCCGCCTTGCCGAGCGCGCCTCCGCCGCGCACGAGCACACCGCGCTCGGCCAAGCCACGCATGACCTCCGCCTCTCGCTCGGTCGCGGCCTGCGCGTCGCCGTCCTCGCCGAGGCCGAACCAGCAGAAGTTGGCCTGCGAGTCCGCCGGCTGCAAGCCGAGCGCGCGCAGGCGCTCGTCCACCGAGATGCGCTCGGCGATCGTGCGCGTGACGCGGTCGGTGACCGCGTCCTGGTGGGAGAGCGCCTCCACGGCCGCGACCTGGGCGACCGCGTTGCAGAAGAAGGGCTGGCGGATCTGGTCGACCGCGCGCGGCAGATCCTCAGAGCCGCACAACGCGAAGCCGACGCGCAGCCCGCACAGCCCGTACACCTTCGAGAACGTGCGCAACAGCACGAGGTTGGGATGACGATCGAGCAGCTCGATCGACGCATCGGGGTCCTCGAGCAGGTTGAACTCGCAGTAGGCCTCGTCCACGATCACGCATACGTGACGCGGCGCCTCGGCCACGAAATCGGCGATCTCGGCAAGCGCCAGCGCGGTGCTCGTGGGGTTGTTGGGGTTGCACACGATCGCAAGGCGCGTAGCGGCCGTCATCTCACGCAGCATCCCCTCCAGATCGTGGCGCTCGTGCGCATCGAGTGGCACGGTCACGGCGCGCGCCCCCGAAGCGGCGCTCAGGTGCGGGTAGACAGAGAACGACGGCCACGCATACACGAGCTCCGCGCCGGGCTCGAGTAGGGCTTCGCCCGCCGCGAGCAGGATGTCGCACGAGCCGTTGCCGATCGCTATCCGCGACGTGGGCACGCCGTAGCGCTCGGAGATCCGCTCGCGCAGCAGCGAGTTGGTGGGGTCGGGGTAGCGGTTGAGCGTCGGCAGCGCGCCCTTCATCGCCTCGATCACCGCGGGCAACGGCGGCCACGGCGACTCGTTGGAGGCCAGCTTGACCTTCGGCGCGCGCTCGGCGTAACCGCCCGCGACCGGATATACCGGAATGCGCGCGATCCGCTCTGAGAACTCGAGGGTCATGCCGTCTATTGTGGCGATTCAGCGCGTCAAGGTCAGCGAGCGCACGATCTGCCAGGTCCCGCCTTCCTGGCCTTCGACGGTCACAATCAGCTTGCACGTCAGGTTGTGGAGCTTGTGCAGCATCGCTCGGCCCTTCGCGTTCAGCGACAGCCCGAGCGTCGCCGTACCTTTGGCGGCGAGCGTCAGATGGGCCGTGCCGATCGACACGCGCTTGGTCACGCGGCGCCCGCGCGCGCCCGTCGTCACCTTTGCGTAGAGCCGCAACGTCACCCCGCACGCGGGCGGGCATTCAGCGTGACCGAGCGCGATCGAGCCCACCCCCGAGAGCTTCTTGCCGCTGACGGGCAGACCGAGCCTGCGTGCCAGTTCCGCGGAGGTGATGTGACCCGGCGTTACGGGTTCTTTGATCACGAGCGGGGTCGGCGCGGGCGGAGGCGGAGGCGGGATAGGCGCGGCGCCGACAATGAACGCTCCGACGGTAGTCTCGGCGTTGCCGCTGCCGTCATACGCGGTCAGACCCACGACTTCTTCCCCGCCACGCGGGAATGTGCGCGAGATCGTCGGGCTTTCAGTACCCAGTTGTTCACCGTTCACGAACGTCCAGACAAAATAAACCGCAGGATCACCGGATGCCCCCGACGACGACGCGTCGAGCATAACCGGTACGGTCGCCCGTGCGCCGGTCGAAACGGTGAATCTGGCGTTGATCACGCGCTGAACGCAGCCGCCCTGTTCCAAACCGGCTTCGTTGCTCCACTCGCGCTGCGTGTAGTAAGGATGCCCGTTGATTTCCTGGTTGTAAGCACGAGCTGGCCGCCCAAGCACGACTTCTCCGAGCGCCCCACCGTAGATCCCGAACACCGTGCTCTCGGGTGGCAGGCACTTGTCTCCCATCTCCTGCCCGATCACGTCTGTCCAGGCATTACGCTCACATTCGCTGGCTTTTTTCGCGTTCGTGGCGCACTGGCTCCCGATCGGATCGGCGATCGCCTCGTTGACCTCGTGCGAGGCGGTGTCGATCACCGCGTCGGCGCCACCGTCGAGGAGTTCATTTTCCTGTTCGGCTTCTTCTTCTTCCTTTTCGGAGAACGCTTCGTTGGGATGCACCCCCGAATCGCAGCCTGGAACCTCGCCGAGATATGGGAGATCCACATAAAGCGTCTGGTCACCCGGCGTGTGTCCGTCACCGCCGAAGTCGCCGTGATATGCGCAGTACTGACGGTATGCGCACTCGCCCGATTCAGCTTCGAAGCAGCCGCCGACACCCTTGGGGGTCAGTACAACGTAGAGATCGCCGAGTCCCTTCGTGCTCGATTTCGCGACTTTTTCGACCTCGGCTTGGATATCGGAGTCCAACAGACATGGACCCTGGGAGAATTCAGTGTTGTCGCTGCAGCCACTCACGTGTTTCGGGAACGGCGTCGGATCCACGGTGACATCCGCGGGTCCGTTTTCGAAGGACAGCGCATATTCGCCCGGTACAAGTTCGCCTTTGCTGTTTTCGTCGAAGTACTGCGGATCGACGGCGAACACGTTCGTCTGCGCGCCATTGTCGTGCGACACATCTTCGAAATAGCGCGCCACGGTTTCGATGTAGCTCGCCGTGAACGCTTCGACGTTCGTTTCCGTCGATACCCCCGCTACAACCGGACCCTGCCAGAAGATCAAGTGGATCGTCGGGTCGCGCAACACCGGGCCTCCCCGATAACACATGTCTTGCGTTGCCACGAACGAAGCTTCGCTATCGCATTTGCTGAGGAACTTTTCGTTCGGTTCCGCGAGCCCGCCGGCCTCGCGCGCCCGCACCGCCGCGAACGCCCCGTTCACGAGCTGTTCGTGCGCACTCACCGCGGCGCCGGACTCGAGCACCGGCACCACGCCGCGGATCACGGGGTAGCCGGGCAGCCTGCCGACATGGGGGTGCGGCTCGGCGCCCCGCGCCGCTCCCGCCGTCAGCGCGAGAGCCGCACACACGCACACCATCGCCCTCAACACGATCGAAGACACCCGACCCATCGCTCCCCCTTCTCGCACGGGTCGCTCACGCGACCGGTCGCCGCTCATTGCGCCGCCCGCAAGTCCGCTCGCAGGCCGGCCGCCTCGCGCAGGTAGACGTGCTTGGCCTCGTGGTTTTCATCCGCGTAGTAGTGAATCAGAACGCGGATCACCCTCGGTAAAGAACCGGGCACCGGGATCTCCCGCGCGCACAGGAGCGGCACGCGCTCGAAGCCGAGCGCCCTCGCCGCCACGGCGGGAAACTCCGCTGTGAGGTCGTCGGTGACCGTGAAGATGCAGCTCACGACCCGCGCGGGTATGAGCTCGTTGCGGCCCATTATCTCCCGCATCAGCTCGGTGGTAGCGTCGAGGATGTCATCGGCGTCGTCTCTGCCCACCGAGGTCGCGCCGCGCAGCGCGTGAAGGCGTTGTTCCATCGAGCGCGATTCTAGGCGCCGGTGCGGCGCAGCCGCTCCACATCGGCCTCGCCGAGGCGCCGATGAGCGCCCGACGCGAGGCCGCCCAGCCGCAGCGGCCCGAACGCGACCCTCTCGAGCTCGCGCGCCGGGTGGCCTACCGCTTCGCACATGCGCCTCACCTGCCGGTTGCGGCCCTCGTGGATCGCGATCTCGAGAATCCCGCCTCCGATGCGCCGCGCGCGCGCCGGCGCGGTCATCCCGTCCTCTAGGCGCACACCCTCGCGCAGCTTGCGAAGCGCGGCCTCCCCGACAGACCCGCCACCGACGCGCACCCTGTAGGTCTTCTCCACTTCGAAGCTCGGGTGCGTGAGGCGATGCGCGAGCGCCCCGTCGTTGGTGAGCAGCATCAACCCACTGGAGTCCGCGTCGAGGCGTCCCACCGGATACAACCGGCGTGTCTCATCCCCCAGGAGCGACACCACGGTCGGGCGGCCCTGGGGATCGCTCACCGTGCTCACAACCCCCACCGGCTTGTTCAAGGCGTAGAGCACGCGTGGCTCGGAACCACCGAGCGCCCTCCCGTCGACCGCCACGCCGCTCGCGTCATCGACATCGCACGCCGGATCCATCACAACCCGCCCCGCCACGGTCACTCGCCCATCGCGCACGATCGCCTCCGCGGCGCGCCTGGAGGCGACACCGGCGTGGGCGAGGTACTTGGCTAGGCGCATCGGCGCTTGGCTAGACGCATCGGGCTGCAACCATAGGGGCCATGGACCTCGATCTGCTCGACAACGCGCTCGCCGACGCCGGCGAGCCCGCCTTCCGCGCCCGCCAGGTGTGGGAGTGGGCCGCCAAGGGCGTATCCGGTTACCAGCAGATGACCAACCTCCCCGTCGAGCTGCGCGTGCGATTGGCTCGAGACGTACCCTTCTCGAGCCTCGATCTGCGCGAGCAGCGCACGGCGAGCGACGGCACCGTCAAGGCGCTCTTCACCACCCACGACGGGCGCCCCATCGAGTCGGTTCTCATGCGCTACCGCGACCGCCGCCGCTCGATCTGCGTGTCCTCGCAGTCGGGCTGCCCGCTCACCTGCACGTTCTGCGCCACCGGAGGCATGAAATTCGCGCGCAACCTCACCGCGTCTGAGATCCTCGACCAGGCGCTTCACTTCCGCCGCATCGAACCCATCGACCATTGCGTGTTCATGGGAATGGGCGAGCCGATGCTCAACCTCGAAGGAGTGCTCGCCGCGTGCGAACGGCTGCCGGCCGTAGGCGTCTCGAACCGCCGCACCGCCATCTCCACGGTGGGCTGGATCCCCGGTATCGAACGGCTCGCCGAGTGCGACATGCCGTTGCGCCTCGCGCTCTCCCTCCACGCGGCCGACGAAGCGTTGCGCTCGGAGCTCATGCCTGTCAACGACCGCTACCCCATTGCGGATGCGATCGACGCCTGTCGCGCCTTCTACGAGCGCAAGCGCCGCCGCGTGTTCGTCGAGTACGTGATGCTCGCCGGCGTCAACGACCGCTACGAGCAGGCGCTCTCGCTCGCGAAGCTGCTCTCGCCGCGACGCCCCGACGAGCCCCCGCGCATGTTCAAGGTCAACTTGATCCCCTATAACCCCACCCATCCCACCCTCGTCCACTCCGCAAGCGGAGCGGACGAGGACAAGGGAGAGCGCCAGACCGCCCATCTGGCAAGCGGAGCGCGGGAGAACATCGGCGTGCGCCAGACCGCCCATCCGGCAAGCGGAGCGGAGGAGACCGACCGCTTCCAGGGCTCCAGCCGCGAGTCGATCGCCGCGTTCAAGGCCGCGCTCGAGTCGCGCGGCATCGAGGCAACGGTTCGCCTCACGCGCGGGCGCGACATCGATGCCGCCTGCGGGCAACTGGCCGCCCGCGCCGCTTGAGCGCTACTCGACGCCCGGCGGGTCGCCGCCGGCCCGCGCCTCGCCCGCGCGCAGCAGCCGTTCGCGCAGCTCCGCCTGCTCCTCGGGGCTGGGGTCCCACTGAGCCACATCGGGCAACTCGTCGATCGAGCGCAAGCCGAACAGCTTGAGAAACTGGGTGGTGGTGCGGTAGAGCACCGCTCCGAACTGCGAACGCCCCGACTCTTCCACCAGCCCGCGCTCCAGCAGCGTGGAGGCGGCCGAATCGGCGCTCACGCCGCGGATGCGGGTGATCTCCGGGCGCGACACCGGCTGCAGGTAGGCGACGATCGCGAGCGTCTCCGCTTGGGCGGGCGTCAGCGCGGAGGCACGGGGCCGGCTGAACAGGCGCCTGGCGGCATCCTCGGTCTCGGGGTCGCTCGCGAAGGTGAACCCGCCTCCCAGCTCGCGCAGGTGGATGCCCGAGCGTCCCGGCGCGTAGCGCTCCGCGAGCGTCGCCAGCGAGGCGATCACCGCCATCTCCTCGGCCTCTGTCGCATCCGCCAACTCCTGCGCGCTGAGCGGGTCGGGCGCTAGGAACAGCAGCGCCTCGATCGTATACACGAGCGCCAGATCCGGCTCCGGCAGGTCTTCGACCAGGTCCTCGCTCATCCAGCGCTCGCACGCAACGGCGCGGCGGCTGCCACCGCGTGGACGGCGATGTCGCCGAAGCTCTCGTGCTGCTCCCAGTGGGCTTCGCCGCGCTTGTAAAGCTCGAGCAACGCGAACACCGTGACCGCGACGGTCATGCGATCCTCGCCCCGCACCGCCTCCTCGAAGGAGAAGCGCCCGCGTCGCAGCAACCCGCGCAGATGGTGAAGCCGCTCGGCGACGGTCACGCGCTGGGTGGAGATGTGGCGCAGGCTGATCGTGGGCGGCATGCGCAGCAGCCTTCCCATCGCCTGCCCGAGCACCGCCGGGTCCTGCGAGCCCTCCCCGGCGGGCACGATCGACTTGCGCAGGCGCGCGGGCAGCGGGGCGCCGCGGAAGCGCACGCCCGCCTCGCGCGCGAACAGCTCGAGCAGGTGTGTAGAGGCGGAGCGGTAGCGGCGCGCTTGCAGCATCCGCTCGAGCAGCTCCTCGGCGGCCTCGCCGGGCTCGATGTCGAGCAGCTCCTCATCGTCCTCGGCGAGCATCAGCCGCGACTTCAGTTCCAACAGCGCCGCGATCAGCACGATGAACTCGGTGGCGGTCTCCAGGTCCAGCTCGCCGCGACCCTCGAGGTGGTCGAGGTAGGCGAGCACCACGTCGGCGAGCTCCAGCTCGAGCAGGTCCACCTCCTCGCGCAACACCAGCGCGAGCAGCAGGTCGAACGGGCCGCTGAAGATCTCCAGGTCGAGGTCGAGCGCGGGAAGCGTCACCCGCCTACCGTACCGGTCGCTCCCGACGGTGCGAGCCGTCTCTGTGGCGATACCAGCTCACACAAGCTCCCACGCGCCCGGGCGGCACCCGAGCGCACATGTCAACCGGCGGCGGCGGAGCCGCGGGGCGGGCCCACCCCCATGCGCTCGCGCACTTCGGCGAGCGTCTCGCCAGCGATCGCACGCGCCCGCCGCGCCCCGTCGGCGAGCACCGCCTCCAGCGCCTTCTCGTCGGTTCTCAACTCGACGTAGCGCTCCCGGACGGGCGCGAGCATCTCCGCCACCGCCTCGGCTACGGCGACCTTCAGATCGCCGTAGCCGCGCGCTTCGCGCATGTCGGCTTCGACCTGCTCGGGCGGGACCTCGCGCGCCACGGCGAGGATCTCTATAAGGTTCGAAACGCCCGGCTTCTCCGGCGCCCGTTCGATCTCGCGGCCCGAATCGGTGACGGCGGACTTGAGCTTCTTGACGATCGCCTCGGGCTCGTCGAGCACATACACCGTGCCCTGCTCGGAGCCGCCCGTGGTCGACATCTTGCGCGTTGGGTCCTGCAGGTCCATGATGCGCGCGCCGATCTCGGGGATACGGTGCTCGGGGACGACGAGCACATCCTCACCGTTGCCATAACGCGCGTTGAAACGCCGCGCGACGTCGCGCATCAGCTCGAGGTGCTCGCGCTGGTCCTCTCCCACGGGCACCTCGTGCGCCCGGTAGGCGAGCACGTCGGCGGCCTGCAACACCGGGTAGACGAGCAGCCCGGCGGACACGAGCTCGCGTTGCGCGAGCGACTTGTCGCGAAACTGGTGCATGCGCTGGAGGCGACCGAGCTCGGTGACCGAGCACAACAGCCAGCACAGCTCGGCGTGCTCCTGAACGTCGCCCTGGCGGAAGAGGATGCACCGCTTCGGATCAAGCCCGGCGGCGAGCAGCAGCGCGGTGAGGTCGTACAGGCTGCGCCTCAGCTCGGCGGGCTCGTAGGCGACGGTGGTGGCGTGGAGGTCCACTACGCAGTACAGCGCCTCACCGCGATCCTGCCCGGCGACGTACTGGCGGATCGCGCCGATGTAGTTACCCAGGTGCTTGGTGCCCGTGGGCTGGATGCCGGAGAAGATGCGCACAGTCGGACGGGAGTCTAATCGGGGGCCGACCGGCGAGCCTTCCAAACGCAAGCCCGGCGATGCTGAGATGGATCCAGCGGGCTACCCGCCGCGCACGGTTCCGCCCCTCTCGAGCGTCGCAAGCTCGCTCTTGGCCGTGTCGATCGGGATGGCGAAGGCGATGCCGACATTCCCTGCGTGGCCGCCGGCGGTCTCAATCTGGGAGTTGATCCCGATGACTTCGCCCTGTTCGTTGAGCAGCGGCCCGCCGGAGTTGCCGGGGTTGATGGCCGCATCCGTTTGGATAGCCGAGCTGATCGTGACTCCGTTGGGCGCCTGGATGCGTCGTTGCAAGGCCGAGACGATGCCAGTGGTCAGCGTGCGCTCAAGGCCAAAAGGGTTGCCGATCGCAAGCACAGTTTCGCCTATGTGGGCCTTGGCGGAATCCCCGAGCGCGAGGGGGTGCAAGGTGAGGCCGGCGGTGAGAATGCGCAGCGCCGCGACATCGCTGGAAGCGTCGTGGGCAACGACGTTTGCCGCGACGGTTCGACCGTGCCCCAAGCCTACGGTTATGGTTGTGGCCCCTTCGATGACATGCCAGTTCGTGAGGATTGTCCCTCGACCGTCAACCTCGAAGCCCGAGCCGGTGGCGGTGCCGCGTTCTTCGCTTTCGCCGCGAAGATATTCCGAAGGCGATTGGGCCTGGATGACGCCTGTCGCGTTCACAAACACGACGCCGGAAGCAGACCGTTCGTAGATCTGGCGCACCTCAAGACCAGACTTCGTGCGTGTCCTGTCGACGGACACTCCAAGCGGGGCGCTTTGAACCACTGTGACCGTGGTCCTCGAGCCGCCAACGCCCCCACTCACCAAGATCACCGCGAGTGCCGTCCCAGTCACGAGCGCTCCCCCGAGCGCTCCCCAGCAGAAGGAGATAAGAGACGGCCGACTAGACCTCATCTCAACACGAATGCCAGGCACTTACGAAGCGAGTTTGGACACAGACATATCTTCTCTCTTGCAGGAAAAGAATCGAAATGACTCATTCAGCTCGTTTCGATCCAGCTCTCTTCGCGGTTCCCGGGACGCATCGACCGGCATACTACTCCGGCTGAGATCCTTCAGGAACACAGTACACTTCGCCTTTCGGGCCCCACCACGCGTACGTGCCATCAGGACATTTCCGTTCCGGTTCATTCAATGGCGGATTATGAATCCGTTTTTCGTATTCTTCTTGTTCTCTCTGGCCCACAATAACACACGCACCATTGGGAGTTTTTTCCTTGCATTCTTCAACACATCCGCTTCTTCCGCAGTGCACCGGTGGGGTCTTTTTTTTCTTCTTCTTCTTCTTTTTCTTGCGCACGAGCTGTGAGCACGGCTCTTTGGCAGGTGCCCCTATTGCGGTCTTGCACAACGGCACGGTTGAGCTACCGCCATCTGCTGTAGCGTTGCTTTCTTCGCCGCCTTCTCCTGTTCCATGCAGTGGTTGGACGAGAGTAGCCACTTGCGACTGACTTTCGTTGCTAGCGGATTCCACGTGATCCCAAGACACGTATTCTTCTTCTTCTTCTTCTTCTTCGCCCCATTCTTCTTCTTCTTCTTCGCCTGGATATCCTCCCATGTATTTGGGCGGGCACCCGGGCATATTGAGGTATTCGCATTCCTCTTCAAACGCTTTGGCTTCGGCTTCCCTACGGGCTGCCTCTTCGCGCGCGATACGTTCTTCTTCTTCTCGCAACGTCTGCGCCGAACGGTCGTTGCCGGCCGAGTATGAGTTTTCGTTCGTGGCAACTGTGAATTCGCCGGTTAGGTCGGAGGTGTTGACGGGGTTTCCGAAGGTGTAGGCGTACGCGTCAGCCGATCCGTGGGAGGCTGGGTCTGTCTGAAGGAACCGTCCGAGCTGTGGCACGTAGGTGCGCGCTCCCATCGCGGTCACGCCCGAGGGCAGTTCGGTCGGCAGCTCGTGCGATCCGAGCCACGAATACTTCGGCGGAGTTTCAGTGCGCGGGACCCCGAACTCGGTCGTGTCGGTGGTGCTCGCCAGTTCCGTGGCCGTTTCGCTCATCGACGCCGTCGCGACCAAGTCACCGTGCAGGTTCGCCAGTTGCAGGATGGGGGTTTCGCCGTTCTTTTGGATCGCCACGAGCCCGCCTGAGATACCCGTGATGTTGCGCGTCCAGTTGCCTGAGATTTCACTAGTCCACCCCGGCGCTTGACTCCCGCCGGCGTAGTGGTTGGTAACTGTCGCCACGATTTTTCCGGTCGAGACGGTTTCGAGCGGCCGGCCGATCGGGTCGAGCGGATAGCCGATCGTCTGCCCGTTCTGAGTCTGGCTTGCTGTGCGATTGTCCACGTAGAACGAGCTAGTCAGTTCCTGCCCGCCCGCGTCGTTGGCCGGTAGCACAGTAGTGTTACCGAAATTGTCATAGCTCGTGCCGGCGTCGAGCAGCCGGTCGGCCGTGTCGTAGACGTGGGTTTCTACTGCGCCTTCTGCTGTGGCGCATTTCCCTTCGGCGTTTGGCGCAAACGTGGTCAAGCTCGTTCTGTTGGTGTCCTCGTCGTATGTGTAGAGCCGAGTCGTGCAGCCTTTGCCCACCGGCGTGTCTTCCACCTGGGTGAGCCTGCCGATGCCGTCGTAAGTGTAGGCTTGGGTGGACAGGCTGCTCGCCTGGCTCAGCCACTGACCGTGGATCGATGGCGCGACGCTGTCGCTGAACCAGATGCATTTGCTTGTGCAATGCGTCGTCTTTTCGTATTCCACGCCCGTCGCTGTCCCGACCGCGTTGGTGGCGTACTTT
>DATBTP010000074.1:0-3979 GCA_036559185.1 Solirubrobacteraceae bacterium | reverse complement strand
CGTTAGCTTTCCTTCGCGCGCGCACGCGCGAGTCGTCCCTGTGCGCGACATACCGTCCCTGACGCCCGCGATAATCGGTTGGGTGATCTCTCGCTACACACGCTCCGAGTTGGGCGCACTGTGGACGGACCAGGCGCGCATGGAGACGTGGCGCCGTGTGGAGGTGGCCGCCTGCGAGGAGCTGCCCGGCCTGTTGGGCGATGGCGAGGGTCCCACGCCGGCCGAGCTTCAGGCGATTCGTGCCGCTACGTTCACGGTGGAGGCGGTGGACGAGCGGGAGCGCGTCACCGACCACGACGTGGCGGCGTTCGTGGACGTGCTTTCGGCGAGCGCCGGCGAGGCTGGACGGTGGATTCACTTTGGATTGACATCCTCGGATGTGCTCGACACCGCCATCGGGCTTCAGCTAAGTGCCGCCGGGGAGGCGGTCGTGGCTGGAGCTAGCGCGCTCGTGCGGGCGCTGGCGAACCGAGCCCGCGAACACGTGGACACGCTTTGCGTGGGGCGTACCCATGGGGTACACGCCGAGCCCACGACCTTCGGTGTGAAGCTCGCGGGCTTCGCGTTCGAGGCGCATCGCAACGCCGAGCGCCTGCGCCGAGCCTTCGAGCAGGTGTCGGTGGGCGCGATCTCGGGCGCCGTGGGCACCTACGCGGCGACCAGCCCTGAGTTCGAGCGCAAGGTGCTCGAGCGGCTGGGTCTGGCGCGCGAGGACGTGTCGACCCAGGTGGTGGCGCGCGACCGCCATGCGGAGCTGTTGCAGGCCATCGCGCTTGCGGGCGCGGGGATGGAGCGGCTGGCGACGGAGGTCCGCCACCTGCAGCGCACGGAGGTACGCGAGGCGCAGGAGCCGTTCAGGGCCGGCCAGAAGGGCAGCTCGGCGATGCCGCACAAGCGCAACCCGATCAAGAGCGAGCGGCTGTCGGGGCTGGCGCGGGTGTTGCGGGGGAACGCGCAGGCCGCGGTGGAGGACGTGGCGCTCTGGCACGAGCGCGACATCTCCCACTCCTCGGTGGAGCGCGTGATCCTGCCCGACTCCACGATCCTGATCGACCATATGCAGCAGACGGCGGTGAAGCTCGTCCAGGGGCTGGTGGTCGACGAGCAGCGGATGCTCGCCAACCTCGAGCTGACGTGTGGCGCGCTCTTCTCGCAACGGGTGCTGCTCGCGCTCGTGGAGAGGGGGATGGCACGTGACGATGCCTACCGCATCGCGCAGGAGCTCGCGCAGCGCGCTTGGGATGAGGGTATCCCGCTGCGAGAGCTACTCGCGGGCGACGAGCGCGCCGCGGGACTCGACCTCGATGGGATCTTCGATTACGGGCACTACACGCGGTACGCGCCGGAGATCGTGGCTCGCCTCGACGAGATCGCCTGACCGCCGGATGGCCGGCCGCTCTGGTTGGTAGCATCGCGAAAAGTGACCGTCGTCCTCGCCGACCTGCCCCTCATCGCCAGCGGGAAGGTGCGCGAGCTCTACGACCTCGACGACCGCCTCTTGATGGTGGCGAGCGACCGGATCTCCACCTACGACGCGGTGCACCCGACGCCGATTCCCGGCAAGGGCAAGGTGCTCACGGGGCTGTCGGCGTTCTGGTTCGAGCACACGAAGGGCATCGTCGCCAATCACATGCTCTCGGCCACCGACGGCGTCCCGTCGCAGGCGCGCGGGAGGGCGCTGGTGGTGCGCAAGCTGAAGATGCTCCCGGTGGAGTGCGTGGTGCGGGGCTACATCACGGGGTCTGGGTGGAAGGACTACCAAACCACGGGGAGGGTGTCGGGGATCGAGCTGCCCGCCGGGCTTCAAGAGTCCGAGCGGCTGCCTGAGCCGATCTTCACGCCCAGCACGAAGGCCCAGGTGGGCCACGACGAGGCGATCGACTTCGAGCGCGCCGCCGAGCTCGTGGGCGACCGTGCGCTGATGGAACGTGTGCGTGACATCTCGATCGACCTCTACTCCCACGCGGCAGCGCACGCGCGCGAGCGGGGCGTGATTCTGGCGGACACGAAGTTCGAGCTGGGGCTCGACGAGGACGGCGAACCGGTGGTGGGCGACGAGGTGCTCACGCCCGACTCCTCGCGCTACTGGCCGGTGGAGGGCTACCAGGTTGGGAAGAGCCAGCCGAGCTTCGACAAGCAGTATGTGCGCGATTGGGCGGCGGGGAGCGGCTGGGACAAGAAGCCGCCCGCGCCCGCGATCCCCGAGGAGGTCGTGGCGGGCACCCGCGCGCGCTACGTGGAGGCGTACGAGCTGATCACGGGCGAGCCGTTTCAGGCGTGGCTGGACCGAACCGCGTGAGGGCGCGAGTACTCATCCGTCCGAAGGCCGGCATCCTCGACCCTCAGGGTGAGGCAGTCAAGCGCGCGCTCCCCGCGCTCGGGTTCGCGGGTGTGGCGAACGTACACGTCGGCCGCCTAGTGGAGCTGGACGTGGAGGACCCCACCCAGCTCGAGCCGATGTGCGAGAAGCTGCTCGCCAACCCGCTTGTCGAGGACTACGAGATCGTCCTCGCCGGTGACTGATCGCCTCCGCTCCCTACCGCGCGCGCTCCTGCGCCGCCCGCTCTCAACCGGTCGCGCCGCGCGCGCGCGGCGCGTGCGACCGCCCGCGGGGCGCCGATGAAGTTCGGCGTCATTAGGTTCCCGGGAACATGCGACGAGGTGGACGCCCTGTACGCCGCGCGGCGCGTGGGCGACGCCGAGCTTCTGTGGCACGGCGAGCGCGACCTGAAAGGCGTCGACGCGATCGTGGTGCCGGGGGGGTTCTCCTACGGCGACTACCTCCGCGCGGGCGCTATCGCCCGCTTCTCACCCGTCATGGAGTCGGTGATCTCCTTCGTCGAAGACGGCGGGCTGGTGCTCGGGATCTGCAACGGCTTCCAAGTTCTCTGCGAGGCCAAACTGCTCCCGGGCGCGCTGCTTCCAAACACCAACCTGCGCTTCACCTTCCGCCAGGTCGATCTGGATGTGATCCACCGCCACACCGCCTTCACGAGCGCATGCGCCGCGGGCACGCCGCTGAGCATCCCCGCCGAGCACTCGTGGGGGCGCTACTACGCCGACGAGGCGACGCTCGCCGGCATGGAGGGCAACGGCCAGGTTGTGTTGCGCTATGCGGCCGGCCAGAACTTCAACGGCTCCACCGCCGACATCGCCGGCGTGAGCAATGAACGGGGCAACGTGTTTGGTTTGATGCCCCACCCCGAGCACGCCGTGGACGAGCTCACCGGCTCAACCGACGGGCTGTGCATCTTCGCCTCCATGCGCACCGCGGTGGAGAGCGCGCGTGTCTGAGAGCGACGATCGCCGCTCAGAAGGCATCCATGGCTGAAAGCGCCGCACTTCCAACCGTCGAGGATGCGCTGAGGCTGGGTCTCACGGGGGCCGAGTACGAGCTGATCAGCGAGAAGCAAGGCCGACCGCCAAACCAGGTCGAGTTGGCGATGTATTCGCTGATGTGGAGCGAGCACTGCGCCTACAAGCACTCCAAGAAGCTGCTCCGCACGCTCCCCACCGACGGAGAGCATGTCGTCATGGGCCCGGGCGAGAACGCGGGGGCGGTGGATGTGGGCGATGGGTTCGTGTGCGCCTTCAAGGTGGAGTCACACAACCACCCCTCGGCGGTCGAGCCATTCCAGGGCGCCGCCACCGGCGTGGGGGGCATCCTCAGGGACATTTTTGCCATCGGCGCCCGTCCGATCGCCGTGCTCGACTCGCTGCGGTTCGGCGAGCCCCACCTCGAGCCGCCTGGACCTTGCGGTCCAGGTCGAGCGCCGGCCGATGAGGCGGGGGATCGGGAGCGGATCGCGGTGGGGCGGGATCAGGGAAGAGAAGGGGAGGGGGCGCGAGCCCGCTACCTGCTCGACCGCGCCGTCGCCGGCATCGGCCACTACGGCAACTCGATCGGCGTCCCCACGATCGGCGGCGAGCTCTACTTCGAGGGCCCCTACGAGCAGAACTGCCTGGTCAACGCGATGGC
>DATBTP010000073.1:0-4142 GCA_036559185.1 Solirubrobacteraceae bacterium | reverse complement strand
CACCTGGACGCGGTAGTCGTCCCATTCCTGGCGCTTGATCTCGATGTAGCGATTGAACATGTGCTCGCCGAGCGTGCGCAGCACAAGCTCCGACTGCCCGGTCAGCTCGATCGCCTCGCCGAGCGTCTCGGGCAGCTGGTCGATCCCGAGGCGGCGGCGCTCGTCGGGGGAGAGGTGGTAGAGGTTCTTCTCCATCGGCTCCGGGAGCTCGTAGCCGTGCTCGATCCCCTCGAGCCCGGCCTGCAGCAGCGCGGCGAACGTCAGGTACGGGTTGCAGGCGGGGTCCGGGCAGCGCAGCTCCATCCGCGTCGTGGGCTCCTTGCCCGGGTGATACATCGGCACCCGCACGAGCGCGGAGCGGTTGCGCCGCGACCAGGCGACATAGGTCGGCGCCTCGAAGCCCGGCACGAGGCGCTTGTAGGAGTTGACCCATTGGGCGAAGATCGAGCAGATCTCGCGAGCGTGGCGGAGCTGGCCGGCGATGAACGCCTTGCCGACGTCGGAGAGGAAGTATTGGTCATCGGCGTCGTAGAAGGCGTTCTTGCCATCGGCGAAGAGCGACTGGTGGGTGTGCATGCCCGAGCCGTTCTCGCCGAACAGCGGCTTTGGCATGAAGGTGGCGTGCCAGCCGTACTTGACCGCGTACTCCTTGACGGTGATGCGGTAGGTCATGCAGTCGTCGGCCATCTTCATCGCGTCCGCGTAGCGCATATCGATCTCGTGCTGGGAGGGACCGACCTCGTGGTGGGTGTACTCGACGTGGATGCCCAGCTGCTCGAGCGCGAGCACCGTCTCGCGGCGCACGTCGGAGCCGGCGTCGAGCGTCGTCAAATCGAAGTAGCCGCCTTCGTCGAGCACCTCGGTGGACTTCGAATCTCGAAAAAGGAAGTACTCGAGCTCGGGACCGACGTTGAAGGTGTCGAAGCCCATCGCTTTAGCGCGGTCGACGGCGCGGCGCAGCACATGGCGGGGATCGCCCTCGTAGGGCGTGCGCTCGGGGGTGATGATGTCGCAGAACATCCTCCCCACGCCCTGCTCTTCCGGGCGCCACGGGAGCACGGCGAACGTGGAGGGGTCGGGTAGCGCGATCATGTCGGACTCCTCGATCGCGTTGAAGCCGGTGATGGAGGAGCCGTCGAAGCCCATCCCCTCCTCAAAGGCGTCATCGAGTTCCTGGGAGTTGATCGAGAACGACTTCAGCTGGCCGAGGATGTCTGTGAACCAGAAGCGGATGAAGCGGATGTCGCGCTCGGCCACGAGCGCCTTCACGTCCTGCGCGGTCTTGGGTTGCTCGGGCATGGCTGGACCTTAAACCATGCGCCCCTCCCAAGCCGGCGGGGCTATCGACGCGTCCAGGCCATCTATCACCCGTGCGCGCTGAGCACCGCCGCCAGCACCAGCAGGAAGCCCAGGAGGACCGCCCACGCGGCGACCCTGTCGGGACGCGGGCCGACGCGGTCGATGGGGCGTAGTCGCGCACGGGGGCGTCCTCGCGAGTTGCGCGCGGGTGGAGCGTTCGTGCGAACGAGCGTCAGGCGCGCACCGGGCCGAATCTCTCGCACGCCGCGCTTCGGCGCGGCGATGGCGCGAGCGCCGTCGGTGCGGGCTTGGGCTCCAACGCCGCCCGCGCGCGCCAGCCTCGCCTCGCGCTCGCGGCGGCGTTCGATCCGAACGCGGACGTCCTCGACATCGGCCCACCACACGCGAGCCTCGGCTGCTCGTGGCATCGGCGAGCGATGCTAACAACGACCTCGGCGGCAACAACCCGCGTTTGCGATGTCCACCTCCCATTTTGGGAGGTCGTTCGTCAGACGGCCTTGAAGACTCCTCAGTGCCCGGCGACGGCGGCCAGGAAGTCGGCGATCGATTCGGCGTCCTTGCCCTGGTAGAGCAGCGCCGGCATCTGGCCGAGGCCGCGCGCGCGGCCTTCTTCGATCGCGTTGAGCACCAGCGCCTTGCGGCCGGCTTCGGTGGATATCTCCGATCCGAGCCTGACATCGAGGTTGGGCCCGACGTGGCCCTGTGACTTGGTGGCGGCGAGCGTGTGGCAGACCGCGCAGGACTCGGAGAAGAGAACGCGGCCGTGCTGCTCCTCGGCGGTGAGATGCACGCCTCCGGGACCGACGGACGCCTTGTTGGCGCCGTTGAACGCGAGCACGAGCGCGGGAACCACCAGGCCGAAGGCGAAGACGATGGCCACGAGTGCCATGATGGCGCGCTGGCCGAGCTTGGATTCGGTGTGCAGCGACTCGCGCGCGCCACGCGGGCCGCCGCGCATCGCGACGAAGAACACCGAGAGGCCGAGCACGACCCACAAGACGAGGAAGCCGTAGATCATCGGGTGGGCACGATACATGAGCAATCGGCCCCGAGCACCCTCGACGCGGCGGCTTGATGAGAGATCTCTTCGACAGGCTTTAGGAAGTGCCTACGTGGAGCGCTACGCTGGGTGCAGGCCGTTGACCTTCCAGGCCTTTGGACGTGCCCACATGAATATTCTGCGTCGCCTTCCACTCTCTCGCTTGCTGTTGCTGTGTGGCGTCGTGCTCGCGGTCGGCATCGGAGCCACGGCGCTGGCGCTGGCGGTAGGCTCGGGCCCGACCCCGCCCCCCAAGCCGCTCGCGGACGCCGTCCACGACGCGCTGGCGGCGCCGAAGGTGGACGGCGTGAGCGCGCGCATCCAGTTCACCAACCACCTACTGGAAGGCTCGAACCTCGCGAGCGGCGGAGGCGGCGAAGCCAGCCAGCTCGCCTCGAGCCCTCTCGTCTCCGGCGCGTCCGGGCGCCTGTGGATCGGAACGGACGGCCACGCGCGTCTGGAACTCCAATCTGAAAAGGGCGACACGCAGATCCAGTACGACGGACAGAACGTGTCGATGTATGACGCTTCGACTAATACGCTCTACCGCTATACGCCGCCCCAGGAAACGACGAGCGGCGGCTCGGGCTCGACGAGTCGCGCCGCGCACGGCAAGATCCCGACGGTCGCGGAAATCGAAGAAGGTGTGAGCGACGCGAGCAAGCACGCCGACATCTCCGGCGCGACGCCGACCGACGTAGGGGGACAGGCCGCTTACACCGTGCGCGTGTCACCCAAGGAAAACGGCGGACTGATCGGCGGAGCGGAGCTGTCGTGGGACGCCGTGCACGGCGTGCCGTTGCGCGCGGCTGTGTACTCAACGACGAGTTCCTCGCCGGTGATCGAACTGGCGGCCACCGAAGTGTCATACGGCCCCGTGGATAGCTCGACGCTCGACTTCACGCCGCCCGCCGACGCGAAGGTGGAGAACGTGACGTTGCCAAAACCCTCCACCACGTCGGGTGCGACGAGGACAAGCGGCGAAGACAAGCCGAAGGTGACCGTGAACGGCAAGGGGTTGGGCGCGATCGTGCTCGCGGAAAGCCCGGTTAAGACGGGTGGCAAGGAAGCGGGCGTTTCCCAGCTCGAAGGGCTGCAACAGGTGGATGTCAACGGGGTGAAGGCTTCGGAGCTGCCGACCCAGCTGGGCACGCTTTTGAGCTTCGAGCGCGCGGGCGTGCGCTATCTGCTCGTCGGCTCGGTGACGCCCAGCGCGATCGAGACGTTCGCGCGGGGCCTGTAGCGTGGCCGACGCGGAAGGGCGGCCGGTCAAGGCGCGCGGGTTGGTGAAGCGCTACAAGGAGGTGCTCGCCGTCGATCACGTCGACCTGAACGTGAGAGCGGGCGATGTGTATGGCTTCCTCGGTCCCAACGGCGCGGGCAAGACGACGACGCTGCGGATGGCGCTCGGCCTGATCACCCCGACGGAGGGGACCGTGGAGCTGTTCGGGCGCGAACCGTTGCGCGAGGGCGCCCGCGCTCTCGAGGGGGTCGCCGGGTTCGTGGAGGCGCCGCGCTTCTACCCGTATATGACGGGACGCAAGAACCTGGAGATGCTCGCGGCGCTCGACGGGAACGGCGCGAGCGAGCGCATTGAGGAGGTGCTCGAGATCGTGGAGCTGGCTCCGCGCGCGAAGCACAAGGTGGGCGGCTACTCCCACGGGATGCGCCAACGCTTGGGTATCGCCGCCGCCCTGCTGCGCCGTCCGCGACTGCTGATACTCGACGAGCCCGCCACCGGGCTCGACCCCGCGGGCATGCGCGACATGCGCGCGCTGATAAG
>DATBTP010000072.1:0-5148 GCA_036559185.1 Solirubrobacteraceae bacterium | reverse complement strand
GGGCTCGGGCACTCCGCCCGGGGCCGTGCGGACTCCCACGCCGATGCGTGCCAGATGCATGGTCCCGAGCGTCTGCGCGTACAGCTGATTGGCTGTGAAATCGGGGTCTTCTACCTCGAAGACGCCCTGCTGAGCTCCCTCGGCGAGGATGCGGGAGAGCTTGCCCAGGCAAGCCGCCATGTTCTGCCCGAGGCGAATCCAGATGGCGTCGGAGATCGCCTCGCGCAGCTCCTCGGCGGAGCGGCGCATCAGCGATAGGCCACAGTCGAGGAAGGCTGGGTGCTCGAGGCAGAAATCCGTGTATCTCACCCACCCGTCCTCCAAACGCGCCACCGGGTCGAGCTCCTCAGGCACGTCCTCCAGGCGCTTGGCGAGGTCGGCTAGATAGGTTGAGAGGGTCAGCACATAGAGCTCCTCCTTGGAGGAGAAGTGGCGGTAGATGAGCGCCTTGTTGATGCCCACCTCGCGCGCGATGCTCTCGATCGGCGCGTCCTGCAGGCCGCGCTCGTCGAACAGCAGGCGCGTGGCGGCGATGATCTCGCGCTCACGCTCGCGTCTGCGCGCCGCGCGGCTGGCGACGGGGGAGTCCTTGTAGCTGGGGACGGTTGCCATCTAGCGACTACTATATCGCGAATGTAAACGCCGTTCAATCTCGCATTTGACAACCGTTTACGCTTTGCTAGGCTTTGCTTCACCGCTCGCGGGCTAATCTGTCCGTGTGTGGAGCCGGCCCGGACATCGGTCGTCACGAGAAGTCCGGACCGTCGGTCGTGGCTTTTGATCAGGTCCATCACACATCTCACCGAGTTCGCAAAGGAGCTTTCGTTCAATGTCAGCAACCGACGTAACCGCCGCCGAAGCGACTGGAGCCGCCGAGGCCGCCGTCGAGGCGATCACGAACGCTGCCGGCAAAGACGTCACCTTCTCGATGGCGCTCACGCAGGATCAGAAGGACATCCGCGAGTGGGTGCACGGCTTCGCCGCCGACGTCATGCGACCCGCCGCCCACGACTGGGACGAGAAGGAGAAGACCCCCTGGCCGATAATCGAAGAGGCCGCCAAGATCGGGCTCTACGGCTTCGAGGGTCTCGCGCAGTTCTTCGCCGACCCCACCGGGCTAACGCTGCCGATCGTCAACGAGGAGCTCTTCTGGGGCGACGCCGGCATGGGCATGGCGATCATGGGTACGTCGCTCGCGGTGGCCGCCATCTTCGGCCAGGGCACCGGCGAGCAGATCGGCGAGTGGATCCCACGCTGCTTCGGCACTCCCGAGGACATCAAGGTCGCCGCCTTCTGCTCCTCTGAGCCCAACGCCGGCTCCGACGTCAGCGCCGTGCGCACCACCGCCAAGTACGACGAGGCCACCAAAGAGTGGGTGCTCAACGGTCAGAAGGCATGGGCCACCAACGGCGGCATCTCCGACGTCCACGTCGTAATCGCGACGGTCGACCGCTCCCTGAAGTCCCGCGGTCACGCCGCCTTCGTCGTCCCGATGAGCGAAGCGAAGGGCATCTCCGAAGGCGCCAAGGTCTCAAAGCACGGCCTGCGCGCCTCCCACACCGCCGACGTCTATCTCGACGACTGCCGCATCCCCGAGAACTACGTGCTCGGCGGCAAGGAGAAGCTCGACGAACGCGTAGCCCGCGCCAAGGACGGCAAGAAGAACAAGTCCAACGCCTCCATGGCCACCTTCGAGGCCTCCCGTCCCACCGTCGGTTCGCAGGCGCTCGGAATCGCCCGTGCCGCCTACGAGTACGCGCTCGAGTACGCCAAGGAGCGCGAGCAGTTCGGCAAGAAGATCATCGAGAACCAATCGATCGCCTTCACGCTCGCGCGCATGAAGATGGAGATCGACGCCGCCCGCCTGCTCGTTTGGCGCGCCTCGTGGATGGGGCGCAACCAGGTGCCCTTCGAAAACGCCGAGGGCTCGATGTCAAAGCTCAAGTCTGGCGAGGTCGCCGTGTGGGTGACCGAGCGGGCCATCCAGATCCTCGGCGGCAACGGCTACACGCGCGAGTTCCCCGTCGAGCGCTGGCACCGCGACGCGAAGATCTACGACATCTTCGAGGGTACCGCCGAGATCCAGCAGCTTGTCATCTCCCGCGCGATCTCGGGGATGCACATCAAGTAGGAGCTTAGTTGGGCGGCCCGGCCTGTTGCGGCGGGGACGCCTCTACCAAGCCTGCGTTTTGCCGCAGTGGGGGCAGGCCACGCTGGTGGAGACCGGCGCGATGAAGAAGTACCCGCATCCACACGGGTAGCACGCCTCGTCCACCGGCCCGCCCGCGTCGCGCAGGCGCCGCGCCTTTATGTCCATCATCGGCTCCGGCGGCATATCGTGATGGCGCCAGGTTGCGATCGGATGGAGCAGGCTCGTCAACATCGGTCTCTACCTCCTAAGACGCCTGGGATAGACAAAGGTTTCGCTGTCTCCCGAAAATCTCCTGGGCCTCTCGCGCATCCGCTTCTGGGATAATCGACCGCGATGAACCCCGCCCGCAAGCGAACGGTGCGGCTGGTTGTGTCGTTGAGCGCCGCCGTGGTGCTCGCGAGCGCTCTTATCTACACCAGCTTCAGCGCCGCCTCACCGACGGTCACGCCGAGCCAGCTCGTGCGCGAAGGGCGTCCTGGGCGCAGCTACCAGCTAACCGGCACCGTGAAGAGCGGATCGGTGCGCCACGAAGGCCAGACGCTCTACTTCAGCGTGCGGGACAGGGCCGGGGAAACAGCGGTGGCGCTCAGCTACACAGGCGAGGTGCCCGACCCCTTCCGCGAAGGGCGTGAGGTGATCGTGACCGTGGACGAGCAGGGCGGCAGGTATGTGGGTCAGCCCGACTCGCTCATCACGAAGTGCCCTTCGAAGTACAAGGTGACGCCGAGCAAGCGACAAACGACTTGATGGCCGCGCTCCGTCGCACAGGCGCCCCCAGGCAAGCGGCGGGCGAACCCGAACGCTGATGGCGCAGCTCGGAGGCGCATGCCTTGTGCTGGCGCTCGCCGTATGCGTCTACGGCATCGGCGCGTCGCTCTACGGCGTGAGGACCGCCCGCCCGCGGTGGTCGGAGTCGGGGCGGCGCTCGGTGTATGCGCTCGCCGGCATCCTCACCGTCGCCTTCGCGATTCTCGAGGTGGCGTTCCTGCGCAACGACTTCGGCTTCAACACCGTTGCGGACACGTCGAGCGCCACCACGCCCACCTTCTACAAGGCTGCGGCCGTGTGGTCATCCCAGGAAGGATCGCTGCTCTTGTGGGCCTGGCTGCTGTCGCTGTGGTCGAGCCTCGTGCTGTTCCTCACGCGCACGCGCATGCGCGAGGTCAGCGCTTACGCCACGGCCATCCTGCTCGGCTTCGGCGGGTTCTTCATCTCGCTGATGATCTTCTATGCGACCCCGTTTGCCACCACCAACCCCGCGCCCGCGGACGGCGTCGGCCTCGACCCCCTGCTGCGCCACCCCTCCATGATGATCCACCCGCCGATGCTCTACTCCGGCTACACGCTCTGCATGGTGCCGCTCGCCTTCGGCTTGGGGGCGCTGCTGGCCCGCAAAGTCGACGCCGAGTGGATCCGAGCCACGCGCCGTTTCGCCCTGGCTGCCTGGCTGTTCCTCGGCATCGGCATCATGCTCGGCGCGCGCTGGTCCTATTCAGAGCTCGGCTGGGGCGGCTACTGGGGGTGGGACGCCGTGGAGAACGCCTCGCTCATGCCGTGGCTCACTGGCACCGCCTTCCTGCACTCGCTGATGATCCAGGAGAAGAGGGGGATGTTGAAGGTATGGAACGTCTCGCTCGTGCTCGCCACCGGCACGCTGGCAATCATGGGGACGTTCCTCGTGCGCTCCGGCGTTCTCAGCTCCATCCACGCCTTCGGAGGCGCCACCCTGGGAGTGCCCTTCGTGGTGCTCATCGGCGCGCTCATCCTCGGCTCCATCTACCTGGTGAGCTCGCGCCGCGAGATGCTCCGCGGCGAGCACCGCCTCGACTCGCTGCTCTCGCGCGAGTCGGTGTTCCTGGCCAACAATCTCGTACTCGTGGGCCTGTGCTTCGTGATCTTCTGGGGCACCTACTTCCCGCTCATCTCCGAAGCGCTCACCGGCCACGAGTCCTCGGTGGGTCCGCCGTGGTTTGACCGCTACACGGTGCCGCTCGCGCTCGTGCTCGTGCTGCTGAGCGGCGTTGGCCCGGTGATCGCCTGGCGCAAGGCCACGCTCTCGAACGCCCGCCGCAACTTCGTGGTTCCGGTGGCGCTTGCTGTGCTCACCCTGGTTGTGCTGCTCGTGACGGGCGTGAGCACCGGCAAACCGTTCGCGCTGGCGATGTTCTGTTGCGCTGCGTTCGTTCTAGGCAGCGTCGGCCAGGAGTATTGGCGCGGTGTGGGGGTACGCCGCGCTAGCTCCGGCGAGTCGCCGCCGCTGGCGCTCATGGCGCTTGTGAGGCGCAACCGCCGGCGCTACGGCGGCTACGTAGTGCACATCGGTATGGCGGTGCTGTTCGTGGGCGTCGCGGCTTCCTCTTCCTTCCAGCACGCCTCGGAGCTATCGCTCTCACCGGGCCAGTCCACGAGGGTGGGCGCCTACACGGTGCGCTACATCCGTCCCACCGCCACCATCACCTCCAAGGAAGACGCCGCGCACACGGGCTCCACGCTCAGTCTCGGCGCGGTGCTCGATGTGACCAAGGGCGGCCACCATGTCGCGACGCTCGCCCCGAGCGAGGGCTTCTACGACTCCGGCGACCCCTCCCAGGGCTCTGTGGGCCACTTGATAGGCGGTCAGGCCGTCAGCCACGTAAGCATGGACGCTGGTGTCACGCGCGACGTGTGGAGCGCGATAGCGCCCGACATCGAGACGCCTCGACTGAAGCGGATCATCGAAATCGGGAACAAGACGATCCCGCTGGTGCGCCCCGACGAGGGCGTGATCGCCGTCGCGGTGATGGCGCGGGAATACATGAAGGCGCCGCCCCCCGCTCAGTTCCACCTGATCGTCTCGCCGCTTGTGATGTGGATCTGGATCGGCGGCGCGATCGTGTTCGGGGGAGCGCTCATCGCGATGTGGCCGGCCCCGAGCGCCGTGCGTAGGCGCGTGAGCGTGAGAGCGCGCAGCCGGGCCGCACGCGGCCTGGCGCGAGCTTGAGCGCCATGGCGGCACT
>DATBTP010000071.1:0-18701 GCA_036559185.1 Solirubrobacteraceae bacterium | reverse complement strand
TTGGGATCCTGTTCGTGCTGCTCCTGCTCGGCCTGCGCGCGCCGCTTGCCGCCGTCGCCGTCACCGCCGTGGGCGCGGCCACAGTGCTCGCCGGCTACGGTCTCATGACGCTCATCGGCAAGGTGATCGACGTCGACGCCGTGGCGATCGCGCTCGCCTCGATGACGGGGCTCGCGCTTGGGGTGGGCTATTCGCTTCTGATCCTCGATCGCTTTCACCAGGAGGAGCTCGCCCCCGGCGAACGTCCTCACAAGGCCGCGCTCGCGGCGAGCTCCGCGGTGTCCACCACCGGCAGGGCCGTGCTGCTCGCCGGCACTGGCCTGATCCTCGCGCTGCTGCTCGCCACCGCCATCGCGCCGACCAAGATCCTCACTTCGCTCGGGGTCGGCGTGCTGGTGTGCTCGGCACTGGCCATTGGTGGGACCGTCGTCGTAATGCCCGCCGCGCTCGTGCTGTTCGGCGAGCGGATCGCCAGGCCGAGCTTTGGCGCGCCGGCGGGCGCCGTGCGCGACTGGGACCGCATCGTGGGCGCCGGAGCGTGGGTGAGGCGCAACGCCGCCATCGCCGGCTTGCTCGCGACCGGCGCGATGCTCCTGCTCGCGGTGCCGGCGCTGGCGCTGAAAACGGGGCCGCCCGGGATCGGACAGCTTCCGAAGAACGATAAAGCGCGCGTGGCCTTCGAAGAAGTGGCGCGCGTGATGGGTCCTGGCTGGCCAACCCCTTACAACATGATCGTGGTGAACCCGCGGGGGCCGATCACCACCGCCAAGACGCTCGAAGCGCTCGAGCGGTTCCAGGAACAGGTCGCCAAGGACCCGGCGGTCGCATCCGTGGCCGGCCCGGGTACGCTCAGCGCCGCCACGAAGGCGCTCGGCAAGCTCCCCACCGCGCTCGCCGAATCGAGCAAGCTGTTGACGGGCGGCAAGAAGGACCTCGGCAGGCTCTCCGCCGGGCTCGGAGCGGCGGGTACCGGAGCACAGCAGCTGCAAAGCGGCCTCTCCGAAGCGAGCTCCGGCGCGGGGCAGTTGCACGGCGGCGCGGGCGAAGCGCAGGCCGGCTCGGCCAAGCTGCACGCGGGACTTGCCAGCGCCCGGAGCGGTTCCTCCAAGCTCTCGGGCGGACTTTCCCAGGCGCTCGCCGGCGCCAGCGCCCTGAAGGTCGGCGCCACCCAGGCGCTCGCCGGATCGGTGCAGCTCGCCAACGGCCTCTCCTCCGCCCACGCGCCGGCGGCGGCGGGCGTCCCGTCGCTCAAACAGCTTGCCGCGCTCACCGACAGCACGAGCGGCGGAGTGAACAGCGCACACGGTCGAGCCCAAGGCACCTCCAGCGAGGTGTCGAGCGCGATCGCGGCGTTGCAGAGCATGACGACCGGTAAGTCCGATCCGCATTACGCATCCACACTCGCCGCGCTCGAACGCGCGCAGAGCTCCGCCGGCGGGACCGCGGGCGAGATCGGCGGCACGACCGGCCCGGCCGCGGAAGCGGCCAAGCTCGCGGCGAGCGTCTCAGAACAGGGGACATTCCTCGCTAACGTGCTCGGCGAACTATCGACGGGCGCCGCCAAGCTCCAGGCTGGGATCGCGAAGTTGCGAGCCGGCAACGCGCAGCTGGCGGGCGGGATCGACAAGCTCTCCACCGGCGGCGGTCAGCTCACAAGCGGTCTCACGCAACTTCGCGACGGCTCCGGCGCGCTCGAAACCGGGTTGGGTCAGCTCACCAGCGGTGCAGGCCAGTTGCAGGCGGGCCTCGCCGGCGGCGTATCGCCCACCGGGCAGCTCGTCAACGGTCTCGGTCAGCTGCAGGCGGGAGTGGCGAAGTTCACGACGACGCTGCCCTCACCCAAGCAGATCGAAGAACTAAACGAACAGGCCCCCGGCCTGTTCAACTCCGGTTATTTCCTGTTGGCGGCCGTGGAAGGAGCGCAGCCCGCTTCCGCCAACGCCGCGACGTTCGCCGTGAACGTCGCGCGCGGCGGAAGCGCCGGACAGGTGGTTGTGATCTCACGCTACGACTCCTCCGACCCGCGCACGGCGGCGCTCGGCGACCGGCTCGACCTGGCGGCGAAGCGGTTCGCGCTCCAGAACCACCTTGCCGTCGCGGTGGGCGGGCCGGCGGGCAACCTCGCCGCCTTCACGAGCACAACCAACGAACGCCTGCCACTCGTCATCCTCGCGCTGGCGATCGCCGTCGCGTTGACGCTCGGGATCGCGTTGCGCGCGGTGGCGCTGCCCATCGCGGCGGTATTGATGTTGCTGCTCACCGCGGCTTCAACCTTCGGGGCGATGCAGCTGCTGTTCGGTGGCTCGCACCCGCCGCTCGGCGGCCCGGGATATCTCGACCCGATGTCGATCATCGGCATCTTCTCGGTGATCTTCGGCGTGTCGCTCGTCTACCTCGTCGTCCTCCTGGCGCGCGCGCGCGAGGAGATCGCGAAGGGCGCCACAGTCGACGGCGCGCTCGACACGGCGCTGCGCAAGACCGCCGCCGCGAGCACCGGCTCGGGGCTGCTAATGGTCGCGGCGCTGATCCCCTTCGCGACCACGGAACTGATGACCGTGCGCACGTTTGGAGTGGGGATGGCGATCGCGATCGCCCTCGACGCCTTCCTGGTGCGCCCCGTGCTATTGCCCGCCGCGGTCGAGCTGATGGGACCGTGGAGCTGGTGGCCGACGCAAGTTTACGGTGGGAAAGTGCGATCAACTACTGAGGGCAAGGCCGCAAGAGGACCCGATGGACGAGCCGGTGCGCCGGCGTAGCCTCGCTGTACCAGAGCCTCGATGCAGCGAAGGAGACACCAATGAGGAGCCTCAAGCTTACGGCCACGATTCTCGCCGCGGCGATGCTCGCGACGACGATCCTCGCGGGCATCGCGCTCGCGAGCTCGCAGTTCAAACAGTCCGCGAAGGTCACCCTGACCGCGAAAAAGGCGGGGGCATCGACCGGGTTCACGGCGAGCCTTCAATCCTCCGATCCAGGCGCGCCGCTCGAAAAGCCCCAGGGGCTGAAGACGTTGACCGTGACGTTCCCGGCGAAAACCACGTTCAACTTCAAAAGCAAAGCGCTCGTTGTCTGCAAAGCCAACGACACCGAACTTGTAGCCACCGGTGGCGCCGTCTGCTCGAAAAGCAAGCTGGGAGCGGGGAGCTCCACCGCCAATGGCGCACCGATACTGCCGAAGATCGAAGAGAACGTGACAGCGTTCGCGGGCAGCAATCAAATCCTGCTGCTGCTCGCGCCGAAGACGCTCGGCGGTCCTGGCGCGACGCTGGTGCTGCACGGCAAGATCTCCGCTAACAAGATGACCACCGAAGTGCCGCCAATCGAAAAAGCTGGCCTCAAGATCGTCATCACCGGCCTGCAGCTGAAAATCAAAGCGGTGGGCAGCGGCAAGACGACCTGGGCGAAGGCCGGCAAGTGCGTGGGCAAAAAGTTCACGGTGAAGTCGGCATTCCTCTACGAAACCGGCGAAAAGCTCACGATTTCAAGCTCGTCGAGCTGCAAATAGCGCGCGGATGAGTCATTCCGCGGCGGGTCTAGCCCGACGCCGCGGAAGGACTGCTCGCAAATAACGAGAAACGATCGTGGCTGGATTGCGCCACGCGTCCCCCAAACCTGCAAGGCTTACGCGCAGGGAATATTCGGGAAACTGCGAAAGGGGGCTTTCAGCAGTGGGTGCACCGATAGACATACTCGCCGTGGCGTTGGGGACCGTCGCCTGCGCCCTAGCGCTCGCCGTCGCGTTTGGCCGCAGCTCGGCACGAGCCGACGAGAACACCGAACGCTTGCGCGTCGACTACTTGCGCGACTTACCGCCTACGATCGTCGCAAGCCGGCTGGAGGGACGCGTTGCGTCCGCCTCAGCTGTGAGCTATGCGGGCGTGGCCGGATTGACCGCGGCCCACGAGACGATCTCGCGTGAGCCGTCGATCACTTTGCCGTCGTCGAGGACGAGGGTGGGCACCATGCGGTTGCCGGTGAGCCGCTCGACTTCCTGACGGCCCTTGGTGAGGTTGAAGGCTTTCGGCAGGATCCCCAACCCGTAGGACTTCACGACCTGGGGATCGTAGCCCGCGTCGCGTAGGGCGTCGTGCGCGTTCCTGCACGGGTGCCCGCCCGGACGGGGTAACTTGAAGAGGCCGTAGCAGACGTAGAGCTTCATCGGCTTCCTCACTGAACGGTGAGCTTTCCTTCCATCCCGGCGGCACGATGGCCCGGGACGCTGCAATAGAAGGTATAGGTGCCCGGCTTGAGATTCAACGTGAGCGTCTTCGAGCCGCCCGCGAACGTGGGGGTCGCGCCGAGCACCTTGGTTCCCTGGGCGATGGTCATGTTGTGTTCGAGGGGCGACATGTTTGTGAAGGCGATCGCGACCTCGCCGGCCTTCGCCGACAGGCTTTTCGTCGCGTAGGCGAGCCGACCTTCGGGGTCGGCCGAGTCCTTCGGCGATGACGTCCCCGAGCCCGACGCGGCTTCGCGGCCTTCCCGCGTGACGGGCGCCACCGTCGCCTTGCTCTCCGAGCCGCCGGAGGTAGCGACGGCCATCGACACGGTCAGTACGACGAGCACGGCGGATACGGCCATCACGACCCGCTGGGATCCAGCCGTGCTCGGGAAGCTCGGGCTGCGCGAGCCGATCCAGAGCGAAAGCACGAGCGCCCAGGCCACGAGTGCCCCACCGGCGATGTAGAACGGCGTCTTGCTCTTCTCAGCCCCCACGATCGGGGCGAGATGGACCATCGCGGCGTGCATAACGCGCGCGAGCCTAACCGATCGCCCTGTGGAGGCGCTCTCCCGCGCGACCGCACTCGGCGTGCCGCGCGAACCTTCTTTCGACGCCGTCCAGCAAGGTCCAGTTGCCGCGCAGAGCAGCCTCCGCGCGCTCGACCATGCGATCGGCCTGCTCGCACGCTCGCGCCTGCTCGGAGCTCATCAGCTCTTCGATCAGCACGCGCGCCTGGCGCGCGTGCTCGACGTCGAGCGTGGCGTGCAGCCGGAAGTACTCGACCGCCGGGCCTTCCGGCGTGTAGCCGTAGCGCCGCAGGAGCCCGTCGAGCTTCGTCTCGGCGATCCGCGGTTGGCTTGCCTCGATCGCGTACAG
Source organism: Solirubrobacteraceae bacterium (assembly GCA_036559185.1). Taxonomy (GTDB): domain Bacteria; phylum Actinomycetota; class Thermoleophilia; order Solirubrobacterales; family Solirubrobacteraceae; genus Palsa-744. The sequence continues at coordinate 13,603 of DATBTP010000071.1, read as the reverse complement.
GACTGCGAGGTGCTCAAGCAGATCGTCGCCCGCCGCCCACGCACGCGCGCATGCCTCGGTCTCTGGCAGGGCGTCAGCAAGGCTCGCATCCCGGTTCTGGGCGCCCGCAAGGCTCGCATCCCGGTTCTGGGCGCCCGCAAGGCTCGCGTCCCGGTCCTGGGCGCCCGCAAGGCTCGCATCCCGGTTCTGGGCGTCAGCAAGGCTCGCATCCCGGTTCTGGGCGCCCGCAAGGCTCGCGTCCCGGTCGGCCGCGGCACCCGCCGCGCGGGCGAACTCGTCCCACAAGGCTATGTGGCTGTGCTCCTCGGCGGCGTGGCGCGCGAGGCCCGCGCGGTGCTCCGGCCCGGCCTTCGCGGCGGCATCGCTCGAGGCGCGCGCAAGCGCGACCACGGCGTGGCGGTACTCGCCGGCGTAGAGGTCGAGCTCCTCCGCGCTCAGCTCACCCGCGCTCCAGCGCTGGTAGAAGGGATGCTCGAGCACATCGCATTCGCGCCTGGCGTCGTCGATCCTGGCAAAGATGTCCATCTCAGGTCCCTTCTCTTGTGGTGGTTTGGAACGGGCGCTCCGGGCGGGGTGGCGAGGTAATGCCCTTTCCTCCGGGCTCGGTTGGGCGTCGCGAGGATCCGCGCGCGAGACTAGCCGATCGCTCGGTGGATATGCTCTCTCACACGATGACCACCGACGCGGTGCGCACCCCCGACGAGCTGCTCGAAGACCTTCCCGACTTCCCGTTTCTGGCGCACTACCGCGAGCACGAAGGGTTGCGACTAGCGCACGTCGACGAGGGCGAGGGCGCGCCGGTGGTGTTCATGCACGGCGAGCCCACCTGGTCGTTTCTGTGGCGCAAGGTGCTGGTGCCGGTGCGCGACGCGGGCTTTCGCTGTATCGCACCGGATCTGCCGGGTTTTGGGCGCTCTGACAAGCCGATCGACATCGACTGGTATTCCTACGACCGCCACGTCGCCGCGATGAGCCCGCTGATCGAGCAACTCGACCTGCGGGGCGCCACGATGGTGGTGCACGATTGGGGCGGGCCGATCGGGCTGCGACTCGCCGTCGAGCACGCCGAGCGCTTCGACCGGCTCGTAATCCTCGACACGGGCCTCTTCACAGGCCACCAGAAGATGACCGAGGCGTGGATCGCCTTCCGCGACTTCGTCGAGCGCACCGAGGATCTGCCCGTGGGATTCCTCGTGCGCGGCGCCTGCCAGAACGACCCCGGCGAGGAGGTGATAGCCGCCTACGAAGCCCCCTATCCGAGCATCGCCTCCAAGGCGGGAGCGCGCGCGTTCCCGCTGATGATCCCGCGCGACCCGGAGGAGCCCGGCGCGCAAGCCGGCCGGCGCGTGCTCGACGCGCTCAAGGGCGATAGGCGCCCCACGCTGATGCTGTGGGCCGACTCCGATCCAGTGCTTCCGCTCGCCACCGGCGAGCGTTTCGCCGAGGCGATCGGGCGCGAGGCGCCGCGCGTGATCGAGAACGCCTCGCACTTCCTCCAGGAGGACGCCGGCCCGGAGATCGGCAGGCAGATCGCCGAGTGGCTTACCGCCCGTCCGTGAGCTGGGGCTTCTCGGGGGCCGGCGCCAAGGCCGGCTCGGACTTCGCGGCGCGCAGTTCGTAGTCGCGGCGCGCGCTTGCGTCGGCGCCGGCGAGCACCTGGTCGGCCTTCATGGCGCGCGCCATCCCCTCCGAGAGTCTGCGCGGTAGGAGCACTCCCAGCGTGCTAGTGCGCTTGGCGGACTTCGGCACCCACACTTCCACGCGGCCGGTTTGCAAAGCCTCCACGATCGCGTCCGCCACTTCGGCGGGCTGCAGCACCTTCATCCCGCGCGCCTCCCCCAGCCCGCCGCCGAGTTCGGTGTTGACGACGAAGGGCATCACATAGCTCAGATCGACGTGGGCCTTCATCAAGCGCAGCTCGCCGCGCACGGCCTCGCTGAGCCCGACGACCGCGTGCTTGGTGGCCGAGTAGGTGGCCCCACCCGGCGCCCCGAACTTGCCGGCCTGTGAGGAGATGTTGATTATGTGGCCGCGGTCGCGCTCCACCATCCGCTGGAGCGCCAGCTTCATGCCGAGGATGACGCCGTGGAGGTTGATGTCAACCATGCGCCGCGCGGTGAGGTCGTCCTCGTCGACGAAGCGCCCAACCGGCATGATGCCGGCGTTGTTGACGAGCACGTCTACCGGCCCGAGCTGTTCTTCGGCGCGGTCGAGGAAGGCGTTGAAGGAGGTACGGTCGGTGACGTCGAGCGGGAGCGCCACCGTACTCGAGCCCAGCTCAGAGGCGGTCTGCTGGGCCGCCGCGAGGTCGACGTCGCCGATCGCCACCTTCATGCCCTGACGTAGAAGCGCCCGCGCGGTCGCCTTGCCGATCCCGCGCGCGCCGCCCGTGATCGCCGCGGTTTGCCCGGCGAGGATACGTGGCTGCTTGGCCATGCTCTCTCCTCCTGAATTTGGTTGCACGGCCAAAAGTACAGCTCGCGACGCTTCACCGCATCTTCCTGAGGTGTACCGGGTTTTATGGGCAGGCCATCCCATTAGGCCTATGGATGATGGCCCCGGAGAGGGGGCCGGACCCGGGCGATCCACGGCTTCGTCCGGGTCCGCGTTTTTCCCGGATACCGCACTCGATCGCTCCCGCCGGCGCCCGACGGGACGATAGGATCGATCCGTGCCGTCGTTTCTCTTCCACGGGCAGCGCATCGCTTACACCGAGTTCGGCGCCGGGCTGGCGGCGCTTCAGAGCAACGGCACCAGAGGGAGGGCCTCGCGTCGTACCGCCGCGTCGAACCGACCCGTGATCCTCGTGCACGGACTGCTGCTCTCGCAGAAGATGCACAGGCCGCTCGCCAAAGCGCTGGCGGCGCGCGGCAATCGCGTCGTCACGGTGGACCTGCTCGGCCACGGCGAATCGGACCGCCCGCGCGACATGTGGCGCTATTCGACGCACGCGTTTGGCGAGCAGCTGGTGGCGTTGATGGACGAGCTCGAGATCGCCGAGGCGGTGATCATGGGCACTTCGCTCGGCGCCAACGCCTCGCTGGAGGTAGCGGCCACCGCGCCCGAGCGGCTGCGCGGGATGATCGTGGAGATGCCTGTGCTCGACAACGCGCTACTGGCGTCCGCGCTCACGTTCACGCCGATCCTCGTGGCGCTCACCTTCGGCGAGCCGCTGATGAAGCTCGTGGCTCGCGGCGCCCGCGCGGTGCCGCGCAAGCTGCTGCCCTACTACGGCAACGTGCTGCTCGACCTCGTGCGCCAGGATCCCGGGCCGGGCGGCGCGGTGATCCAGGGCCTCTACTTTGGGCGCATTGCCCCACATAGGACCGAACGGCGCAAGTTCATGACGCCGGCGCTCGTGCTCGGCCACAGACGCGACCCCGTGCACCCCTTCTCCGATGCGGGGATGCTCGCCGAAGAGCTCCCCAACGGGCGCTTGGTGGAGGCCGACTCGCTGGTGGAGCTGCGACTGCACCCCGAGCGGCTCACCGACGAGCTCGCCGCTTTTCTCGACGAGGTGTGGGCCGACGCGCCGCGGCGGCGCGCCAAGAAGCCGGCCTAGCTCACAGCGACCGGGCGGACGCGGCGTATCGCATGGCGTCGCCGCTCGGCCGTCACGAGGAGCACCCCCGCTCGGCCGTCACGAGGACTTCGGCGGGAACAGTTCGAATTCGTCTATCGCCACCGTGCCCGGCTTGGCGGCGGTCGAGCCGGCGGGGGCCTTGGCGAGCCACAGCACGATGTAGCGGTAGCCCTTGCCTTGCGTCTTGAGCGTTAGGGGCGTGCTTTTCTTCTTCAGCACTTTCAGCCCCACCAGGCGCTTCCAGCCGGAGTCGGTGATCGACCCGGGGACCGCGCCGCCGTTGGCGCCGTAGATTTCTACGGTAACGCCGGTGGTGGTGGTTTTCACTATCGCGCTCCCGAGCTTCTGAGGAGTCTTCAAGTCGAGCAGCAAACCCTCGGCCATGTTGGGCGCCTTGACGCTCTGCACTTGGGCTGTCCACGCGGTCTTGGCTTCTCCGTCGATCGCCAGGCTGGGATCGCCGAAGAGGGTGGCGGGATAGGAGTAGGGGTTGTAGGTGCTCGCCGCGTTCGTGTCGAGCAAGATCGGACTCGGTTGTTCGGATTCGCCGCCCGATTCTTTGCCAGAGCCCGATTTTTCCGAGCTTTTCGTCGTTTCGCTTTTGGTTTCCGTGGTGGGGGTGGTTTCGGTCGTTTTCGTTTCCGGCGGGAAAACGGGTTCCGAGGAGGTCGTCGTCGGCGTGGGCGTCTGAGTGGGGATGCTCGGCGTGCCAGGGGTCACCGTTGTGGGCGTGCCCGGCGTCGTGCCGCCTGTGGGGGGTATGGTGCCCGGTGTGGTCGTGGGCGCCACGGGGGTGGGCGACTTCACGGCCACCACCACCCGCGCCGGCTTGGGCTTGGTCTTGTTGAGCGCCGCATACGCCGCCACCGACGCGCCGCATACGAGCAGGGCGGTGGCGCCGAGTATCGCCGCGCCCGTGCGCCAACCGGGGCCGCCCGCTCCAAGGCTCTTAGGGCCCGGCGCGCCGCACTGCAGGCACCAATCCTGTCCCTCCCGCATCTGCCCCGCGCAGTTAGAGCACTCGCTCATGACTCCCCATTCTGACATCTCGGTCGCGCGGGCCCGCCACTTGTTATGTCCCTGCCCGTGGGGCGCATTCGCTCGTCGAGCTCGAGCTGCCAGTAGTAGCGCGTGAAGGTGACCTCGCGACGGTACTCGCCCACGTGCGGCGCGGGCGAGCGCCCAGCTGCCATCTCCACGATCAGCTCGGGGTAGGTGCGGCCGGGCAGCGCCGCCAGGGCCGGGGCGGGGAAGGCGCCGCCGAAGCGGGTGTTGACGTCGGTGATGCGCACCCCCAGCTCCGGATCGCGGAACACCTGGATCGTGGCGGGGCCGCGCACCTCGAGCAGCTCCATCGCGCGCCGTCCGAGCTCCACCAGCTCGGGATCCTCGATGACGGTGCCCTTGATCGACTCGCCCCCACGCGACTCGAGCATCGTGCGCGGGATCGCGTTCAAGCAGCGTCCGCGCGCGTCGCCGAGGCAGTCGATCGACAGCTCGGGCCCTTTCATCGCCCGCTGCACCATCGTGGGCTCCGGTACGTAATCGACGAAGAAGCGCGCTTGGGAGGGGTCGTGGGCGAGGTGGATGGAGCGCGCGCCCGAGCCCCGTCGCGGCTTTACCATCGCCGGGTAGTGGAGCTCGTCGAGGTCCCCTGCGCCGGGTAGGACCGTCGGCGGCGAGGGCAAGCCCAGACGCTCGAGCAGCAGGTGCGCCTCGTACTTGTCGTAGGTCGCGCGCGCGACCTCCGAGGAGGGCACGAGCGCGGGCAGCCGCCCGCGCTCGTGCGCGTCCGCCAGCTTCTCGATGTCGAGGTCGGTGAGCGGGAGCACAACCCCCACGGCGTGCGTATGGCACAGGCGCTCGAGCTCGGGCACATACTCGGGGTGCTCGATCGGCGGCGCGCTAGCCCGCACATGCGCCGCGTAGCGCGCCGGCGCGAGCACGTTCGGGTCCACCGCCACCACCTTGGTGAGCGCCGCGAAGCACGAAACGATGTCGTAGCGCTTGCCCACGCCTGTCAGCATCACCGCCGGAAGCTCGCCGGCCGTGTCGTCGCGGCCGCCGGGAAGCTCGGAGCGCGGAGAGGCATTCGATCGACCGGCCTCATCCATCCTCTCCCACCCCCCAACCGCCCGTCTGGCCCTTGTAGAGGCCTGAGCCGCCGCACACGATCGCCACCGTGCGCCACAGGATACGTAGGTCGAGCGCCGGCGAGCGGTGCTCGATGTAGTAGAGGTCGAGCTCGATCCGCTCGCTCCACGGCAGCGCGGCGCGGCCGTGCACCTGCGCCCAGCCGGTGATCCCGGGCCTGATCTGAAGGCGCCCGCGCTGGCGGTCGGTGTACTGCGCCACCTGCGCCGGGATGGTTGGGCGCGGGCCGATGAGCGACATATCCCCGCGCAACACATTGAGCAGGTTGGGCAGCTCGTCGAGCGAGGTTCTGCGCAGAACGGCCCCCACTCGCGTGACGCGCGAATCGTTCTCGTTCACCGCTAGGCCCGCGCCTATGTGCTCGGCGCCGTCCACCATCGTGCGCAGCTTGAGCACGTCGAACCCATGGCCGTCCTTGCCGACCCGGCGCTGCTTGTAGATCGGGTGTCCGCGCGACTCCACACGAATGGCGAGCATCGCGACGGCGATCGCCGGCGCCGCCACGACCAGCGCGGCCGATCCCGCCACGATGTCGATGGCGCGGCGGATCATGCGGCGGTCCGCCCCGGGCGGCTACCCAAACGGCGACCCCGACGACCCCTGTCGCGCGCGCTCTCTCGCGCGTACGCCCGTGCGCGGGAGTCCCCCCGATGCGAGATAGTCATCGTGTGCCCTCCGCCGCCTGCCAGGAAGCCGTTGTGCCGTGGCGCAGCCAGTCCCATAGACCCGCCGCGGGCGAGGCGGCGGTGAGGACGTAGTAGCGCGCGATCAGCAGCGGCCGCAGCGCGAGCACGCCCCCGAGCCCGGCGGCGGCGAGCACGACGAGCTGCGGGACGAGCGTCGCCGTGTAGATCGCTCCCGCGCCGCCCGCGACGAGCGCGACGTTCGCCGCGAGCGCGAGCAGGTGCAGGAACGGGGTGAGGTAGCGCAGCAGACGGTGGGAGAAGATCATGAGCGCATACCCCAACGTGTAGCCGCGCGGGGAGAGCATGCCGCCGCGCACGACTATCGGCCAGGTGTGGCTCATCATGCGCCGCTTGCGCCGCCACTCGCCCTCGATAGAGGGCACCATCTTCTCGCTTGCCCGCGCGCGCGGGACGTCCACGGCGCGCCATTTGCGCTTGACCATGTTGAAGGGAAACGAGAGGTCGTGGCCCATGATCGGATCGACCACGATGTAGGAGTCGCGCCGCGTCGCGTAGATGGCGCCGTTGCCCGCGGTAATCGAACGCAGGCGCGACTCGCGCTCGCGCAACGCCATCTCGTAGCGCCAATACACGCCCTCCTGGTTGGTGGCATGAGCGCCCGCCGAGGCTTGCGCGAAACGCACCCTCCCACACGCATACCCTACGCGCGCGTCGGCGAAGGCGGCCACCAGCTCGCGCAACGCATCGGGCTCCCACAGGGCGTTTGCGTCCGAGAACGCCACGATCTCGCCGCGGGCGCGCCGCACGGCGGCGTCCTGCGCGGCTATCTTGCCAGCGCGCGGGAGCTCGAGCACGACCTCCGCGCCGGCGGCGTGGGCCCGCTGCGCGGTGGCGTCGTCGCAACCGTCGCACGCCACGATCACCTCCAGCAGCTCGCGCGGATAGCGGAGGGCGAGCGCGTTCTCCACCTTCGCGCCGATCACGGCCTCCTCGTCGTGCGCCGCCACGATCAGCGACACGCTCGGAGCTGGGCGGTCGTCCGGGCGCGCACCGCGCCTCGAGGGCGCGCGCGGGGCCCGGGCGAGCAAGCTCGCGATCAGGAAGATCGCGAGCGGATATCCGACTTGCGTCCACACGATCGAGCCCGCGGAAACCCAGAAGACGACTTCGAGCGCTGTTCTCATCGCTGGCATTCTCTCCGAGCCGGCCTACAGAGGCGTGCGCGGTGTCGCGTTATCGCCGTTTATCCGAGGAGTTGTGTGTAGAGGTCGATGTGCGCGGCCGCGGAAGCCTCCCAGGAGAAGCGTCCGCGGGCGGCGGCGCGAGCCTTCGCCGACATCTCCTCGAGCGCGGCGCTATCGCGCAGGAGCATGCGCAGCGCGGACCCGAGCGCGACCGCGTCGCCGGCCGGCACGATCCGCGCCGCGCCGGTGTCGGCCATCTCAGGGAAGCCGCCCACGTCGCTGAGCAGCAGTGGCTTGCCAAAAGCCAGCGCCGTGAACAGCACGCCCGACTGATCGGCCTGCAGGTAGGGCAACACGACGAGATCGGCCGCCTCGAAGTAAGCCGGCAGTTCCTCGTCGGGGATGAACCGTGGATCGAACCTCACGTTCGCGGGCGCCCCGCCGCGCAGCCGTGAGATGTCCATCTTGGGCAACCCCGCCACCCACAACTCGGCGTGCTCGATCGGCGACGCTCCGGCCACGCCGCGCCAGGCCTCCAGCAGCACGTCGATGCCCTTGTAGGGGCGCATCAAGCCAAACATGAGCACCACGGGCTTGTTGCTCTCCAAAAGAGGCGACTCGCGCCCGCGCGTGGGGGGAGGAGGAGAAGGCGTGCTCGAAGAAGGAGCAGGCGAAGAAGGCGTGCGCGAAGAAGGCGTGCGCGAAGAAGGCGTGAGCGAAGAAGGCGTGAGCGAAGAAGGCGTGCGCGAAGAAGGCGGGCGCGCCTTCGCGAATGCCGCCTCCACCCCCCGCTCGTCTTTGGCGCCGGCCGTTGCCGTGAGGAGATGCGTGAAGGCGCCGTGCGCGATCACGTGCACGCGGTCACCGTCGACGCGGAGCTCATCCACGAGACGGGAGCGGCCGCGCTCGGAGTGCACGACGATCGCGTCGAAGCGGTCGTAGAGGCGCCGCTGCGCGGCGAGCTGGCCCCTGCGAGGTTCGCGCGGGAGCACGTCGTGCGAGGTGAGCACGAGCGGGCGACCCCCGGGAAGAAGGTGGACGTCGAGGGCCTGCACAGGAAGCCACTGGAAGTGCACGAGGTCGGCCTCCCGGGCGTGGCGGCGGTAGCGGAGCATGTCGGGCACGTGCTCGACGAGCTTGCTCGCGGCGCGCGGGCGGCTGCCCGGAGCGCCGAACGCGTGCCGGTAGAACAGCTCGCGGCGCGCATACCCGACCGGTGGGGGAGGGGCGGCGTAGGCGAAACGGCTGGTCGCAAGCTCGACCTCCACACCCGCCACGCCCAACGCATGACACAGCGCATGGTCGTAGGGTGGCGTGTAGGCGGAGGGATCGACGACGTGAACGCGCACCTAAGCGAGACAATACGACCGGGGGCACGCGGCGGGGGCCCAGCGGCGCGCGGGCAACCAGCGGGACGAGGGGCGGTTGCCGCCACCTTCGCGCGCGGGGCGGCTGTTTACTGGGCGGATGTGTTCCCGCGCGTGTGCCTGCATGTGGCGCGCTGGAGGCGGCTGGCGAAGCGTATCCCCGACCCGGTGTTGCGACGGTTAGCGCTCGAAGCGCTCGCCAAGCGCGGCAACATCGAGGGCGCGGCGGCATTTGCGGCGTTCGTCTCACGCAAGCATCGCGGTGACGCGACGAAGGCCGCGAGCGCGTTCCAGGCCGCCTACAACCTGCTCGATTTGCTCGGCGAGCAGCCGAGCGCCGACCCTGTTCGCGACGGGCGACGCCTGCACGAAGGGTTGCTCTTCGCGCTCACGCCGCCCGGGTCGGGGGCTGAGAGCGCCGAGCGGGCGGAGTCCAGCGAGCGAGCGGCCGCCCTCGCCGAGCCCCACCCCGGCGAGGGCGCCACCGCGCGAGCACTCGACTGGTACGAGTACCACCCTCAACGCGAGGACGGCGGCTACCTGGAAACCCTGCTGCGAGAGTGCCGTGGCGCCTTCGCGGCGCTGCCTTCGTGCGCGACGGCGGCATCCTCGGCGCGCGCCGCCGCCACGCGGATAGTGGCGTTCCAGAGCCTCAATCTCAGCGAGGCCCAGGGCGATCACACGGCGCTCGAGCGGTGGGCGCGCGCCGCCACGCCGGCGGGGACCGAGCTTCGCTGGTGGGAGACCGCCGCCGCCGCGGGCTCCTCGCTGGGGGTACACGTGCTGATCGCCGCCGCCGCCGAGCCGGGACTGGACGCGCGCGAGGTGAGCGCGCTGTCTGACGCCTACTTCCCGTGGATCGGGGGCCTGCATTCGATGCTCGACAACCTGATCGACAAACGCGAGGACGAGGCGGCGGGCCATCGCAGCCTGATCGAGTACTACGGGCCGCAACGCGCGGCGCGACGGATGCGGTGGCTCGCCGCGCGTGCCGCGCAAGCCGCGGGCGAGCTTCCGCACAGCGCCCGCCATGTCGTGATCCTCGCCGCCATGATCGGCAACTACCTCTCCACGCCCGAAGCTCATAGCGCCGAGCTGCGAGCGGTGAGCGAAAGCGTGCTGGACACCGTTGGAGCGCTTCGCCGTCCGACGATGCTCGTGTTCAAGCTGCGCCGGCTGCCAACCCGCATCTCCGGCGCGTTCCGGCGCGGAGGGCTCTCGCGCAAACCCGCCGCCGGGCGCGACGAAGCAGCGCGACAAGGTGTGGACAATATCGGATAGAGTTTCTGCACGGGTCAACCGGGGGGTGCCGGTAGGATTGGTCGACTACCGGCGGGTAACGACGAGAGGGATAGGTCATGCTGGAGTTGCGGGACCTCGTCAAGCACTACCAGACTGCGGGTGAGGAGACGGTACGCGCCGTGGATGGCGTGTCGATGTCGGTGGCGCCCGGGGAAATGGTGGCGCTCTATGGTCCCAGCGGCTCGGGTAAGACGACGCTGCTCTTGATGGTGGCCGCGCTGCTCGCACCCACAAGTGGCAAAGTGTTCGTCAACGACCGTGACATCTCCTCGCTCTCGGAGACCGAGGCCTCCCACTTCCGCTTGCGCGAAATGGGCTTCGTGCGCCAGAACTTCGACCTCTTGCCCGGCGTTACGGCGATCGACAACACGGTGCTCAAGCTGCTCAAGCACACGCCTTGGAAGGAGGCGCACGCGCAGGTGCGACCGCTGCTCGAGCGCCTCGGCTTGCGCGAGCGCCTCAACCACCGCTCCGAGACCCTCTCGATGGGCGAGCGCCAGCGCGTGATGATCGCCAGGGCGCTGTCCACCGAGCCGAAGCTGCTGCTCGCCGACGAGCCCACGGGCAGCCTGGACACGCAGCGCGGGCGCGAGGTGCTGGAGCTGCTCACCGAACTGTGTCGCGAGCGCGGAGTGGCGATCGTGCTCGTCAGCCACGACCCGCAGGCCGCGGGCTACGCCGACCGGGTGCTGGCGCTACGCGACGGCAAATTGAGCGACTACGACCCCACCCAGGGACTCGCGCCGGCCCAAGTGCGGTAGACGCCTTGAGATTCGCCAACGTGCTCCACCTCTACCGCGTGCGATTGCGCGCGCGGTTGTTGCAGGAGTGCTTCGCGGTGGTTGGCATCGCCGCCGGCGTGGGCCTGCTGTTCGCCTCCCAGATCGCCAGCTCCAGCCTTTCGAGCTCGGTGGGCCAGCTCAACAGCGGGATCGTGGGCGGCGCGAAGTTGCAGCTCACCGCGCGCGACCCGCACGGTTTCCCCGAAAGGGTCGTCGGCGAGGTGCGCAAGCTGCCGGGTGTGCGCGTGGCGGCGCCGCTCGTGGAAGTGAACGCCAACGCGAAGGGGCCGAAGGGCAGCGAGTCGGTGGAGTTGGTGGGCGCCGACGACAACCTCGCCAAGCTGAACGGGTCGCTCGTACGCAAAGTGAAACTCACGCCTTTCGGCAGCATCGGCTTGATCGTGCTGCCGAGCCCCGTGGCAAAGACGGTGGGGGCGAGCAAGTTCGGCGACCCCGTGTTCTTGCAGGCGAGCGGAAACCTCAGCGAAGCCGCGCTCTACGCCCAGCTCACCGAAAAGCAGATCGGCGCGCTCATCGACAGTCCGATCGCCGTGGCGCCGCTGGAATATGCGCAGGAAATGAGCGGTTTGACGGGGCGTGTGACGCGCGTGCTGGTGGAGCCCGCGCCGGGACAAGCCGCCGCCGTGAAGGCGGGCCTCGAAAAGCTCGCCGGTGGAGCGCTCGGCGTGGAGAGCTCCAGCTACGACGAAGTGCTGTTCGCCAAGGCGGCGGCCGCCACGAACCAGTCGACGCAGCTTTTTGCGGTCATCAGCGCGCTGGTGGGCTTCCTCTTCGCGTTCAACGCGATGTTGCTGACAGTGCCCCAGCGGCGGCGACTGATCGCCGACCTGCGCCGCGATGGCTACACCCCGCGGGCCGTCATCGGAGTGCTGATGTTCGACGCGGTGGTGCTCGGCGCGATCGCCTGCGCGATCGGACTGGTGCTGGGCGACGAGCTCTCGATACACCTCTTTCACTCAAACCCCGGCTATCTCTCTTCGGCGTTTGCCGTGGGTTCGCAGCGCGTGGTGAGCTGGCAGAGCGTCGCGATCGCCGTGCTCGGCGGGATGGGCGCCGCGAGCGTGGCTGTGTTGAGCCCCTTCAAGGACATCGTCTCGCGCGACCCGCTCGCCGCCATCGCCACGAAGGAGGGGGGCGGGGGCTCGACGTCTCGCGTGCTGACGGCCGTCGGGCTCGTGTGCCTGGCGGCGACGCTGGCGATCTTGCTCGCGGCGCCACAGGCGGCGATCGTTGGGATGGTTACGTTGATCGCCGCGCTGCTGGCGCTGCTGGCGCTGCCGCTCACCGCCACGCTCGCGCTCGTGCGCAGGCTGGCGCCGAGCATCGTCAGCGCCGTGCCCCACATCGCCGTTATGGAGCTGCGCTCGGGTCGCTCGCGCGCGATCGCGATCGCCGCGACGGGCGCGATCGCGGTGTTCGGGAGCGTCGCGATCCAGGGCGCGCACAGCGACCTCTTGAAGGGCTTGGACGACGCGAGCGCCGACGTGAACGCGGCGACGGACGTGTGGGTGTCGCCGGCGGGGTCGTTCAACCTGCTCATGACCGCCCCCTTCAAGCCCACGGCTCTCGCGAAGCTGCGGGCGCTGCCGGGGGTGCGCGAAGTGCGCTTGTATCGGGGTGGGCTGCTCGATTACGGAGACCGCCGCGTCTGGGTGATCGCGCCGCCCGCGCAGGCTTCGCCGCTCGTGCCGCCGAGCCAGCTCGTGGAAGGCGACGTGAGCCTCGCCGACGCGCGCGTGCGAGGCGGCGGGTGGGCGGTGGTGTCGTTGGCGCTCGCCAAAGAACACCACCTGAACATCGGCGACTCGTTCACGCTGCCCTCGCCCAACCCCACGACGTTCAGGGTGGCGGCCGTGAGCACGAACATCGGGTGGGCGCCGGGAGCGGTGGTGATGAACGCCAGCGACTACGCGAACGCCTGGGGGAGCACCGACGCGAGCGCATACAACGTCCTCATGAAGCCCGGCGTGTCGGCGGCGCGCGGCAGGCAGGAAGTTCAGGCGGCGCTCGGGTCTAGCACGGGACTGGCGGCGCAGACGGCGCGGCAGCACGCCGACAAGCTGCGCGCCATCACGCGCCAGGGCCTCACGAGGTTGTCGCAGATCGCCACGTTGATTCTGGTGGCGGCCGTGATGGCGATGGCGGCGGCGATGGGCGCCATGATCTGGCAGCGCCGCCCGCGCCTGGCGAAGCTGAAGCTCGAGGGTTTCCCCCCCAACGAACTGTGGCATACGATCTTGCTGGAGAGCCTCATGCTGCTCGGCGTGGGCTGTTTCACCGGCGCCGTGTTCGGCCTGTTTGGCCAGCAGCTGCTCGACCGGGCGCTCAACATCGTCATCAACTACCCGGTGGTGAGCTCGGTGGGGGTGGTAGTGGCGCTGTCGAGTCTCGCGCTCGTCACGGCCGCGGCGGTGCTGATGGTGGCTATCCCCGGCTACTTCGCGGCACGCGTACCCGCCAGCCTGGCGCTGCAGGACTGATCCCCCGCGGGCGGCGGCTCGATCGCGCGCCCCTCCACGGGCGGCGGCTCGATCGCGCGCCCCTCCACGGGCGGCGGCTCGAT
>DATBTP010000070.1:0-1735 GCA_036559185.1 Solirubrobacteraceae bacterium | reverse complement strand
CAAGCAGGGTCGAGAGACGACCGATGCGCTCGATGTGCGCGCCGGTGTCCTCGTCGCGGAACTCGACTGCCATCGACAGCCGGCGGACGGTCTCGGTCTGGGCGATCTCGAGCTCGGAGAGCGCGCGGCGGAGGTCGTCGTTGCGTTCGTCCACCTCGCGTTGGAGAGCCTTGCGGCGGTCCTCCCCGAGTAGCCAGCCGAACACCGCGGCGACGCCGGCGAGCACCGTGACTCCGATCACCGTCGATGCGGTCGTGTCCACCAATATCGAGGCGACCGCGAGGAGCGCGGGCGGAAGCATCATCGGCGCGCTGCGCCGCAGCGGGCGCCGCGCGGGAGAGCCGCCCTCGGGAAATCCGGGGCCATCGGTCGGAGAGTCGCCGCTGGAACCGCTCAAGCGGCCAAGGCCGAGCGGCTTGCGCGGCTGCGCTCCGGAGCTCGGCTGCGCTCCGTTCACCGCCACGGGTGGCGGCGGATCGCCTTGACGGAGGGCGGAACTCAACGCCGCCCCCTGCGGGGTGGTTCGTTGAAAGCCAACCTTTGTGACTCCGCGCACGAAACTCGCTCCGTTCTTCCGCTCATCGTCTATTCGGCTGCTTTCGCTCTTGCCTTGAGTCACACGCGCCCAGATACACGAATCAGGGCATATCTTCGGTTCGCGCCAGGTCAGGTTAGATGGTGGGTTGCGGGGGGTCCGAAGAAGAGGATGAGAGTGCTCATATAGCCAGCGCGACGTACTTCGTCTCCAGGTACTCGTCGATGCCCTCGAAGCCCCCCTCACGGCCGAAGCCCGACTGCTTGACGCCCCCAAAGGGGGCGGCGGGGTTTGAGACTATGCCTTGGTTGACGCCCACCATGCCCGCTTCGATGTCCTCGCAAACACGAAATGCGCGCGCGAGGTCGCGCGTATAGATGTAAGCCACGAGCCCATACTCGGTCGAGTTGGCGGCCCTCACCGCCTGCTCCTCGGTGGAAAAGGCGGCGATTGGGGCGACGGGTCCAAAAATCTCCTCGCGCAAGACGCGCGCATCGGCGGGCACCTCGGCGAGCACCGTGGGGGCGAAGAAGTGTCCCCCCCCTCCGACGGGTGCTCCATCGCGGGGGAGGGGCAAGCCGGGGCGATCTGGTCCCGGCAGCGCGTGGCCGCCGGTGAGTAGCTTGGCGCCGCGATCGACAGCGTCCTTTACGAGCTCGGCGACGACGGCGAGCTGCCGGCTGTCGATGAGTGGACCGATCTCGACATCGGGATCGGTGCCGCGACCGACCTTCAGCCTTGCCACACGCTCGGCCATTCGCCGCGCGAACTCCTCGGCAACGGACTCGTGCACGTGGAAGCGGTTGGCGGCGGTGCACGCCTCGCCGACGTTGCGGAGCTTGGCGGTGAGCGCGCCCTCCACGGCGGCGTCGAGGTCGGCGTCGTCGAACACGATGAAGGGGGCGTTGCCACCGAGCTCCATCGACACGCGCAGAACCTGCTCCGAGGACTGCGCGATGAGCGCGCGTCCCACCTCGGTTGAGCCGGTGAAGGAGAGCTTGCGCGTACGCGGGTCCTTCAGGAGCGGCTCGATCACAGCCCCGGAGCGGCGGGCGGTGATTACGTTGAGCACACCCCCGGGCAGGCCGGCCTCCTCTAGCACGCCCGCGAGCGCAAGCATCGAAAGGGGCGTTTGCTGGGCGGGCTTGACCACCATCGTGCAGCCGGCGGCGACGGCGGGGCCGATCTTGCGGGTGCCCA
>DATBTP010000069.1:0-4765 GCA_036559185.1 Solirubrobacteraceae bacterium | reverse complement strand
TCAAAACATAGCGATTTGCAGGCATTTCGTGAGGGTGAGCGACGGGATTCGAACCCGCGACCGCCGAGACCACAACCCGGAGCTCTACCAACTGAGCTACGCCCACCAAGCGGTAAGGTGGCAGTCTAGCGGCAGGCTGGGCTGGGGCTCAGCCGCGTAGGAGGTCTTCGGCGAGCGCCAGGCATTCGCTCGGCGCGCGATCCGGGTGGCGTTCAAGCGCGAGCCGCCAGGCGCGCAGGAGCTGGGCGGGATCGTCGCCGAGCAGGGCGAGCAACTCGTCGGCGAGCCGGCTCGCGTCTGGCGTGGGCCGCACCGGTGTGATCGCGGCGTCCTCGTGGGCGCCCAACCCCAAGCGTGCCTCCAGGTCCGATCCGAGGCCCGAGCCCGCACCCACGGCCGCCGCCGATTCCGCGGCCGGTAGGAGCCCGGAAGAGGCTGCGCGAACGGCCGCGATGAGCTGCTCGGTGACGTCCTTGCACTCACGCTCGGCGTTACGCCAGCCACGCCCCATGGAGAGCTGGGCGAGAGGTATCTCTGGACCCTCCAGCACCGTGAGCGTGGCCTGGTGCGGACTCCACTTGCGTTCGCCGAACTCGACCCAATCGCCTCGTGCCCACGCGTCGAGGATGGTGGCACGGAGCTCGGGCCCGGTGAGGTTGAAGCGGTTGGATTTGTGAGGAAATTGCCGCAACTCGACGTGGTACACGAAGCTAAGCCTCGCAAATCGTCTCTCATGGCGAGCCCCGCCACTCAACCGAACGGCGAGAGCGGCCGATGGGCAGCACATGCGTTACCTGGGCAAACCTCTGCAAAGCAGGATGCCGACCTTCCGGGTCGGCCTTCGGCTGGTCGGTTGGGTGACGTTGGGGCTCCCCCGTCCCCGCAAGCGCCCGGCGCGATCGACCGGCGCGGCGGCGGCGATGAGAGGCTGGGGCGCGTGGTGGGGCGCTCGTCAAAACCTGCTGCGGGTGTTGGCCGCGGTGACATTGTGTTGGTCGACCGCGTATCTGGCGTGGCGGGTGGGCTGGAGCTGGCAGCGCTCGAATCCAGCGCTTTGGGTGTGTCTGCTCGTGACCGAGATCTACGGGCTGTGGAATCTCGCGACACTCACGTGGCTGACGTGGGATGTGACTCCGCGCAAGCGGCCCCGATCCCTGCCCGGACGAAACGTGGACGTGTACATTTGCACCTACGACGAGCAAGTCACGGTGCTCGAGGCGACGCTCGCGGGTTGCGCGTTGATGAGCTACCCCCACACCACCTGGCTGCTCGACGATGGGTGCCGCCCGGAGGCGGAGCGGCTGGCACGGGAGTGGGGCGTGCGATACATGACCCGCCCCGACAAATCGAACGCTAAGGCGGGAAACATCAACCATGCCCTGCCGCTTACAGAGGGCGAGTACGTGCTGGTGCTCGACGCCGACCACGTGCCGCTGCCGGACGCGCTTCACACGCTCGTCGGCTACCTGGAGGATCCGAGGGTGGCCTTGGTGCAGACCCCGCACGATTTCTCTAACCACGATTCGATTCAGCATTACGACCTTGGCAGGCACGAGCAGTCGGTGTTCTTCTCGGCGATATGCGCGGGCAAGGATCGCCATAACGCCGCGTTCTGGTGTGGTTCGGGCGCGTTGATAAGGCGTGAGGCGTTGCTGTCGATCGGGGGTGTGGCGACGGATACGATCGCCGAGGACTTCCACACAACGATCAAGCTCCACCGCGCGGGCTGGCGCACCCATTACGAGGACCGCGTGATCGCCCAGGGCCGAGCCCCTCACGACCTCGCTTCCTACCTGCTCCAGCGCGACCGCTGGGCGAGAGGCAATCTCACGGTGTTCACCACACCGGAGAGCCCCTTCCGCGCGCGTGGCCTGACCGTGAGGCAGCGCCTGAGTTACCTGGCGAGCCTCACCGGCTACCTGGCGGGGCCGATGCGGCTGCTGATGCTCGCGGTGCTTGCGGCGGTGCTGTGGACGGGGGCGCTACCGCTTCGGATCGCGCCGCTCGCGCTGGCGGGGCTGTGGGCGCCGGCGACGCTGTTGATGGTGTTCGCGGGCTCAGCCCTCTGTCGCGGCCAGCAAGGCAGCGGCGAGGCGACCCACTACGAACTGTGCACGGCTGAGATCTTCACGCGCGCGCTTCGCTGCGTGGTGAGACCGGGCCGGACGACCTTCAAGGTGACGCCGAAGGAGGGCATCGACCGCGGCGGATGGGAGGCGGTGCGCCAGTTCCGCATGTTGATAGCGTGCGCGGCACTGCTCAGCGCCGGCCTGCTGTTGCGCGTGGCGGAGGACCTTGGTGTGGGACCGTTGCCGCCGATGCACGGCTTCGCCGCCTGGTTCGTGCCGGTACTGGGAGCGGTGGAGCTGCGACGCGTGGGGCGCACGCTAGCGCACGTCGCCCACCACAGGCAGCTGCGCGGCGAGTACCGCACCCCGCTCACCGCGGCCGCCATGCTCGTGCCAAGCGACGAGAACGCCGATGAGCGGGACCCCTCGCTGCTGGCCCGCATGTGCGACATGACCACGAGCGGGGTCGGCTTCGAGCTCTCGCGACCGCTGGCGGCGGGAACCCGTGCGAGCCTCACGGTGCAGCTGCCGGGTGTGGGCGGCGAGCCTACGCCCACGCGCATGGAAGTGGAGGTGCGCTCGTGCATGGCCCACGAGGACGACTGGCGCATCGGGGCCGCGATGGTGAGCTGCGACGAGGCCGACAGGCGACGCGTGTTGGCCTATTGCAACGTCGTGTGGCCCTTCCAGCGCCTGCGAGGCGAGGTCGAGGAGATGCCCTCGATTGAGACCCTCCAGCGAGCCGAGAAGACACCGAGCTCCTGGTTGGATCAGGCGGAGCTTGCCTCCACAAGCTGAGGCCAGAGATCAACGCCCGGGCGGTACCCGTGTGGGCGAGCGCATCGCGTGCGCCCGCGGCCCGGCGCCGTCAACCGGGGCAGTCGATCCAGCGATACACGAGTCCGTCGCGAAGCTCGTGGTAGGAGGGTGGCGCGGGCGGCGGATCGCTTGAGAGCCGCTCGATCACCTCGTGGGGTCCGTGAAGATCTTCCTCAACCGCCGTGGTCCAGTGGATTTCGGGGTGGAGCAGTCCTCGCAGCCGTGTCCAGTCGCGCCGCTCGATCGCATCGAGCACGTCGCTTACCGCTGGGACCTGGTCGGCCATGCGTGGATGTCCATTCGCTTTACCAGCCCGTCGGCGATCGAATAGTGGTGCTCTACCTGTTCGTCGTACACGACGTTTCCCGCGCGATCTCGCACGAGCTGACGAACGGTGACGATCATGCACCCGTCTGGGCCGGGCTCGATGCGTTGAGGCTCGACGTGGGAGTCGATCGACGCGAATTGCCGTCGCCAGTAGTCGCGCACCTCTCGGTGGCCATGCACGCGTCCGCCCTCCATCCCATTCGGCCAATCAACGTCAGCGTGCATCGCCGCGAGCGCGCCCTCGATGTCGCGGGCGTTGAATGCCTCATAGGCGCCGCGAAGCAGCTTCTCGGTGTCCTCGCTCATGCTCTGATCGCCTCCTGGCAGCGGACCAAGCGGGGGACCGAGGAATCGAACCTCGAGCAAGGGTTTTGGAGACCCCCATGTTACCGTTACACCAGTCCCCCAAAACGCCCGATTTGCGGGCAGTTCTGGTTGTTTGCGGGGCACGACCACGGGCGCGCGAACGACCGTATGCGAGTCGCACCGAGGCTGGACCTCGGAAATCGGACCCCGCGCACGTTTCCTTAGGATACCCTTGGGACGGGATGCTTGGGCGTTTGGGGATCGTTGGGATTGTGCTCGCCATCTGGCTGACTCCGATCGGCGGGCTGCTCGACGACGCCGCCGCGACGCCCCAGGATGTCGCCTCGACGCACGCCTATCTCGTGGCGGGATACGCGGCTCTGCACGCGACCGTGACCACGTGGCCGACCGTGGAAGCGAACATCCACAAGCTCGACCGCAAGTTCAAGACGGAATGCCCGAATGTGGGCGCCGGATCGCCGCAGAACAACGAAGAGCAGCAGCTCGCCTACGAGACCGCTGGGGCACTTTGGGCTACCGGCTATCGCACCGACGCGAAGATCGTGCAGAGGTTCGTGAAGGCGGTGAGCCCGTTGCGTTGGAGCAACCCGACGATCAACCGCGACGCGCAGAGATTCGTCAAAGGGATGCGCGAAATGACGCTCCTGAAGGTGCCCGACCTCTGTGGCGACGTCCGCACGTGGAGCGCCGGCGGGTTCGGGGCGGTGACAGCGGCCACCAAGCAGTATGTCCGCCACGTGGAAGCAATCGAAGTCAAAGAAATCCCGCGCGGGCTGTTGAGGCCCTACGTGCAGCCCACCGACAAAGGCCTCGTCGCAACCGACGAACGCCTCGCCCTGCGCTTCGAAGAACTCGAAGTGGGCAGGGGCATGGAAGATTGGGACATGCTGCTCGAAACGCTGGCCTTGAACCAGTAGCGCCCCTCAAGTAGCCGAGCGCTCCTGCCGACACCACCGGTGATCGGTTCGACGCTCATGCTTGTATCTTTTCGCACAATCTTTAGGTGGTTCGGGGGCCGGAGCATCCGCTCGGAGGCAGGCTTCACGCTGATCGAGACGCTCACCGCAATGGTCATCCTGTTGGTTGGCCTCGTTGGCCTACTCGGCTTGATCGACATCTCAGTCAAGGCGAGCGCGTCCACACGCGCGCGGGAGGGCGCTACGAGCCTGGCGCGCGAGATCATCGAGGACGCGCGCACGATCCCCTACGCGCAGGTCATCCCG
>DATBTP010000068.1:0-11226 GCA_036559185.1 Solirubrobacteraceae bacterium | reverse complement strand
CCGGACTCCTCGCCGTGGTGCTAGTGAGGCGCGCCAACCGGTCGACGCCGCCACCGCCGCCGAGGATCGTGAAGGTGGTGATCCCCGAGGGCTACACAGAGGCGCAGATAGCCGCTTTGGCGCGCGAGGACGGCCTGCGCGGCGACTATTCGAAGGCGGTCGTCAAAGCCGAGCGCGCCGGCCTGCTGCGACCCTCCGCCTACGGCGCCCCCGCGGGCAGGCGCGGCCTCGAAGGATTCCTCTTCCCCGCCAGCTACGAACTCTATTCGACCGCGCCCTCCTCAGAGCTCGTTTCAGAACAGCTCGCCGCGTTTCGCGCGAACTTCGGCGGGGGGGAGGTCCACCGCGCGAAAGTGCTCGGCGTGACGCCCTACGACATGCTCATAGTGGCTTCCATAGTCGAACGGGAGGCCGGCATCGCGCACGACCGGCCGCTCGTGGCGGCGGTTGTCTACAACCGCCTGCGCCTGAACATGACGCTCGGCGTGGACGCCACGCTGCGCTATGCGCTGCGCGACTTCATCCACCCGCTCACCGAATCCCAGCTGGCTTCGAGCTCGCCCTATAACACGCGCATTCACAAGGGCTTGCCACCCACGCCGATCTCCAACCCGGGCGCCGCGGCGATCGTGGCCGCCGCCCATCCCGCGCATGTGTCCTACCTCTACTACGTCGCTGGCGCCGACGGCTGCGGCGAGCAGGTGTTCTCGACTAGCTATGCCCAGTTCGAACGCAACGCCGCCGCTTACCGCGAAGCGTTGAGCCGCAACGGCGGACGCGTGCCCGAATGCCACAAGCGATGAAGCGGCTGGGGGTGGTTGGCTGGCCCGTCTCGCACAGCCGCTCGCCGGCGATGTTCAGGGCCGCGTTCGAGGCGTGCGGGCTCGAGGGATGGAGCTACCAGCGTTTGCCGATGCCGCCGGGTCTGTTCGAGGAGACGGCGCGCGCGCTACCCGCCAGCGGATTCGTGGGAGTGAACGTCACGATCCCCCACAAGCAGGCCGCGTTCGCGCTGGCCGACCGGGCGAGCGAGTCGGCGAGCGCGATCGGCGCGGCCAACATGCTCAGCTTCGCGCCCGATGGCTCGATCGCCGCTGAGAACACGGACGCCCCCGGTGTTGTCGCGGCGCTTGGGCGCTCGCCGGCGGGCATGAGCGCGCTCGTGCTCGGCGCGGGCGGGAGCGCGCGCGCGGTGGTGTGGGGCCTCTTGAGCGCGGGTGCGGGCAAGGTTTCTGTATGGAACCGAACCCATGAGCGCGCGGTCGCGCTCGCGGACCAGTTGGGCGCGCGCGCGGTGAGCTCTCCGGTGAAGGCCGACCTGCTCATCAACTGCACGTCGGTTGGCCTGCAACGCTCGGCCAGTGAGGCTGCCGCGCTCAACCAACTCGCTCTAACGGCCGATCAGGTCGGTAGCTATGGGTATGTCATCGATCTGGTCTACCGCGACGAGCCCACGCCCCTGCTTGTCCTCGCGCGCTCGCGTGGCGCGGTCACCGTGGGTGGGCTCGAGGTGCTCGTCGCTCAGGGTGCGCTCAGCTTCGAGTTTTGGACCGGCGTGCCCGCGCCGCTTCACGCGATGCGCCGCGGGGCCGGGATCGAGGAGCCTTAGCGTAGGGCGCGCCGGCCGAGGGCGCGCGGACCGAGGGCGCGCCCGATGAGCCGCCATCGGAGCGAGCTGCGCGACGAGGACCCTTTCCTCGGCTTCGACGAGCGCTCCGTGGAGGTGGAGGTCGATCGCGAAGAGGCCGAGCGGGAGCGGGCCGGGGAAGGCGGCTCTTCGCGGTCTGGCCAGGAGGTAGATCGGGCCGGGGACGGCGGCGCCGGGGGCCCGGCGAGCCCGCCGTCGGATGGTGGCGAGGCTTCTTCCGGCGAAGTCGATAGGCGCGCCGGGGAAACCGTCGCGGGCGTTACCGCGCCGTCTCGTAGAGGCTCCTCGTCCCGTTTTCTCACCGATGTGATCGTCGAAATGGGACTCGCCTCGCGCGAGCAGGTCGATCACGCGATCGAGTCGTCGCGCAACGAAGGCACCACCCCCGAGCGCGTGCTGCTGGCAAGGAACGCGGTCACCGCCGACGGGCTCGCCCGCGCGCTCGCCGAGCGCTACGGGCTCGACCACCTCGACCTCGACACCTTCCCGGTGGACATGGGCGCGGCGAACCTCGTGGTAAACACGGCCGCCAAGCGCTACCAGGCGGTGCCGGTGTCGTTTGTCGACAAGCGCACGCTGCTGCTCGCGATGGCCGATCCATCCAACGTGCTCGCCGTCGACGACGTGGCGATCATGACCGGATACGAGGTGCGGGTGGCGGTGGCCTCGCCCGACGCGATCGGCGACCTCATATCGCGCATGGCGCGCCTGGAGGACGTCGTCTCCGGGGAGGCCGCGCCGGAGGACAGCGAGGATTCGAGCGCCGAGATCGTCAACCTGCGCGAGACCGCCGACGACGCCCCGGTCGTCAAGCTCGTCAACCAGATCGTCGCCCAGGCGGTCGAGCGGGGCGCCTCCGACGTGCATCTGGCGCCCGACGGCCACGAGGTGCGCGTGCGCGTGCGCGTGGACGGCATCCTGCAAGACATCACCACCGTCCCGCGACGCATGGCGGCTGGCGTGGTCTCGCGCGTGAAGATCATGGCCGAGCTTGACATCGCGGAGCGCCGCCTGCCTCAGGACGGCCGCGTGGGGCTCACCGTCGACGGACGCCACGTCGACCTGCGCGTCGTCACGCTGCCCTCCGTCCACGGCGAGTCGATCGTGATGCGCATCCTCGACAAGGACTCCGTGGTGATGAAGCTAGAGAAGCTCGGCATGGCCGACACCGAGCGCGAGCGCTTCGAACGCGCTTTCAACGAGACCCACGGCGCCGTGCTCGTCACCGGTCCTACGGGCTCGGGCAAGTCCACCACGCTCTATGCCGCACTGCTCGCGCTCAACACGCCGGAGAAGAACATCATCACCGTCGAGGACCCGGTCGAGTACGAACTCGACGGCATCACCCAGGTGCAGGTGTCGAACAAGGTCGGGCTCACGTTCGCGACAGGCCTGCGCGCGATGGTGCGCGCGGACCCCGACGTGATCATGGTGGGGGAGATCCGCGACCGCGAGACCGCCCAGATCGCCGTCGAGTCGGCGCTTACCGGTCACCTCGTGCTCTCCACGCTTCACACGAACGACGCCCCGTCGGCAATTACGCGCCTGACCGAGATGGGGATAGAGCCGTTCCTCGTCGCCTCGGCGCTCGACTGCGTGCTCGCCCAGCGGCTCGCGCGCATGCTCTGCTCCAACTGCAAGCAACGCGCCATCGTCCCCGCCGAGGTGCTGCGCGAAAGCGGCTACAAGGTGCTCGTCGACGTGGAGGCTTACGAGCCCGTCGGCTGCCGCCGCTGCTCGAACACGGGCTACCGGGGGCGCCTTGGCATCTACGAGGTGATGACGCTCTCCTCGGAGGTCCGCCGGATGGCGCTGGAGCGTCGCTCCTCCGAGGAGATCCGCGAGGTCGCGGTCCGCGAGGGGATGCGCCGCCTGCGCGACGACGGGCTTGAGAAGGTTCGCCAAGGGCTTACCTCGGTCGCTGAGATCGCTCGTGTGATCGGGAGTAGTTGAGATGCGCGGCGCTTTTGCCGATAAGGGGCGCATGAGACTTCATGCACACGCGCCGCGCCGTGCGCGCCCGGGGCTCTCGGCCCACGCGAGGCCGGGTATTGGCCTGGCTTCTCCCAGGCAGGTCAAGTGATGAACATCGACTTCGCCGATCTGCTGATGGAGGTCGTCTCGCGGCGTGCCTCCGACCTGCACCTCTCCGCCGGTGCGCCGCCGACAGTGCGAGTACGCGGGCGCCTCTCGGCTGTGGAGGGATATCCCATCCTGTCGGACACAGACACGCGTGAGATCGTCTACTCGATCCTCTCCGGCGACCAGCGTCAGCGGCTCGAGACCAACTGGCAGCTGGACTTCGCCTACTCGATCCCCGGCCACGCTCGTTTCAGGGTCAACGCCTACTTCCAGCGCGGCGCGGTCGGTGCGGCGTTTCGCCTGATCCCGTTCGAGCTGAACTCGATCGACCAGCTCGGTTTGCCGCGGGCCGTGCACGACTTCACTCGCAAGCCGCGAGGGTTCGTGCTCGTGACCGGGCCGACCGGGTCGGGCAAGTCTACTTCGCTCGCGGCGATGATCGACGAGATCAACTCCACGCGCGAAGAGCACATCATGACGATCGAGGATCCCATCGAGTTCCTCCACGCCCACAAGAAGTGCCTGGTCAATCAGCGCGAGCTCGGCTCGGACGCGCAGTCCTTCGCGGAGGCGTTGAAGGCCGCGCTGCGCCAGGACCCCGACGTGATCCTCGTGGGCGAGATGCGCGACCTCGAGACGATCTCCACGGCCCTCACGGCGGCCGAGACGGGCCACCTGGTGTTCGCCACGCTGCACACCCAGGACACCGCCCAAACCGTGGACCGCATCATCGACGTGTTCCCGCCCTCTCAGCAGGGCCAGGTGCGCGTGCAGCTGTCGGTTGCCCTGCAGGGGATCGTCACCCAGCAGCTACTGCCCACGGCCGACGGCTCAAGCCGCGTGGCGGCGTGCGAGGTGCTCGTCCCCAACCCCGCCGTGCGCAACCTGATCCGCGAGGGCAAGACCCACCAGATCTACTCGGTCTTGCAGACCGGCTCTGCCCACGGGATGCAGACGATGGACGCCGCGCTCGTGCAGCTCGTGCGCACGGGCAAGATCTCCCAGAAACTGGCCGAGGAACGCTCTTCCGCTCCGGAGGAGCTGCGTCGTCTGCTCGGCGGCGGCATGATGGCGGCGTGAGGTGAGCACTTACGTCTTCAAGGCGATGGATCTCGCGGGCGTGAAGGCCCGCGGAGAGATCGAAGCGGACTCGAGGGAAGCGGTCTCAAACCAGCTGAAGTCGCGCGGCATGATAGTGCTCGACATCGCCGACAAGCACGCCTCGCGCCAGATCGAGCTCACCTTCATGAAGTCGGTGAAGGCGGGCGAGCTCGCCGTCTTCTCGCGCCAGCTCGCCACGATGATCTCCTCGGGCCTGTCGATCCTGCGCGCGCTCTACGTCCTCGAGGAGCAAACCGAGAACAAGTTCCTCAAGGAGACCGTCGTGCAGGTGCGAAAGGACGTCGAGGCGGGGCTCTCGCTGAGTGGCGCGATGGAAGCGCACCCGAAGGTGTTCAACCCCCTGTTCGTGGCGATGACACGCGCCGGCGAGGCGGGAGGCCTCTTGGAGGAGTCGCTGATGCGCGTCGCCGACCAGCTCGAGAAGGACGCCTCGCTGCGCCGTCAGATCCGCTCGGCGATGATCTATCCGGCGCTCGTCATCACTTTCGCCGTAGCGGTCATGATGGCCCTCGTCGCGTTCCTCGTCCCCGTGTTCGCGGGCGTCTTCAAGCAGTTCGGTGGAAAACTCCCCGCGATCACCGAAGTGTCGGTGCTCATGTCTCACATGGTGATCGGCTACTGGTGGGCGATGTTCGGTGGGACCGCTCTCGCGATCTTCACGTTCCTGAAGTGGAAGACCTCGAGCTGGGGTCGCCCCCAGTGGGATCGCTTCCGGCTGCGCGTGCCGATGAAGATCGGCACGATCGTCCAGCAGGTGGCAGTGGCGCGCTGGTCGCGTACCCTCTCCTCGCTGACGACCGCCGGCGTGCCTCTGCTCCTGGCGCTCGAGATCGTCGGCAAGACCGGCGGCAACGTGGTGGTCGAGGAGGCGATGGACGGGGTGATCGCCTCGGTCAAGCGCGGCGGAACGATCTCAGAGCCGTTGTCGAAGACGACGATCTTCCCCACGATGGTCACCCATATGGTGGGCGTGGGCGAGGAGACGGGCGCGCTTGACGCGATGCTCGGCAAGGTCGCCGACTTCTACGAGGATCAGGTCGAAGCGTCGGTCAAAGCGCTCACCTCGATCCTCGAGCCGATCATGATCATCGTCATCGGCTCGATTGTCGGCTTCATCGTCATCTCGATGTATATGCCGATGTTCACCGTGTACAACCACATCGAATAGACCGACTTCAGTCGGGGCTAACACGCACGAGGCGATCCTCTACCGAAAGCGATACGCGCCCGTCCAGCAGCGCCAGCAGCTCGTGTCCGACCAGCTCGCCGCGCCAGCCACGCAGCGTGCGGACCTTGGCGCGCTCGCGCGTGCGCTCGCCCACGACGATCGCCTGCAGGTCGGCCCGTGAGGCAAGCACCTCGTAGGCGAGGTCGGCTTCGCGCGCGCGCGCCCGCACCAGCGCCTCGCAGAGGGCGATCAGCGGCGCGTCCGCGGGCTGGGGATGGGTGGGTCGCGCCACGCCGTCGAGTGGGGCAGGCGTGCGCCGCAGGCCTCGCTCCACGGCCTGCAGGATCTCCTCGCCGCGCCGGCGCAGGCTCCCCTGACCGACGCCCCTGATGTCCTCGAGCTTGCGTGGCGAGGAGGGCTTGCGCTTGGCGATCTCCACCAGCGCGCTGTCGCCGAGCACGCTCTGGACCGGCCGGTCGCGCGCGGCGGCGGTGTGCTCGCGCCACTCCACAAGCTCGCGCGCGACGCCCTGCGACGTTGCGGTCAGTCCCCGGATGCGTGGCAGTCGCTCGAAGATCGCCTCGAGGTCGCGCTCGTCGCTCACCCGCTCCAGGTACTCGCACTCCTCGCGTGCCCACTCCAAGCGGCCCAGCCGCTCGAGGCGGCTCTGTATCTCGGCGGCTAGCGCGAGCAGGTGCAGAACATCCCCGCGCGCGTAGGAGAGCTGCTCCTCGGAGAGCGGGCGCGCGTCCCACCGTGTGAAGCTCGCGCTCTTGGCCAGCCGCACGCCGAGTATCTCGCCGAGCAGCGCCTCATACGAGCATTGCGCGGGCATCCCCAGGAAACCCGCCGCCACCTGGGTGTCGAAGATGTTGCCGGGCTCACACGCCAACGTACGACGCAGGAGCGCCACGTCCTGGCGACCGGCGTGAACCACGATCTCGACGCCGCGGTCGGCGAGCGCCCTCGCGAGCGGCGCTCCCCAGCCGTCTGCCGCCGCGTCCGCGGTCGGGTTGGTGGCGGACTCGCGCAGCGGATCTACGAGCTCTACCCGTTGCGTCCCGTCGTCGCCGATCACGGCTAGCTGGATCAAGCACAGCAATGTCCTGTAGCGGCCCTCGCCCATGAACTCCGTGTCGAGCGCGAGTCGTCCGCTCGCATGCGCGCGCCGAGCGATCCGCTCTAGCACGGCGGCGGCGTTGAGCTCGCTCGTCTCGGATGTGGACTTCACCCGAGCTATCCTCGCCGATCCGCGAGGTCGGCGTTGCGCGGTGGCCGGTTTAGCGCTCGGCGCCGTCGTCGGGCGGGGTTGTGGGGACTAGCAACACGAAGCACGCCCCACCTATCGCGGCGTCCGAGGTGGGCGCTCGCGGCCGCAGCGAGCCGCCCATCCGAGTCGCCAGCTCCCTGCCGATCGCCAGCCCGAGGCCGAAGCCGCCGCGCCCGCTGGCGGCGCTGCCCCGCTGGAAGCGCTCGAATATGCGCTCGCGCTCCTCCTCGGGCACCCCTGGGCCGCTATCGCTCACGGCGATCTCGGCGTTCGCTCCGACGATCGTCGTGTGAACGCTTACGCTCGACCCCTTGGGGGCGACGCCGATCGCGTTGTCGAGCAGGATCCGAGCGATCCGCGCGATGGCGCCCGGATCGCCGAGAGCCCAGCAGGAGCCAAGCGCGGGACGCATCTCTATCCGCACTTCGCGCTCGCTAGCCCGGTGCTCGAACTCCGCGGCAACCGCGCGGCAAAGCTCGCCCAGCTCGACCGGCTCTGTGCGCAACGGCGCCACGGCATCCAAGCGGCTCAGGTCGAGCAGGTCCGACGCGAGGCTCGATAGCCGCCGCGACTGCTCGCGCGCTCTGGTCGTTCGCTCGCGCGCGTCTTCGATGTCCAGGCGTTGCGGGTCGAGGTCGTCTTCGAGCAGCTCGAGCGTGCCGTCGAGCGAGGCCAGAGGGGTGCGCAGCTCGTGCGAGGCGGTTGCCACGAACGCGTGACGCGCCTGCTCCTGGCGGCGCAATCGTTCCTGCATGCTTGCGAAAGCCCGCGTCAGGTCGCCGATCTCGTCGCGGCGCTCGTCGACGTGTAGCGGCGCGTCGAGGCCGCGACGCTCGAGCTCCCCGGCGGCTTCGCGCAGTCGCTCCAGCCGCCGCAAGAGCGTTGTCGTGAGTGCGA
This sequence comes from Solirubrobacteraceae bacterium, assembly GCA_036559185.1. Lineage (GTDB taxonomy): Bacteria > Actinomycetota > Thermoleophilia > Solirubrobacterales > Solirubrobacteraceae > Palsa-744. Next base: position 3,039 of record DATBTP010000068.1, on the reverse strand, counting down.
TCCCCAAGAGCAGCGCGATCCCAAAGCCCCCGGCCGCCGCCTCGATGAACGCGTTCTGCACGACGTGTACCGCGGAGCTCACATATTCCAGGCGCCGCACGAGCACGACGGCATAGGTCGGGCCGTTCTCGCCGATGCTCATCGGCTCGGCCGCCACCAGCTCGTTGCCGACGAGCGTGTGCACGCCGCGTCCCGTGCTGAGCGCGCGCCTTGCCTGCGCGTAGTAGTCGGGCACGTCGAGATCTTGGTTAGCCGGCGAGTAGACGGTGGCGAGCCGGCGGTCGAGCACCGTCACCTGGGCGCCGGAGCGGCGGCGCAGCAGCGCCACCGTGGCGGCCAGTTCGCCCGCGTCTGGTTGTCGCGTGGCGGTGTCGACCGCCACCTCGGCGAGCTGTGGACGGGAGGCGGCGATCGCCGTGAACACGGCGCGCTCGCCGTCGGAGCGCAGTCGTTGCTCGAGGGGCGAGAGCAGCGCGAGCGCCGCCACCGCCAACGTCACGGCGCTCGAGAGCAGCAGCGCCGCGAACACCCTGGGTCGCAGCCCCAGGACCCGCCTGCGTCCACCCTCGCCCGCTCGCGTGGCCGTGTCCTCCGGTCGCGCGCCGCCATCGCCCACGGCGGCGCCGGGTGGCCGCGCCGCGTCGCTCACGGCTCCTGAAATCGGTATCCCGCGCCGCGTACCGTCAGGATCAACTTCGGCTCCTCGGGCTTGCGCTCGACCTTCTCGCGCAGGTGCCTGATGTGGACGTCGATCGCGCGCGGGTCGCGGTAGGCCGAATCCCCCCAGATCGCGCGCAAGAGCTCTTGGCGGTTGAACAGCCTGCCCGGCTCGCTCATCAGCTGGGCGAGCAGCTCGAACTCGGAGAACGTGAGCTTCACCTGCTCGCCGTACGCGCTCGCTTCGCGGTGGCCGCGGTCGACCGTCACGGGCCCGATGCTCAACACCTCGCGTCCGAGCGCCCGCGGTCCGCTGCGGCGCAGCACCGCGCGAATGCGGCTGCGCAGCTCGGCCAGCCCGAAGGGCTTGGTGACGTAGTCGTCGGCGCCCGCCTCCAGCCCCAGAACCGCGTCCGCCTCCGTGTCGAGTGCGGTGAGCATGATGATCGGCACGATGTTGCGCTGCTCGCGCAGCGTGCGGCACACGTCGTACCCGTTCGGGCCGGCGCCGAGCGCCACGTCGAGCAGGATCACGTCGAACTGTTCGGCGCCGGCGCGCTCGATCGCCTCGGCTCCGTCGGCGACGGCGGCGACGGAATGACCCTCCTTCGAGAAGGAGCGCGTGAGCGTGTCACGCAACGACGCCTCGTCGTCGACAACGAGGATGCGCAGCGACGCTGAGGGGGTTGTGGCGTTCACCCCATTCACGCTAGCGTCCCGTCCGGTCGCGCGGTGGGGCGAGCCGGCTGGGGTGTGGTGGACGCTCTCACGGCAGTCGCCAGAGGATCCCTTTGGAGCGCAGCCCGGCCTGGTGGGAGACGTCGGTCCCGTGCGCTCTGACCCAGCGTGCGGCCGGCGCGCAAGCGGCCGCCGTCATGGGTGTGCGCGCGCCGCACTGGGAATCGAGGAACGCGAAGCGCACCTCGCCGCGGGCCGCGAGCGCCTTCAGTTGCGCGACGCCTGTAAGGGGGCGGCCGTTGTAGCTGGTGAGCATCAGCACGGGGCGCTGGTCGCGCACGATCAGGGACGCGACCGTCGTGGCTGAGCCGGCCGCCACCTCGTAGCGCTCCCCCGCCCGGTGGGCGAGCAGGTAGGCGCTCAGCGCGTGCTGCTCTTCGCCGCCGAGCGCACCTACATTGCCGGCGTCAGAGGTCTCTTCTTTCACGGTTTCCACGCTCGCCACGAGCGGGATCGCGAGCAGCGCGGTGAGCGCTACCGCCAACCACCTGACGCGCCTGCCGCCACCGGCCACGAGCGCCACGCCGATGCCGTACATGGCGGCGACGGCCGGGGTGAAGCTCTCGACATAGCGGGGGTGAAGCCTCGCCATCGCGCTGAAGAGCGCGATCCCCGTGAGCAGCCACACGAACACTCCGATCGCCGTCGCGCGCTTCAGGCGATCGGAGTGACGGCGAGCCAGCGAGATCACGACCGCCACGCCGAGCAGCAACGCGGCGAGCGCCTCCCAGCCCAACCATCTCGCCGGCAGCTGGCCTTGGCGCGCGAGTAGGCGCGTGGGGGAGGGCGGTGTGATCGGCTCCGTCGCGCCGCGATCCTTCACGCCCGTGCTGACCTGGCGTCGCGTCGTGGACGTAGGTTGACCCACTTCCACCGTTTTGCCCGTCAACCGTTCGCTGCCGTTGAACACGAACGCCGCGTTCCAGGCGCTGCCGTTCGTGGAGCCGATCGCCCACGGACGCTCGTGCGCGGGGTAGAGCAGTGTCGCGCCGAGCCACGACAGGGCCACCGCGACGTAGACCGCCGCCGCCGCCGCCAACTGCCATACGCGCCGTCCGCGCGCCGCGGGCTTTGGGCGCTCGCTCGCGTCGGGCGGCGCGTCCTTCGCGCGGGAACGCGGCAAGCCGAGCCAGGCGAGCGCGAGCAGGCCCGGTAGCGCCACCATCGACTCGAGCAGCTTCACGTTGAAAGCCAGGCCAAGCGAGGCGGCGGCCGCCAGCAGCCACACGGTGCGCCCGCTCTGGCAAGCACGCACGAGCAGCAGTAGCGCCACCACCAGCAGCATCATCATCACCGCGTCCATCGTGTCGCTGCGAGCGGTGACGACCTCGATCGGGAGCACCGCCAGCGCGAGCGCCGCCACGAGTCCCGCGATGGTGCCGAAGGGGCGTCTCACGGCGGCGTAGAGCAACGGCACGGACGCGGTTCCGGCGAGCGCCTCGGGCAGCTTCAAGGATGTCGAGCCCCAGCCGAGCAGCTTCACGCTGGCGACCTGCAACCACAGGTCCACGGGTGGCTTGTCGATCGAGACGCTCCCGCCGGGCTCGTAGGCGCCGAAGAAGAAATTGTGCCAGGACACGCTCATGCTGCGCACGGCCGCGTCGTAGAACGGGTCGAGTCGCACCGCCCCCAAGTCGACCAATC
>DATBTP010000067.1:0-8279 GCA_036559185.1 Solirubrobacteraceae bacterium | reverse complement strand
CAGGAGCAGCACGAACAGGATCCCAACCGCGATCAGCTCGGAGCGGCGGGTGGTGGAAATCGTCTGGTCCTTCAACGCCCGGTCGATGGAGGGCTGTCCGGTTATGCTCGCGCGAACGGGAGCCGAGATCTGGTGCGCGACGATCGCTTCGATCTGCGGCTGGTCGTAGTTGACGACGGTCTTTTCGGGCTTGTCCACCGACACGACGATCATCGCCGCTGTGGGAGAGGGCCGCAGCCCCTGCGACGCCGCGCCCGCGTCCCACGCGCTGAGGGCGCGCGTGCGCGGTCGCTTCACAAGCGCCGCCACGAGCTTCGGTCCCTGCTTGTCGAGCTGTTCAGTGGGTCCTTGCAGCAGGATCGGAACAAGCTGCGTCGGCCCGAATTGGGCGTCGGTGAGGTGTTGGGCGCGCGATGACTCCGTTCCCGGCACCACCACGATCGACGGCGAGAGCGATTTGCTGACACCGAGACCGATCAGGGCGAGCAGTACGGCCACGATGGCCCACGCCGCAAGCGCTCCTCGTGGCCTGCTGATCGACAGACGAGCGAGACGGAGCATGAGCGGGACCGTACGCCCGCACACTCGCTACATCATCGGGGATGGCTCCCCTTCGGTGTCAGTAGTTAGGACGTATCGCGCGAGGCTGCGTAGGACGTATCGCGCGAGGCTGCGCGAGGCTGCGTAGGACGCTGCGTAGGACGTATCGCGCGAGGCTGCGTGAGGCTGCGTAGGACGTATCGCGCGAGGCTGCGCGCGGGCTGAGGGGTGCGAAGCGCGCCCCCGGGGGGACCGAGGGCCGTGGGCCTCGCAATGCGCGTCGGCGGAGCCGTGACTCGTCATCTGTCCTCCTGTCCTCATCACAGTATCGAGGCTTGCGAAGATGGCTGTGTGAGCACGGTCTCTGAACGGCGGTCGCCTCGCTTGACGGCCGTCATGCGCGATGGCGAGCGGGTGACGCCGCTCGAGCTGTTCTTCGATCTCGTGTTCGTGCTCGCGCTCACGCAATGTACGGCGCTCATGGCCCGCACCCCCACGTGGGAAGGGCTGTTGAAGGGAGTGCTCGTGCTGGGAATGTTGTGGTGGGCATGGGTGGGGTACGCGTGGTTGACGAGCGTGGTCGACCCCGAGGAGGGGAGCGTGCGGTTGGTGATCTTCGCCGCGATGGCGGCGATGCTTGTGGCGGCGCTCTGCGTGCCGGGCGCCTTTGGCGGCGAGGCGCTTCTGTTCGCGTGCGCCTACGCGGTCGTACGCGGCGCGCACATCGCGCTGTTTACGATCGCAAGCCGCGAGGACGGGGCGCTGAGGCATTCGGTTGCGGGGCTCGCCTACAGCACCACCATCGGCGCGGGCTTGCTGTTCGCGGCGGCTTTCGCCGGCGGCGCGCTTCAGCTCGGGTTCTGGGGACTTGCGCTGGTGCTCGACATGGGCGGCCCCTACCTGTTCGGCGCCGACGGCTGGAAGCTCGTGCCGGGGCACTTCGCCGAGCGTCACGGGCTGATCGTGTTGATCGCGTTGGGCGAGTCGATCGTGGCGCTGGGGGTTGGCGCGAAGGTGGTGCTAGACACCGGTATCGTCGTCGCGGCCGTGCTCGGCGTGGTGGTGGCGGCAGCGCTTTGGTGGGTGTACTTCGACGTCACCGCCATCGTCGCCGAGCGGCGGCTGTCGAGCACCGAGGAAGGGCGCGAGCGCAACGAGATGGCGCGCGACTCCTACTCCTACCTGCACTTCCCGATGGTCGCCGGCATCGCGTTGCTCGCCGTCGGGTTGAAGCTCACGCTCGAGGACGTGAGTACCTCGCTGAAGCTCGTGCCCGCCTTTGCGCTGCTCGGTGGGGCGGCGGCGTATCTGCTTGCGCATGTGGCCTTTCGCCTACGCAACATGCACACGCTCAGCCGTCGGCGGCTCGTGTGCGCAATTGTGCTGCTCGCGCTCGCGCCCGTCACTGTGGCGGTGGGGATCTCATCGCTTGCGACGTTGGGTGTCCTCGCCACGATCCTCTCCGCGCTGATCGTCTATGAGGTGCATCGCTATGCCGACGCGCGCGCGCGGGTGAGGGCCGGCTGGGTTCCCCCACCTGCGACGCCGAGTCAGTGATGTCGCCACTTCAGGGGCCGAAAGGTGGGACGAGGTATTGCTTGAGGATGAGCCTCCCACGACCGCCGGCATCGATTATGCGGCGTGGGGAGACGCGCAACGATCGTCCATGTGGGTTGACAACGACGCGGTGTCGTGAAATGGTCGTTGGCAATGTACGAGCGGCCCGGTGTGGGGGCGGAGCTTGCGGGGATCCTGCGGCGCGCGGGGACGGTGGCGTGTGCCTGTGCGGTGCTCGCGCTGCTGCCCCTTGTCACGCCCGCTCGCGCCGCCGAAACCGTGGTGAACTTCGATGGCCTGGCTGCGGGCACGCTCGTGGGCAACCAGTACGAAGCGCAGGGGCTCAGGCTGGGGAAATCCGCCACGCTCGGGCTGAAAGCGTCCTCCGTAGGCGACTGTGGCTCGCCCTCGGTCCAAAAAGAGGGAGCGCCCGGCGTTGCCTTCTCATCGCCCAACTACGCGCTCCTGGGCAGGTGCAAACCCGACCCGGCCAGCTTCAACTCCAGCGGCACATACGGTCAATTGCTCGGCCAGGGACGAGGGTCCGTGGGGATGGAGGTCCGCAACCTCACCGTCGGCGGGCTGGCTCCGGTGGCCAAGTTGACCGGTTTCAACAGCACAGGCGAACCGGTGGTGAGCGAAGAAGCGTCGCTTGCCGGCGGCGGTTGGATACACATCGCTATTGCACTCGCGGGTGGGGCGAAGACGATCAGCTACTTCTCGATCGTCACCAACGAATCCAACGAAGACGAAATCGCGATCGACGATCTAAGCTTCGAATCCGAACCGTCGTCGCCCCCGCCCCCACCGCCGCCTCCTCCCCCACCGCCACCTCCACCGAAAGCGTCGGTGTCGTTGGAAACCCCCAACCCTTTCTCAGGGCAGTCGATCGCGCTGAGCGGCGCCGGCTCGCGGCCGGGGAACGGCCACATCATCTCCTACGCGTGGGATCTCAACGGGGACGGCAGGACCGACACATCCACGGGCACAAACCCGATCGTGCACCTGATCCTTGCGCCGGGGGTGCATACGATCGGATTGACGGTCACCAACTCCAACAAAGAAAGCTCCAGCACGCACTTCGGCCTGAGCATTCCCTCCACGACGGTGTCGATCCCACCCAAAGACGGCGGGGAAGGGGAATGCAAGAAAACCTTTGAAGTGGCCAGCGCGCAACTGGTCGCCGAATGCATCCAGACGCTCCCCAATAAAGGCGGTTACGTGATCGCCTCGAAGCAGGTTGCGCTCAACGGGATGGATCTCGTGCCGGTGGGGGGCGGCTTCGGTGTGTTCAAGATCCACGAAGTGAGGCATCTCGGGCTGTCAACCGAAGTGCAGCTCTCCGGCTCGCCGGTTGAGGTGGAGCTCTTGAACACGCCCATCGGCGATGTGGTGCTCGGGGGACGCGATCTAGAAAGCGAACCGATGACGCTCCAGTTCGAAGCTTTCCAGAACAAAACCACCTTCAAAGCGATCACGGGGTCCACGCGCCGCACCGCCCACACCGCTGGAGCGCCCTCCAAGACCCTGTTGATGGCGCTCGCCGTGGGTCATGAATGCAGCTCCGGCGAAAAAAAGGCCAGCTGTTGCCCTCCGAAAAACCAGCTCGCCGCGTGCGCGACGCTGCCGGGCGGGTTCCCGCTCACCGGCCAGATCCAGGTTTTCCTGAGCAAAAAAGGGCAAGCGCTGTTCGACGCGCAGGTGAACCTCGACCTGAAATCCGTCAACTTCGAAGCCACTGGCGCGCTCGAGATCCACGCGAACCTTGAAACCGGCATCGAACTCGACTCGTTGAAGTTCGAAATCGGCGAAGCGAGCCTCGCGCCGATCTTCAAGGTGAAAAAAGCGTCGTTCGTCTACTACTTCCCGGAATACGAAGAAGAATCCAAGCGAGATAGCTGGCAGGCGAAGGGCACAATCACCTTCGGTGAAGAAATCGTCGAACTCGAAGCCGAACTCGCTTTCAAGAAAGGTGAATTCCAGTCCGCGTCGATGAAGTTCAAGGCCGAACCCGGAGTCCCGATCTACCCGGGTATCAACCTCAACGAGATCGGGGCGTCGGTCGGCGTGAACCCGCTCGCCTTTGGGGGGAGCCTTGGCGCGAAGATCGCCGCGCTGCTGGAGCTCGAATTCGCGTTCGCGTTCCGCGAAGCCACCTCCACCGAATTCGGCTTCTTCGGGGGCGAAGGAAAGCTCTCCTACAAAGACGACGACATCGCCACGATCGCCGCCGACGTCTACACCGATGGGTACGTGGACGCTCAGGTCACCTTCAATCTTCACTTCCCCTTCGACTCCAAAGAACCGGTGATCGAAGTGTCCGGCGGTGCCGGCTTCTGGGACGAACCCTCGAGCGGTTTGTGGCAGGCCAAAGGCAACGTGTACATGAAAGTGTGGATACTCAGCGCCGAAGTCGCGGGTCTGATCAACAACCTGTACGCCGCCGGCTGCCTGCACGTAGGCGCCGAAGGGATCTTCGGCGGGGGTGTGCAGGGTCGCTACCGCTTCTCCGACGGCAACATCTCGGGCGGGCTGTTCGGCAACGCCAAATGCTCCGACCAGCTCAAGCAGTACAGCCAGAAACCTCTTCAGAAACACAATGGCGGCTTCGTAAAAGAAGAATCGGCGCTCTTCCTGCCAAAGACGGCCGAGTTCTCCCGCGGGCTCCCGCCGCTGGCCACCACCTCAGCTGCCTCGGAAGAAGATACGTTCACGCTCCCCTCCGGCGGGGAAGGTCAGGAGCTGCGCATCACATCCTCCTCCGGCACCCCGATAGTGGCGCTCATGGGCCCCGGCGGGCAGACCTACACCACGCCCGCGCCCGGAAAGCTCGCGATGGTGAACGGGCAGTTCATGGCCGCCGTCTCGCCCGACCCGCACCAGGTGCTGGTGCTGCTGCGCAAACCGAAGGCCGGCACCTGGCACGTGCAGGCGGTCGGCGGATCGGCGCCGATAGCGAAGCTCGAAGTCTCAGAGGACGTGGCGCCGGCGACAGTGAAGGTGCACGTCACCCGTAAGCACGGCAAGAGGTGGTCGCTGGCCTACAAGATCTCCAATTTCGTCGCCGGCACGAAGGTGCGCTTCGTGGAACGCGGCCGCGACACCACTCACGTGCTGGGTGTCGCCGGCAAAGCAAAGGGCACGCTCACGTTCGCCCCACAGGAAGGGCTTTCACGCGCACGCAGCGTGTACGCCTACCTGCTGAACACCGAAGGCGCGGCGGTGCGCGAACTCACGGTCGGCCACTACACGGCTCCCGCGGCGTTCAAGCCGGGTAGGCCGCGCAAGGTGAAGATCGCCCGTCACGGCGAAAGCGCCACGGTGACGTGGAGCGCGGTGGCGGGCGTGCGCATCTACCGCATCAAGGTTCGCGGCAGCGACGGCCGCCTGCAGTCGTTCTTCCGCAAGGCCAACCGCCGCTCGGTTTCGATCTCAAGCGTGCTCCCCTTCGAGAGCTTTACCGCGTCGGTCGTGGGGGTCGGTCCGAACTTGGTCTCCGGACGCCCCGCCTCGGGCCGGCTCGCGCCGGTGAAGGTAAAGCGCGCGAAGTCGAAAAAGCGCAAGAAAGGCTAGTGTCGTGAGTCACAGATTCGTGATCTCCCCCGGCGCCAGGACGCACCTGACGCCCACGGCCCTCGGCCTACGTACTACCGGTACGCACGCCGATGTCGTCGAACGTCAGATCACGACCATCCATCCGGGAAATCCTCAACGAATTCACTAGGCGAGGGCGGGGATTCGCTCCGACGGGGCCCGCTCGCGCTCTCCCCGCGGGCGCGCCCGCAGTTCGATTTCGCAGCCGCGCGAGGGACTGATCGTGATGCTGCGCCTGCGTGCCGTCTCGGGACGCTCGCCGACGGGGAGCAGCACGTTGCGCTCGATCACCGCCCGCAGCACGATCTTCATCTCCAGCATCGCGAAGCTCGCGCCGAGGCACCGCCGCCGTCCGCCGCCGAAAGGAAGCCAAGTGTAGGTCCCCGGCGCCTGCCCGCCCTCCTTCTCGACGAAGCGCTCTGGACGGAAGGAGTAGGGGTCGGGGTAGATGCCGGGGTCGTGGTGGACGAGGAAGGCGCTCGCGATCAACACCACGCCGGGCGGGTAGCTCACGCCGCCGATCTCCACGCGCTTATTCACCAGCCGGGGCTCCGCGTTCATCAACACCGGCCGTCTGCGCATGATCTCCTGGATCGTGGCGCTCAGGTAGGCATCGTCGGCATCCGATTCGAATTCGCCCGCGAGGCGCTCAACCACGCGCGGCTCGCGCGCGAGCAGCTCGAAGCCCCAAGCGAGCTGTGAGGCGGTCGTCTCGTGGCCCGCCACCAGCGCGGTTACGAGCTCGTCGCGAAGCTCGTCGCGGCTCATCGGCGAGCCATCCTCGTGTCTGGCCGAGAGCAGCAGCGCGAGCACGTCAGGCCCGCTCTCTTCGCCACCGCGACGCTCGTCTATCAGCTCGAAGATCAATCGGTCGGCCTCCTCGCCGAGCCGTTCCAGCCGGCCCATCGGCCCGCGGCCGGCGAGCATCTTCTGCGCGAAGGGCAGTAGCGAGATCGGGTTCTCGGCGAACCGGAGCACGTCGGTGAGCAGTTCGCGCAGGCGGTCGAGCTTTGCTCCGTGCTCCAGACCGAACACCGCGCGCAACACGATCTCGAGCGTGAGACGCTGGAGGCGTTCGTGTAGCGCTACCGGTCGGTCTGTCGGCCACGACCCGATCTCCCGCTCGGTGAGATCGGTCATCAGACCCTCCAGGCGCTGCATGCTCTCGCCGTGGAAAGCGGGGAGCATCAGCTTGCGCTGCTCCAGGTGCGGCGCCTCGTCGAGCAGGATCACCGAATTGGGGCCCACGATCGGTTCGAGGATGCGTGCGCCCTCGCCTGGGTGGAGGACATCGGGCGGGGCTTGGAAGACGGCCTTGATGTCGTCCGGGTCGGACAGGATCACAAACGGCGCTTGGCCAAGCAGCCGCACGGTGAAGCGCTTGCCGAAGCGATCGCGCGCGCGGAGCATCCCGGCGGTGGGACGAGTCCAGGTCGCCACGGTTTGAAGCGCGGCGGGCACTTTCGGGCCCGGCGGCAGCTCTTTCTTGATTCGCCGCGAAGACAGCATGCTGTTCATGGTGGGGTGCTCCGTCCTGATCGCCAACGTGGGGGGTCTTTGAGACTACCGCGAGCGCGATGGTTTGGCTAGGCGGCCAATCCTGGGAGAGCAGCCTGCGATCTCGCTCCGACTCGCCCTTGCGGGGCTCGGCCGTCTTCTGTCTATTTTGGGCCTCACGACACACATCTCACCTCTTTGGGGTGATGGCGCGGGAGCGCTCGCGTGACACGCTGTGTCGGTGCGCAACCGCGCAAGGAAGGAGCCACACATGCCAGTACTCGCAGTCTCCACAGGCGCCGGCGTCCTTTTCGGAGCTATCTACATCGTCCTCTTGATCACCCTCGGGATCATCGCCATCCGAAAGGGCCACTGGGTGATGTTCATCATCGGGATCTTCATCCCGCTGTTCTGGATCATCGGCGCGCTGCTACCGCCGACGCGAGGCGCCGACGCCGTCTAACGGTCCTGTGGGCGGCCCCCGGGTAAGGTGCGGGGATGGATCAGGATCTGGCGGCGGACTTCGTCAGGCGCTTCGCGGAGTTCTGGCAAGCGCCGGTAGTTGCGCGCCTCGACACAGTGCTGGCATCCGACGCCCGTCTTTCCGCGCCGATGGTCTCGACCACGTACGGGTTGGAGGCCGGCCGGCGCACCTTTGTCGAGCTCTTCGAGCTGATTCCCGACATGACCGCCGAGGTTCACCGCTGGGGCACAACCTCCGATGGCGTTCTCATCGAGTTCACGGTTCGCGGTACAGCAGGAGGAGTTCCCATCTCCTGGCAGTCGGTCGATCGCTTCGTTCTCAACGGGGACGGACTCGCCACCGAGCGGTTCACCTATTTCGATTCCCTGCCACTGCTGCTGACCCTGGTGCGACATCCCCGAACATTGCTCCGGTTCACGCGCAGCCGCATCAAGCGGATGTGCCGCTAAACCTGGGCAGAGTGTCAGTGTTTCTTGCGTGCCTTGATTGTCGCCGGCAGGTTGCCTGTCACCGAACGACCGCCGACGGTGACGGTGAGCTTGAGCGTGATCTTGAGCTTCTTGCCAGCCTTCAACAATGCCTTGCCGAGCCTGTTGGGGCGCAGCTT
>DATBTP010000066.1:0-2044 GCA_036559185.1 Solirubrobacteraceae bacterium | reverse complement strand
CGGCCACGCGTTCGATCTCGCCCTGTTCGTTGAGCAGGTCGATTGCGCACCAGCTCGCGAGCTGGGGCACCGTCAGGCGCGCCACGCGCCGCAGGGTCTCGTTGTAGTCGAGCGAGGAGGCCAACACGCGGCTGGCGCCCGCCATGAAGCTTTCGGCGAGCTGCACCCGCTTCACCGCGGTGATGTTCTCGAACACGTTGACCGCATACAGCATTCGCCCCGTCTCGGGGTCGGTGACCGGCGAGGCCCTCACGATGATCCACCGCTCCTCGCCGGTGGTCCGTACCACGTTGCGCACGAGCAACGGCTCGGGACGCTCGCCCGCGAACAAACGTCTACCGGGCATCTGCTCCAGGTCGAGCTCGCGGCCCTGCTCGTCGAAGACGAGAAAGCGCGGCATGATCGCGCCAGGCTCCGCGCCCGTCAACTCCTCAGGGTTCTCAACCAACAATAGGTCGGCGGCGGCCTGGTTGGCGAATACCGTGCGTCCCCGCTCGTCCATCACGGTGATCGCCTCGGCGAGATTGACAAGCACCGCTTCCAGTCGCTGCTCGGTGCGCCGCAGGTCGGAGAACAGGCGCGCGTTGTCGATCGCCAGCGCCGCTCGCCGCGCAAGCTCGCACGCGAGGTCCATGTCCTGTTCGTCGTAGCGCGCTCCGTCGCCGAGTCGCAACAACGAGAGGGCCCCAAGCGTGCGGTTGCGCGCGCGCAGCGGCGCCACCGCCGCCGAGCGGTAGCCGTGCTCGATCATGAACTCGGCGTGCCTTGAGCCCTGTGCGAACGACCTCAGCAGAGCGTCAGTCATCTCAGACAGCAGCACCGGCTCGCCGCTTCTGATCACGCGAGCGACCGGATGCTCTCCTTCGGGGTCAAGCGGATAGGACGCGCGCAGCGCCTCCAGGTCGCGCACGATCGCCTCCTCAGCTGAGGCCACGGCGACATCCTTGATCGAGCCGTCCTCGTCGCGCAAATCGATCACGCACAGATCGGCGATCCGCGGCACCGTGAGGCGCGCCACCTGCCCCATCGTGGTGGTCGGGTCCAGCGAGCTCGCCAGCACCGCGCCAGCATCGATCAGCAAGCTCACGGCGACATCCTCCATGGAATGCGTGTTCACGCTCGTCGGCTCCGCTCCTGTGGCTTCCATGGCAGCTTCCCGGCACCGTCGACATCCGCTTGCGCTACCCAGACGCGATGCCGGGGACCCGATCCAGTATCGCAGCCGCGCGCCCGATCGCATGAGGGGTTGAGTCCCGCCGCCGCGGGTACCGCCAAGCAAGAAGGAAACCCATCGGCATCTCGGAGGCGCCCAAGCCGCCGCCCTTGGCGTGAGAAAGACAGCATGCGCGGACGCACGTCGGAACAGCTCCACCAAGAGGCGCCCGAGCTAGGCATCGACGGCCGCTCAAAGATGGACACGCCGGCGCTGGAGCGAGCTGTCGACGCGGGGGAGCGCCAGCGCTCAGGTGAGCCGCATGTGCACGCGCACGACGGTGCCCGTGGGGCTCGAGCGAAGCTGTACGAGGTCAGTGAGACGGTTCACCACCCACAGCCCGCGTCCGCTTGGCTGGTCGGGCGTGGGGGGCGTTTGGCCTGCCCGCGGATCGGTGATATGACCGGCGTCCTGAATCTCGCACACCAACACATCCTCGTGCGTCCAGATTCGCAACGTCCCCTCACCGCCGCCGTGGCGCACGCTGTTGGTCGCCAGCTCGTTCACCGCCAACACGAGGCCGTCCGTGCGGGCCTTGCCAAGTGAACCTTCGGCATAGCTCGAGACGAACCGACGTACACGTCTCAAGTCCTGAGCTGTGAACCGCATCTCCACGGCGTCGTGGCCCTCCGTGGCCTCATCTCGCATGCGGTAAGTATGCCATCCGGCGAGGGTGAACTCGCCGGGGGCGGGCCATGCATCGAGTGTGACTGGCATCTCGATTTCTGGGGTCCTATCAGCGTCCGTACCACCGTCGACCGCCGCCCGCCGGTGCGCCCCCGATGAAGAAGCCGATCGACCACAGCAGTAGCGCCACGATCAGCACATACC
>DATBTP010000065.1:0-11196 GCA_036559185.1 Solirubrobacteraceae bacterium | reverse complement strand
GATGTCGAGGCGTGGGACGAGCGGCGCCGCTGAGGGGACTGGGGATTGGCCGGGAGTGGCCGGGGAGTGGAGCGGGGGTTCCTTCCTCCCGAAACAGCGAAACGCTGAAACCCTGTCCCAGCCTGGGGATTAGCTCGGAATCAGAGCAAAGGGTTCCTTTCTGCGCGTCGCTCAGCCGAAACAGCGAAACGGTGGAGCTAAGGATTTTGCGCGTTTTGCGGGGGTGCTCGGAGCGCTGCAGGCGGGGCCGATATGAGGCTTCGAGTGGGCCTCAAACCTCAGCATTCCCTTGTATTCAAGCCAAAAGTGAGAGCAGAAAAGGTATCAAGGGATCAGGTCACGATGAGGCTTAAAAGGAACCAACGGACCCCAGCGCACGACGTCGGCTTCAAGCGGCGCGAGCAGCGCTTCGCCGCCCCGCTCGAAGGCCAGCGCGCGGGGCTCGTGCAAACCGTCAACCTGTGGCTCTCCCAGGCCGCGACAGAAGGCGCGGCGGACGAGCCACTGCAGCTCCACGCCCCGGGCGGGACGGACGCTCAGGAAGTCGGCGAGGCGAGCGTGACACTGATCGGCGCGCGCGCGGTAGCGCTCCAACTCGACAGCCTTCAGCAGGCGCCTATCGCGCGCGGCGATGGCTTGTCTGAGCGAGCGCAGCCACTCGCGGGGATGCTGCTCGGCGGCGCGCGAGACGTAGGAGGCAACGTCGCGCTCGGGCTCGCGGAGGCTCACGAGGAAGAAGACCTCGGGACGCGCCGCGCCAACGCCCTGGAGGTGACGGGCGTGTTCACGCGCGTAGCGGCCGTTGGGACGGACGTGCGAGGAGGCGCCGAGATCCTCGATGTCACGCAGATAGCGGTCGGGGTCCCAGGCGCGTGCGACGCGCAAGATCTGGACATCCGCTTCAAGCGCTTCGAGCGCCCCCATGAGGGTGAGCAGTCGCCCCTGCTTGGCTTCCTCGGAGAGCCACTCGTACGACGCGCACTGCACGTTGAAGGCGGCCCACGCGTCATCCAGTGTGCGCCCGAAGACAAGATTGCCGTAGAGGAAGGAGATCGGGAGCGTCACGTGCGCGACTTCACCTCCAGGCGCGCGCCCGCGGCGAGCGCGATCACCTGACCGCGCCTGGGCGCACGCATACCGGGAAGGGGGGCGAGCGTGACCGAGGGTGTTCGCGCGAGTCGACTCAGCCGGCCGAGCGGACGGTTGGCGCGAACGTGGGCGACACGCACGCGCACGGCGCCCGGCCCCGTATAGCGCAGGCGGCGCAGGCGCGCGTCGGAGCCGTCGGCGAGCAGGATGAGCTCGTTTGGGCGCCAGGGCCGATCGGCGGGCGGGCGCGGCGTGAAGCCCACCAACTCGCGTGGACCCAGCCCATACCGGAGCAACGCAAGCGCGGCGAGATGAGCGGGCCGACCGTCGATCTTGACGAGCGTGAGCAACGCCGCGGCGGCGCCCGGCGCCGCGACCTCGCGCAGATACCACGGGAGCAGTCGCATGGGGAGACCGACGAGCGGCAGTCGCGCGAGCACCGCGACACAAGTGAGGATCGCCAGGAAGTAGACGACCCCGCGCAGGGGGATGCCGCTCGGGTTCAGCCGTAGACGGTCGACGCGGTAGATGCGACGCTCGAGATCGAAGACCGCCCGGTAGGAGCGGATGTCGGTCATGAGGCGCCGAACAGCGAGTTGACGGTGTCGTGCAGGACATTCACCCCTGCGGGCGTGGCGAGGAGGATCGCCACGAGACCAACCGCGAAGATGCCAGCGGCCTCCTTGAAGTCGCGCCTGAAGGCGAGCACTATCGAGGCGATGGCAAAGCCGAGGGCGATGAGGCTCATGGCGACCTTGCGACCGGTTTCGCCGGCCTTCGCGGCGGCCGACTCGAGCGAGCCGGCGCCTTCGGTCGCGGCGACTAGTGCGTGGATCGTGTGGATCGTGTGGATCGTGTGCATCGGAGCTCCTTTGGTGGGTCGAATTGCTTGTGGGGTTGCGAGCGCTAGCTATCGGGGTTGATCTGGATGGCCGACACCTCCCAGCGTCCGGAGCGGGAGACGACATCGAGTTCGTAGGCGAGCGTGTAGTGGGCGGAACGCTTGTCGTGGGCTTGCACGACGGCGATCACCGAGCGGCGATCGCTTGACCAGCCGAGGCTCACAAGCGAGTCGAGCGCGAGCGAAGCGCCGGGCAACGACACTCGCGCTCCCGTGGCAAGGTCGGCGGCGAGGTCGGTCGGCGCACGGCCCAGGTAGTTACGCAGCGCCCGCGTAACGACTGTGGTGAGTGCCGATTCTTCGACTTCGCGCGTATGTTCGAGCGGGGAGGCAGGCGTGGAGGCGGGCGCGCCCACGAACGCGGGATAGCCGGCGAGCGCAAGAGCCCCCGCGGAGGTACGTATTACGCCGACCGTCAGGTAGAGCAGACCGGATGTGTCGGTTTGGGCGGCGACCGTGTAGAGATGCCCGGACGGAATGACGCGCGCCTGCACCACCTGCTCCCAGAGCACCTGTTGCTCGCCGCTTTCCGGTGGCTGGGAGCCAGCCGCCGTTTCCAACGCGGAGCCGGCGAACGGCGCGAGCGCGAGCGTGTGGGCTTCCGGATCGCTCGCGTCCCAGGTGAGGTAGTACCGCGCGAACAGCGTGGCGAAGCCTTCAGCGGCGCGGTCGATGAGAGCCCCGCTCGGCGTGGCGGTGCGCACGATTGTCGGTGTCGGCGGCGCTATCGCGTAGCGGGCACTAGCGAGCAGCCCGACGATTGCAAGCGCGTGGAATAGGTGGCGAGGAAGTTCGCGCGCGAGACGCAACCGCCATAGGGCCGTGGGGTGAACGCTCACGGTGGCGCGAGGCGGACCACCCATGGGTCAACGCTCGAAGTCGAACTCGCCGGCCGCCCGCCGGGTGGCGCTAAGCAGTCTGGGCGGCTGAGTGGAGAGGAATTGGTCGTCGAGCCGCCCGCCGGTTACGGTGGCGGGAGACTCGCCGTGCCCGCCCGCAAGTCGGCCGCCGTGGCGAAGCGAGCGGGTCGCCGGGAGCGTGAAGGCACGGGCGCGGCCTTCCTGATGGAGGGGCTCGTGAACGCTTGGTGGCACTGGCGCGGATACCTCGATAGACGCTCTACGCGTTGCGCCCGCGGACGCGGGTGGGGCGACGATGAGCCGCTTTACCGCCGGGGGCCTGGACGCGTGAAGCAGGACGAGCGCTCCCGCGCCAAGCGTCACCGCGACCAGCAACGCGAGCCCCGCCAGGCCGCCCGCGCGCAGGCCTCGCGAAGGCTCGCCGGCCCTCAAGTGCTCGTCTGAGGGATAGTCGTCCTCGGCGTACACGTGATACACCTCCCCCGGCGTTCTATGCCACAAGCTCATCGCGTGGACCTCCGCGATCGCGACTGGTCACACGGGCGGCCGGGAGCGTGGATGGGGAGATATCCCGCTCCCGGCCGGCCACGTGCGAATGGGAGGCGCCGTCCGATCGTCTCGGCAACCGATCCTCGGCGTCCCAGAGGACGCGCCTATGTGTGGGGCGAGTGGCTGTCATAGGTGTGTCCCTGCTCTCTCTTCCGACGCGCGGAGCGGGAGGGGACACTTCTTTCTCACCAGTAGCCTTCGCTCGGCGCGGACCGACGGACGGAGCGACCTCGATACGCGAGTCCTCCTCGAGCAGCACACGCAGGCGCGCGCGCGCGCGCTGGCAGACCTTGCGGTACTTCCCTACCGACCAGCCACGTGTCTTACAGAACTGAACGTGGTCGTCGGCCTCGGGGGAGAGCCGATGGGCGAGCGCAAGCCGCTGATCGACTGACAGCCGGTGCGAGAGCTCGGCGATTCGGAGTAGCTCTTCGCGTATGAGCACCGTCCGCTCGACGTCCGCGCGCGCGTCTGCGAGGCACACAGCGGACCCCTCCCCGACGGCGAGCGGAATGGCACGGGCGAGCGCCGCCTCGAGCGGACTGCGCCCGCTGAGCGCGCGGCGACGGTCGTGAATCCTCGACAGCAGCCGCAGCTCGAGCGCGTTGGCTATGTGCTTGGGACCGGCGAAGGTGTCTCCGCGGCGGGCTCTCGTGAGCAACTCGAGCGTGGCCTGGCTGTAGCAGTCTTCGAGGTCATCGCGTGTGAGCCTGTGGCGATGGACGGCCAGCAACAGCTCCCGACGCGCGCACGCCACCAGCGCGACGAGCTCAGCGGCGTCACCGGCGCCGCCAGCGGCGCGTGTCCTACTGGCGATAGGCGCCGCCGGCCGGCACATGCCCGCCATGCCGTTACCCACACCCACGGCGAGCGCCGCTTGTGGTGTTGCGCTGTCTTGTCGGGTGGACACGCGAGCATGTCGGTAGAGATGACGCGCACACCCCCCTCCCAATTCGCGCGCGCGAGGTTGCGTGCGTTCGATGGCTACCAACAACGGAATCGCCGGCTCGCCTTCGTGGTGGCTGTGATCAAGCGCTTCGACGACGACCAGGCAAGCCAGATGGGAGCGCTGATCGCTTACTACGGCTTCTTCTCGCTGTTCCCGCTGCTGCTCGTGTTCGTGACCGTGCTGGGCTTCGTGCTCGAAGGCAACAAGAGCACGCGGGAAAGCGTGCTGCACTCCACGCTCAGCCAGTTCCCGATCATCGGCGGCGAACTGCAGAGCAATGTCCATTCGCTCACCGGCAGCGTGCCGGTGCTCGTGATCGGCCTGCTCGGAGCCACACTCGCGGGTCTCGGCGTCAC
Organism: Solirubrobacteraceae bacterium; assembly: GCA_036559185.1. Classification (GTDB taxonomy): domain Bacteria; phylum Actinomycetota; class Thermoleophilia; order Solirubrobacterales; family Solirubrobacteraceae; genus Palsa-744. The sequence goes on along the minus strand of DATBTP010000065.1, from coordinate 6,492 downwards.
CGGCGCCACACAGAGCGCTTTCAACAGGGTGTGGCAGATCCCCCGCAAGCGCCAGCTCGGCTTCCTCGCATGGCGCTTGCGCGGGGTGGGCCTGCTCACGGTGTTCGGCGCGCTCCTGATCGTGTCGACTGTCGCCGCCGGCTACGTCACCGCCCAGACGACCGGCCTCCCGGGGTTGCTCGTCGGCGTGGTGGTGGCGCTGGCCGCGAACCTGCTGCTGTTCTTCGCCGTCTTTCGGATGCTCACCGCGGAGGAGATCGACACGGCCGACCTGATCCCAGGTGTGGTGGTGGCGGCGATCCTCTGGCAGCTCTTGCAACACGTGGGCGGCTTCTACGTCGACCACGTGGTACGCCACGCCAAGGAGACCTCAGGTGTGTTCGCGTTCGTGCTGGGTCTGCTCACCTGGCTGTACCTGGGCGGTCAGGTGACGGTGCTCGCCGCAGAGGTCAACGTGGTGCGCACACGGCGACTGTGGCCGCGCCAGCTCTTCTCAGCGGATTAGGTCGATCCGTCCACGCCCGCACGGACCGTTTAGGGCTCGGGCCTGGCCGGGAATCCGTTGGTCGGAACGTCCCCCGCCAAAGGGCTTGAAAGAGGCTTGAGCCCGGGTTATACTAACTACACTTTCGTAAGCTCATATGGAGCGTATACCGATGGCTTCAGTCCCTTCCCCGCCCTCGCAAGACGGCAATTCTCCCAAGCAGCCGAGCAAGCCCGTGTTGCGGCTGATCCCCCTCGACGACACGGTGGTGTTCCCCAGCATGGGCATCACGCTCACGGTGGATGTGGGCGAGGACGAGCGCGTCGTGCTCGTGCCACGCCACGAGAACGAGTTCCTCGAGGTCGGCACGATCGCGGAAGTGTCCGAGCAGTTGCGCCTACCGGGTGGCGGGCGCGCGGTGGCGCTCTCCGGCGAGCACCGTGCGCTGATCGGCGCGGCACAGACCGGCCCCGAAGGAGAGTTGCGCGTCGAGGTGGACGAGCGTCCCGACGAAGTTCCGGTGGACAAGCGCACCCGCGAGCTGGAGCGCGAATACCGCGCGGTCGTCGAGGAGATACTCGAGCTGCGCGGCGACGACGGGCGGATCGCCGCGTTCCTGCGCGCGATCGTCGAGCCCGGTCCGTTGGCGGACTCCGCGGGCTACTCGCCGAACCTGACTTACGAGCAGAAGGTGGAGCTGCTGCGCACGCTCGGCGTAACGGACCGCCTGGGGCTGGCGGTGAGGCTGCAACGCGAGAGCCTAGCCGAGCTGCAGGTACGCAAGCGCATCCGTGAGGACGTGCAGGAGGGCGCCGACAAGCAGCAGCGCGAGTACTTCCTGCGCAAGCAGATGGAGTCGATCCGCAAGGAGCTGGGCGAGGACGAGGGCTCGATCGCCGAGGAGTACAGGGCGAAGATCGAGGCGGCACAGATGCCCGAGGACGTGCAAGAGCAGGCCCTGAAGGAGCTCAGCCGCCTGGAGCGGATGGGTGAGCAAACCGGCGAGTCGAGCATGATCCGCACCTACCTCGATTGGTTGATCGCTGTGCCTTGGAGCAAGCGCTCGGAGGAGCACCTGGATCCCGTGGCGGCGCGCGAAGTGCTCGACGCCGACCACGCGGGACTAGAGGACGTGAAGGACCGCATAACCGAGTACCTAGCGGTGCGCAAGCTGCGCCAGGACCGCGGCATCGAGGCCGACCCCAAGTCGGGCGCGATCCTCACGCTGATCGGGCCGCCCGGCACGGGCAAGACCTCGATCGGCGAGTCGATCGCCCGCGCCACCGGACGCGAGTTCGTGAGGATGTCGCTCGGCGGGGTGCGCGACGAGGCGGAGATCCGCGGGCACCGGCGCACCTACATCGGCGCGCTGCCGGGAAGGCTCGTGCGCGCGCTACGCGACGCGGGGACGATGAACCCAGTGATCCTGCTCGACGAGGTGGACAAGGTTGGAGCCGACTGGCGCGGAGACCCCTCTGCAGCGCTTTTGGAGGTGCTCGACCCAGCCCAGAACCACTCCTTCCGCGACCACTACCTCGACGTCGAGCTAGACCTCAGCCAGGTGATGTTCATCGCCACCGCGAACGTCGCCGACACGATCCCGGGTCCGCTGTTGGACCGCATGGAGGTGATCCGCTTCGACGGCTACACCTCCGAGGAGAAGCTAGCGATCGCCAAGGGCTACCTGTGGCCGCGCCAGCGCGACCGCAACGGTTTGCGCGAGGAGGAGGTGAGCGTGTCAGACGATGTGCTGCGAACCATCACCTCGGAGTACACCCGCGAGGCGGGCGTACGAAACCTCGAGCGCGAGCTCGGCACTATGCTGCGCAAGACCGCGACGCGGATCGCCTCCGGCAAGGTTAAGGCGCCAGTGGAGATCGACCTGGAAACCGTGCGCGACGCGCTAGGGCGACAAAAGTTCTTCCAGGAGTCGGCCTCACGCACCGCGCTTCCCGGCGTGGCTACAGGCTTGGCGGTGACCGGTACGGGCGGCGATGTGCTGTTCGTGGAGGCCACCGCGATGACGGGCAAGGGTGAGCTACAACTGACCGGTCAGCTCGGCGACGTGATGAAGGAGTCGGCGCGGATCGCGCTCTCCTACGTGCGCGGCCACGCCGAGGAGCTTGGCATCGACGAGCACGTGTTCGAGGAGCGCGAGTTCCACGTGCACGTACCCGCGGGAGCGATCCCCAAGGACGGTCCGAGCGCTGGTGTGACGATGGTGACCGCGCTCGCCTCGCTCCTCTCGGGGCGACCGGTGAAGCACACCGTGGGCATGACCGGCGAGGTGACGCTGCAGGGCAGGGTGCTGCCGATCGGGGGCCTCAAGCAGAAGGCGTTGGCGGCGCACGCGGCGGGCCTTACCGACTTGATCCTGCCCGAGCGCAACCGCGGCGACCTCGACGAGATCCCAGGGGAGGTGCGCGAGCAGATGAGCTTCCACCCGGTGATGTCGATCGACGAAGTGCTCGAGCTGGCGTTGGAGCCAGCGCCGAAGGTCGCCCCGGTCTCCTGACCGAAGGAGGTCGAGCTCGAATGCCGCCACGCAGCCCACGCAAGTGCTTGCCGGTGCCGCTGGAGGTCCGCCAAGCGGCTGACCTCCTCGAGCGCCGCTGGCAGCTCTCGATTATCTACGCGGCCCTCACCGGCGCCCTGCGCTTCAACGAATTCGCCGAAGCCGTCGGAGGCATCTCGCCGCGCATGCTCTCCGAGCGCCTGCGCGATCTCGAGGGCGCGGGCTTGATCGAGCGCACGGTCCTACCCACGAGCCCTCCCACAGTGGAGTACCGGCTCACAACGCGCGGGCGACGACTCGCGCCGATCATCGAAGCGATGCGCGCTTACGCGGAGAGCGTGGGCTGAGCGAGCTCACTAGCGCGGACAGCGCACGCGCTTGGCTACCGCGCTCCGGCGCCGGTTGGGATGCTATCGCCAAGCGCACGGTCGCCTTCATGGCAGCCGGCGGCGTCGAGCGCGACGCCGACCAGCGCTCCACCCTCGCACTCTTCGGCGAGCACCGCACGACTGGGGTTGCGCACGCCGATCGCGCCAGCTAGACCTCCCGCGGCTACCAGCAGCGCCGCGATGCCAAGCCCGAGGTGGAAGGCATCCAGCGACGCCTCATCGGCGGCCGCGGTTATCGCCCGCGCCTGAGCGGGCGGGAGCCCGCTCGTGTTGGGACGCCCGAGCGGGAGCTTCTTGGCTTCGGACACCGCCGCCCGCGCCGGCGGCCCGAGCGGGCGAGCGGCGAGATGGCTGTTCAGGCCCGACACGAACGAGGCCGCCACCGCCGCCCCCACCGCTGCGGTGCCGAGCAGGCCGGCGACGCGCGCCACGGCGTTGTTGACCGCTGAGGCGATACCGGCTTGCCCGGTTTCCACGCCCGCCAGCACCGCGGCGGTGAGCGGGGCGACGGTCATCGAGAGGCCGAGCGCAAACACCAGTACGCCCGGCAGCACGTCGATGAGGTAGTCGACATGGACGCCAATTCGCTGAAACAGCAGGAGCCCACACGCAGCCACCAGAGGGCCGGCGCCCATGAACAGGCGCGGTCCGAAGCGGTCGGCCAGCGCGCCGAAGCGCTTGGAGAGCGCGAACATGACGAGTGTGGCGGGGAGCGTGGCGAGCCCGCTTTGAAGCGGAGTGTAGCCGCCTATCTGCTGTAGGAAGATGGTGAGGAAAAAGAACAGGATCGCCAGGCCGGCGTACATAGCCAACGTCTCGATATTCCCGGCCGAGAAGTTGCGACGGCGAAAGAGCGCGAGCGGGAGCATCGGGTCCCGCGTGCGAGACTCATGCACGACGAAGCACACCAGCAGAGCGAGCCCCGCAAGCAGCGGCACGACCACCGCCGGGCTCCCCCACCCCAACCGCGGCTGCTCGATCAGCGCGAACACGGGCCCGCCGAGGCCAAGCGCGCAGAGGAGGCCGCCGAGGAAGTCCACGCGCCTACGGCTATCGCGGCGTGGCGCGGCGCGGGGTATGACGGTGAGAATCAGCGCCACACACGCCGTCACGAGCGGCAGGTTGATGAGGAAGATGACGCGCCAGGAGGACACCTGCAGCAGCTCGCCCCCGGCGAGCGGGCCGAGCACGGTGGCGATCGCCCCCCAGGCGGTCCAGCTGCCGATCGCGGGACCGCGCTCTGACTCCTGGAACGTCGCGACGATCACGGCGAGCGCGCTCGGCGTGAGCAGCGCACCCGCCACCCCTTGCAGCGCGCGAGCGACGATCAGCGCGCCGATCGTTGGCGCCAGCGCGCACAGCAGCGACGCGGCGCCGAAGCCGCCGACGCCGAGCGCGAAGATACGCCGCTCGCCGTAGAGATCACCGAGCGAGCCGCCAACCAGGATCAGCGAGCCGAGCGTGAGCAGGTAGGCGTTCACGACCCACTGTTGCGCCGCCAAGCCGCCGCCGAGGTCGCGTTGAATCGTGGGGAGCGCGACGTTCACGACGGTGCTATCGAGCAGGGCGATGCTCGAGCCCAAGATGCACGCCACGAGGGTCAACTTCTTGGTGAGGGCGGGGTCAGCCGTCACACGTGCCCTGAGGGAAGCCATCACACGCACGGTACCCCCATCGCGCGATTGGACGGCGCGTCTTCGCCGCTCGACTTCGACGAAGAGGCGTTGCCCGCAGTGATGTGGTCGTTTGGGAGGCGGTGGGACGAGCTGACTTGAGCCAGGCGCCCTTGCCCAGCGCTAGCTCAGACCCAGGGGCTCGACCAGCGACCAAGCGATCTTGCCTTCGCGCTCCGTCTTGACGACGAGCCCCTCAATGACGAGGCGACGCAGGTTGCCGTTGATGTTGGGTCCGCTCATCGCGGTGACCACCGAGAGCTCTCCGACGGTGTGAGAGCCGTGCTCCAGCGCGGCTAAGATCGCTTCGCGCGCGGCTCCACGTACGGCCCGAGCGGACTTGGCGCCGGACTCCTTCGCCATCGCGCGCCGCGCCCTGGCCGGCGCTGTCATCTCCGCTGCGTCGGCGTCGACCGCGACGTCAACCGCGGACTCGGGCTCCACAGGCGCTACGTCGGCGCGTCTGGGACGGCGTGAGCGTGGCGCCGTCGCCCCATTGGGGATGACATCTCTCCCGTCCTCCGCGGCCTCGAGCGCATCTGCGGCAACGAGCAGTCGCTGGTGCTCGGCGAGCAGCGGGCGCAGCACGTCCATGCGCTCGGCAATTTCGTCGCGGATAGTGCTCAACAGGTCGGTGGCCATGTGCTTCCTCCAGGTCAGGGGTGTAGAGCCGCGCATTGTGCCAGCAAGCGCCAGACGAGACATGGCCTTGCAAAAAGACAGCACCAAACCCAGAGGCGAGCGACCTCGCCAGCCAGCGGTACCGCCGCTAGAGGCACACGCCTCAGGCCAGGCCACGCGTGTTAGGGACAACACCCGTAAGTGCGAGTGCGGGCCAGGAAGCGCCTGCGTGTTAGCGGTGTGGGACGCGAGCAACGCCGTTGATGTCCTCGCCGGCCACGAGAGAAAACTCGTTCTTGGCGCCGCGGCGGCGAGCTTCGCGATAAGGCAGGTACTCCTCGCTCTCATAGAAGGAGTCCGCCGCCTCCTTCGACGGCCACTCGATTATGACGAACACCTGCGGCGGATCTCGCTCACCCTCGACCTTCTCCACGTTGGCCGTTCGCGCCAGGTAGCGGCCACCGTGGCGTTCCACCAGCTCGGTTACGTTCGCCACGTAAGAACGCGCCCAGGACGGGTCGGTGACTTGGATTTCGGCTATGACGTAGTAGTTCATCGAGTAGATCGTAGTTTGGTTATTCGGCTGGGATCGAGACATCGAGCGGGATGGGGGGCTCCGAAACGACTCCCAGCCGCGCCCGAATCACCGCGGCGAGCATGCCCCTCCGAGCCGCAAACCAGTCGCCGAAGTCGTCAAGAGAATCGCTGATCTCGCCCAAGTGGTGAAACGCACAGACGGCGGCGCGAGTTGTTTCCTCCGGAAACGCCGACACCAGCCATGCCTCCGGGAAGCGGCTACCCTTGGACTCG
>DATBTP010000064.1:0-4359 GCA_036559185.1 Solirubrobacteraceae bacterium | reverse complement strand
CTTGTCGAAGTAGACGATCATGTTCGGGTCCGCGAACAGGCCGACCATCAGGCCGCCCAGCAGGCCGGCGATGCCGTGGGTGTACACGACGCCGAGCGCGTCATCGACCTTGTTGAACGGCCAGACGTACTTGGGCAGGGTGTACCAGGCGACCCAGACGACCGCGGAGGCGACGACGCCGATGCACAGGGCGCCGAGGCCGTTGACGTAGCCGGCCGCCGGGGTGATGCCGACGAGGCCGCAGATCATGCCGTTGAGGCCGCCGAGGAAGGTCGGCTTCTTCTCCCTGGAGAACCACCAGTCGAACATGATCCAGGTCATCATCGCGCAGGCGGTGGCCAGGTTGGTGTTGATGACCGCGCCGGCGGCGTCGGTGGAGGCGTAGTACGGGTCACCGCCGTTGAAGCCGTTCCAGCCGAGCCACAAGATGCCCGCGCCGACCGCGACCATCATGAGGTTGCTCGGGATTGCCTTCTCGCGGTCCCGCTTCAGGCGCGGCCCGATGATCGCAGCGGACACGAAGCCGGAGACGCCCGCGGCCAGGTGGATGACGTAACCACCGGAGAAGTCGAGCGCGCCCTTGGCCGCCCAGTAGCCGCCGCCCCACAGGAGGAAGGCGTTCACCGCGTAGGCGAACGTGATCCACAGCGGGACGAAGACCATCCAGACCTTGAAGCTGATACGGCCGAGCACGCTGCCGATGAACAGGATCGGGGTGATCGCCGCGAACACGAACTGGAAGTACACGAGCGATGACTGAGGGAAGTGGAACGGCGGCCCCGTCGTGATCGACGGAATCAGCGCCTGCCCCTCCTCCGCGGCGTGGCCGAGCACGTTGCCCGGTTCACCAAGTGCGGTGCCCAGGAAGCCTTTCGTGCCGAAGATACCGCCACCGCTGTGCGCGATGGGGCTGCCAAAGCCCATCTTGAAAGCCCACAGGCACCATGCCACCAGCACGAGACAGAACGCCACGAAAGTGAGCATCATGCTGTTGACCGACCAGCGCTTCTGCATGACCCCGCCGTAGAGGACGGCGAGACCGGGGAGGCTCATCAGCCCGACGAACGTCGCCGCGGTCATCTGCCATGCGTTGTCGCCCGGGTTGAGCCAGGATGGATATGACAGCCATTCGGCTGCCGCCAAGATGGACATATGCCTCCGTTTCCCTACCGTTGTAGATACGGCGAGCCGCCCTCCCCCGCGGGAGGTGGCGACCGCGCCTCTTTAGCTCCGCTTATGAAACCGGGGACGCGGGGACACCGCTAGGGACATCCTGGCCAACAGTTGGGCGGTGCGTTTCGACATTTGTAGAGACGGCCCTCCACGCGGGACCGAAAGCGGGGCGCTATTCGAACGGGTAACCGGCGCGATGGCAGGCCTGTCTGAGCTCGTGGGCGATCTCTTTCGAGGCGCCGCGCGCCGCGCAGAGGGTCCGCGCGCGGCTACCACATGCGTGGTTGCGGGCGACACCCAGCGTACTGGCGAACGTTATGTCAACGCAATCCGCCGGCTCGCGCGAGCCGCTCGTGAGAGCGAATGCCCCCAGCGCGACCGCGCCGATCAGAAGGCCGCTCAAGAGCATGGCGACGATCGCCTTCTCGCGCCGCTCCCAACGCAGCGGCTCGGACAGGCGCCGTGACCGGTTCTCCATGATCATCGCGAGCACCAGTTTAGGGCGGTCGAACCCACAGCCGGACGGGCAAGGCTACGCGGCGGGCGTGCGGTCCTCCCCATCGCCGCTGGGCGCGAAGGTGAGCGCGGCGGAGTTGATGCAGAAGCGCTGGCCGTCCGGCCCGGGGCCGTCCTCGAAGACGTGGCCGAGATGCCCGCCGCAGCGGCGGCACACGACCTCGGTGCGACGCATGAAGAGGCTGTTGTCGGGACGCAGCTCCACCGCCTCGGCGAGCGCGGGCTCGGTGAAGCTCGGCCAGCCTGTGCCCGACTCGAACTTGGTGTGGGAGCTAAAGAGGTCGCTGCCACAACCCGCGCACACATACATGCCGGAGGACTTGCTGTAGACGTACTCCCCGGAGAAAGGCGCCTCTGTGCCGGCGCGCCGCAGCACGTCGTACTGCTCGGGAGTGAGCTCCTCGCGCCATTGCGTCTCGGGCTTCTGCACTTCACGGTCGGCCATGCGCATGTTCTAGCACCCGGGACGCATCGCGGAGGCGCGTCGAGCCTGTCTGTCGTGCCGACACGAAGAGTCGCTTGGGGTGATCTCGACCGGCAGCCCCACACAAAGCGGAGCCCGCCCGTAGAGGTGCTATCCTGATCCTTACGTTCACGTCAATTTCAAAGCCACGCTTCGGCGTTCACGCCGACCATGAGAGCTACAGGTGGTGGGCGCTGTCGTGCACGAGCTTGGGGATGCTGCTGGCGGCCACCAATTCCGGCACCCTCATCATCGCCCTGCCGAGCCTCGAGCGCTCGCTGCACACCAGCTTGCTGGCGCTCGTGTGGGTGATCCTCGCCTACCTGATCGCCGCCACCGTGCTCGTGCTCACGGCGGGGCGATTGAGCGACCTGTTCGGGCGCAAGCGCGCGTACGTGGGCGGCTTCGTGCTGTTCGCGCTCGCCTCTCTGGGCGCGGGCTTCTCCACCGACGCCACCGTCCTCATCTGCTGGCGCGTGCTGCAGGGCATCGGCTCGGCTTTCCTGTTCGCCAACGCCGCCGCGCTCGTGACCGACGCCTTCCCCAGGGAGCGGTTGGGCCTGGCCATGGGCGCGAATACGATGGTGGCGGCGATCGGGCTCGTGCTCGGGCCGGTGCTGGGCGGGGTGCTCGTGGAGATCTCCTGGCATTGGGTGTTCTGGTTCAACGTGCCGCTGGCGCTGCTCGGCGCGGCGTGGGGCGCGCTCGTCTTGCGCGAGCTGGCAAAGCCCGATCAGGTGAGGGGCTTCGACACGCTCGGAACCACGACGTTCGTGCTCGGGCTCACAGGGCTCGTGCTCGGCGTGTCCAAGGGTGGGCTGTCGGGCTGGGCCAACCCCGTGGTGATCGGCGGGTTGGCGTGCGCCGCGGTGCTGCTGCCGCTGTGGGTGCTCATCGAGCGCCGCGCGCGCGCGCCGATGCTCGACCTCTCCATCTTCTCCAACCGCCTCTTCGCGGCCGCTTCGGCTGCCGCTTTCATCAACGGCCTGGCGCGCTTCGCGTTGATGTTCCTGTTCGTGTTCTACTACCAGGGCGCGCAATCGGACGATCCCATCACGGCTGGCATCAAGCTGATGCCGCTCGCGCTGGGGATGCTGGTGGCCTCGCCGCTCGCTGGCGTCTACGCCGACAGACACGGCTCGCGCGGGCTGGCGGCGGCGGGCATGCTCGTCACCGCGGCGGGCCTCGCGGCGATGACCACGCTACAGGTGTACACGCCCTACTGGCAGAGCATGATCTGGCTGGCGCTCGTGGGTGTGGGGTCGGGCATGTTCAATAGCCCCAACACGGCGGCGATGATGGGCGTCGTGCCCGCCAAGCGTCGCGGAGTGGCGGCCGGGGCGCGCACGCTCCTGCAGAACACGGGCGCGGTGCTGTCGATAGCGTTCGTGCTCGCGATCGTCACCTCGGCGGTACCCAAGTCAACGCTGTTCGCCGTCTTCTCCGGTGTCACCCGTGGCCTTTCAACGCAGAAGCTCGCGCCGTTCATCGCGAACATGCACATCGCCCTGTGGGTACTGGTGGCGACCTCGGTGGTGGGAGCGTTCGTGTGTATGTTGCGCCCCAGTCAGATCACATTGCAAGCCGACGAGCTCGCACGGCATCGGGAGGAGGGGCGAGGAGCAGGCGAGGAGCCTCGCCACACACGCGAACCCGAGCCCGTACTGCGCGCCGGAGCCCGCGCGTGAGCGCCTCCCCCCCGAGCCTTCGCATCGGCGACGTGGCAAAGCTCGCCGGCACTACGCCCCGTACGATCCGCTATTACGAGGAGATCGGACTCCTGCCCGACGCGCCCGGGCGACCCTCGGGCGGTCACCGACTCTACACCGGTGAGGAGGTGGAGCGTTTGCGGGAGGTGATGCGCTTGAAGGAGTTGCTCGGAGTGACGCTCGACGAGCTCAAGGACCTCCTTACCGCCGAGGAAGCCCGCGCGGCCGTGCGCGCGGAGCTCAAGCGCGAGGACGTGCACCCCGAGCGCCGCCGCGAGCTCTTGGAAGAGGCGCTCGGTCACATCGACCGTCAGCTCGGCCTCGTGCGGCATCGCGCCGGCGAACTCGCGAAGCTGCGCGAGGAGCTGTGCCAGACGCGCAGGCGGGTGCGCCGCAAGCTACGCGAGCAGGCCGCGGCGGTCGAGGACGCTCCCGGAACGCCGGCCGCCGCGGTCGAGGACTCGGCCGTTGTGGGCGCGGCCGTGGGCAGCGCGCCCA
>DATBTP010000063.1:0-8115 GCA_036559185.1 Solirubrobacteraceae bacterium | reverse complement strand
CGCGCGCACGAAGCGCCTGTAACCGATAATCAGCGCCGATGAGAACCGCGCTCAGAGTATCGCCCGCGCTCGCGCTGCTCGCGGTGGCGCTACTCTGGGCCGGTTGCGGCACCGTCCATCCGCCGCCTCTGAACAGCGAGGGACTCGCCGAAGCTCAAACCTTCCCCTACTTCAAGCTCTACTGGGCCGGCCCAAGCTTCATCGGCAAGCCGGTTGCGACAGTGGACGGGATGAACAGCTACAGCACCGCCATCGGCGACAGCGTCTACTACGGCGACTGCGTCAACGGCAAGGGCCTGCTCGGCGGCGGCGGGAGTTGCCTGTTGCCGCTGCAGGTAACTACCGTGATCTACCGCCTTCACTCCAACGGCGCGCTCGGTCCACAGCGCAACCTGCTGGTGCGTGGCGTGCCGGCGACGATCTACGACGAAGGGCATTCGCTTGAGATCTACAGCGGACGCCTCGCGATCGACGTGTCCTCGGACTCCCTCTCCCACGCGCTGCTCGCGGCAACCAGTTTGCGCCCACTCAACGCTCCGGGATCGGCTAGCGGCAACCTCCCTCCCCCCGTCTACTGCCCGGGTCTTGCGGGCTACGAGCCGCCGAGTGTGCGCCGCGCGATGAGCCGGTTGCCCGGCGAACCCTGCCAGAAGGCGCAAGCGGCGATCGCCGCGGCCGAACACTTGGCGGAAATCAGCCCCCACTAGCCCCTTCGGCGGCGCTCAGCGGCCGCCCTATCTCCCGCCGTAGGCTGAAGAACGCGGCCGAGCCGATCAGTGCGGGCAGCCATAGCGAGATCGCGCGGTAGGTGAGGACCGCCGCCACCACCGCGGAGACGGGCCGGACGTGGAAGAGCACGAGCATGCCGATTAGACCGCCTTCGACCGCCACGAGACCGGCGGGGATCGGAATCGAGTTGCCCATCAAACCAACGAGATAAGCCAGTGCCACCGCCCAGAATGTGGGTGTGGGCCCGTAGGCACGCAAGCATGCGTACATCACGAGCGCATCGAACAGCCAATAACCCACCGCCCCGAGTAGCCGCCAGTCGCGCTCCGCGATCAGTCGCAACGCGTCGCGCACACCGTCGCTGACCGCCATCAGCGCGACGCGCCTACGCCCGTCAGCCAGCGCGCCCCGCGTGGCGAGCCGCCCGGCGAGCGCAGCCACCGCAAGCGTGCCGAGGATCGTGGCGATCGCAAGCGTCGCCGGAAGCAGCGTGAGCAGCGCGTTCTGCGTACCTGGTAGCAGCCCCAGCCACATCGGGATGCCGATGAGTGCCGTCGCGCTCACGTTGACGGCGCTCGTGAGCACGAACATCAACACCGAACGCCGCGCGATTCGCTCGACCGCCACACCCTTGGTGCGCAGCACCCACGCTCCGAGGGCGATGCCGCCGATGCCGCTCACCGACACCACCGAGTTGACGGCGAGCTCGGAGAGCGAGAGCCTGCGACTGAAGCGCCGCTCCATCTTGAAGACGAGCTCGAACAGCACCACGTAGCCCGCGCAGGAGAGCAGCTCGAAGCCGATGCCGGCGGCGATCCAGCCGGGAGCGGCGTCGGTGATGCGCTCGCCCGCCACCCGCAGCCCGGGCACGGCCAGCAGCATGGCAACGATGAGCGCGAAGAACAGGGCGAGGCTGATCAGCCCGTTGCGCAGCCGGCGCGACTGACCGGCCATCTCTCGGTCTGTGCCAGAGCCCGCCGTTCCCGCCACCCCCTCTGCGGAGATGGCGTTCGGCGACCCGTCTCGAATCGCCGCGGTGGTGTGGTGATCGACGATTCTTCGCATCCTCTTCGGCCCCGGTCCTAGATTCGTGACGCTAACGTCACGATAGCTCCACCTCCCTCACACACCCCTGCCCGTCGGAGGGTAAGCGCAACCACACATGGCCGAGCAAGCGCGCATACTGGTCGTCGACGACGAGCCCGCCGTGCAACACGCGCTGTCGCGCGCGCTTACGCTCGAACGCTACGACGTCGCCCTCTGCCGCGACGGCGGCGACGCGCTCGCGCGGATGACCGAGGACTCCTACGACGCGGTAATCCTCGACGTGTCGATGCCCGTGCTCGACGGCCTGGAGGTGTGCAGACGGGTGAGGCGCAAGGGCGATCGTACTCCAGTGCTGATGCTCACCGCGCGCGACCACGTGGACGATCGCGTGGCTGGTTTGGACGCGGGCGCCGACGACTACCTCGTCAAGCCGTTCGCCCTGCGCGAGCTCATGGCGCGCGTGCGCGCGCTGCTCAGGCGCACCGACGAGACCGACCACGAGGAGACGTTGCGCTTCGAGGACCTGCGCCTTGACCGTGTCGCCCACGAGGCGAGGCGGGGCGAGCGATCGCTGAACCTAACCCGAACCGAGTTCCTCCTGCTCGAGCTGTTCCTACGCCACCCCCGCCAGGTGCTCACCCGCTCGATTATCTTCGAGAACGTATGGGGTTACGACTTCGGCTCGAGCTCCAACTCGCTGGGCGTTTACATGGGCTACTTGCGCCGCAAGACCGAGGCGGATGGCGAGCCGCGCCTGCTGCACACGGTTCGCGGCATCGGCTACGTGCTGCGAGGACAATGATGCGCTCGTCTGCAACCCGCCACGAACGATTACAGCGGAGATGAGCTTCCGACGGCGCATAACGCTCGTGTCGGCTGCCGCGGTGGCGGTCGCGGTGGTGCTCGCCTCGGCGCTCACCTACCTGCTCGTCTCCCACCAGCTCCGCGGTCAGGTGGACGAACAGCTGCGCAACCGCTCGGGCGGCTTGCGCTTCATCGCGAATGCCGCGCCGCGCGGATTGACCGGGCGCGACGTGCACTACCTCGCGGGAGTGCTCACCGCTTCCGGTAGGCGCGAGCCGCTCGCCACCGACCGTAAGGCGGGCATCGGCAACCTCTCCCCCCACCCCGACCAGGTACGCGGCTACCAGCAACTGATCGACGCGAGCGGCAAGATCCTGTTTCGCTCCTCGGCGAACTTGACGCTACCGATCGATGCCGCGACGATCACACTCGCGGCGAGGGGCGGCAAGCCGTTCTACCGCGACGCTCACACGAAGGACATCCATTTGCGCATCCTCACCGACGCCGTGCGCGCGGGTTACGCGGTGCAGCTCGCGCAACCGCTCACAAGCGTCGACAAACTGCTGAATCGCCTGCGCAACATCCTGATCCTGCTGGACATCGGCGGCATCGCGCTCGCCGCTCTCCTAGGACGCCTCGTTGCGGGCGCGGCGGTGGCGCCGGTGAGGCGTCTCACGAGGGCAACCGAGCACGTGACTCATACGCACGACCTCTCCGAGCGGATCGAGCCGGTCGGCGCGGATGAGATCGGACGGCTCGCACAGAGCTTCAACGCGATGCTCGATGCGCTGCAACGCTCGATGAGAGCGCTCGACGCTTCCGTGCACGCCCAGCGCCAGCTCGTCGCCGACGCCTCGCACGAGTTGCGCACGCCCGTGACGAGCCTGCGCACGAACATCGAAATCCTCAAGCAGGAGCCCGACATGGGCGCGGATGAGCGCCAGAGGATGCTCGACGACGTGGTGGAGCAGATCGAGGAGCTCACGCTGCTTATGAACGACCTCATCGAACTAGCCCGCGGCGAGCAGCCTCACGCGGGCAGCGAGGACGTGCGGCTGGACGTCGTGGTTGAGGAGGCCGTCGATCGCGCCCGGCGCCACTCCCCCGACACTCCCTTCCACGTCGCGGTCGACCCCGTCGTCCTCAGCGGCGCACCCGACCGACTGGGAAGAGCGGTGAACAACTTGATCGACAACGCCGTCCACTACAGCCCACCGGGCAGTCCCGTGGACGTGAGATTGAGCGGCGGCGAGCTCACCGTGCGAGACCATGGCGCGGGCATCTCAAGCGCCGATCTCCCCCATGTCTTCGACCGCTTCTACCGAGGCGCGGAGGCGCGCGGACGCTCCGGCTCGGGTCTTGGCCTCGCGATCGTGCGCCAGGTTGCCGAACAGCACGGAGGGACCGTCAGCGCCCAAACGGCCCCCGGTGGGGGCACGCTGATGCGCCTGCGCCTGCCGAGCGCCGGTCCGGTGGAGTCGCTTCAGCCGGTCTTGGCGGCATCCACGGCGCGCTAGCCATCAGTCCCCCACGCCGTCCGGGCGCAGACACGCCCGCTCGAGGCGGCCTCGACGGTTTGCCGTATGTGAACACCCCTCGCATATGCTCGACCCTCCGCGCGGAACGCGGCGGGCGTGAGCCCGTAGCGGCGCCGGAAGGCTTGGGCGAAGTGCGGAGCTTGGCGGTAGCCCACGAGGCGCGCCACCTCACGCACGGGGATGGCGGGCTGCTCAACCAGGAGCCGCGCGGCGATGTCCAGCCGCCGGGCGAGCAGGTCCTCGCGGAAGGTGCATTCGCCGAACTGCGCATAGGCACGCGAGAGCTGCCGGGGAGAGCTCGCGAGCGCACGCGCCACGCCGTCGAGCGTGAGCGGACGACGGTAGTGGCGCGCGATCACCACCCGGGCCAGCAGATACAAGCGGCGGCGCTGCGCGATCGTGGAGGGGCGCATACCTCCCTCATCCGACGGCGCGCCCGCGAACGGACAGGACGAGAGAGCGACACTCAGCCGACCCAGCGCCGCGCCACCCGTAGGGTGTTCACTCTTCCCCCAGCTCCAGCACCGCGAGGAACGCCTCCTGCGGGACCTCCACGCGGCCCACTTGCTTCATGCGCTTCTTCCCCTCCTTCTGCTTGCCCAGGAGCTTCTTCTTGCGCGAGATGTCGCCGCCGTAGCACTTGGCGATGACGTCCTTGCGAAACGCCTTTACCGTCTCCCGCGCAATGATGTGCGAGCCGATCGCCGCCTGGATCGGCACGTCGTACTGCTGGCGGGGGATGCGCTTGCGCAGCTTCTCGGTGAGCGTGCGGCCCATGTCATACGCCTTGTCCTTGTGCACCACCATCGACAGCGCGTCCACCGTGTCGCCCGCGAGCAGCACGTCGAGCTTGACGAGATTCGCGGGCTGCATGTCGCTCAGCTCGTAATCGAGCGACGCGTACCCGCGGGTACGGGACTTGAGCTGGTCGAAGAAGTCGAGCACGATTTCGGCGAGCGGGAGGTGGTAGCTCATCTGGACACGCTCGGGTGAGAGGTAGTGCATTCCCGCCGGCTCCCCGCGGCGCTCCTGACAGAGCTCCATCACCGCCCCCACATACTCGCGCGGGGCGATCACCTGCGCCTTGATGAACGGCTCGCGGATCTCCGCGATCGTCCCTGGATCGGGCATGTCGGAGGGGTTGTGCACCTCGATCTCCTCGCCGTTTGTCAGAGTGACATCGAACTCCACCGAGGGCATCGTGGCGAGCAGCTCGAGGTCATACTCGCGCTCCAAACGCTCTCTCACGATGTCCATGTGCAGCAGTCCGAGGAAGCCGCAGCGGAAGCCGAAGCCGAGCGCGTCGGAGGTCTCGGGCTCCCACGAGAGCGCGGCGTCGTTGAGCGTGAGCTTCTCGAGGGCGTCCCGCAGGTCTGGGTAGCGATCGGAGTCGATGGGGAACAGTCCACAGAACACCATCGGCTTGACCTCGCGGTAGCCGGGAAGCGGCTCAGTTGCCCTGCCCACCCGGGCATCCTGCCCCCCGCGCGAGGAGGTCGTGAGCGTGTCGCCCACCCGCAGCTGGGTGACATCCTTGATGCCGGTGATGAGATACCCCACCTCACCCGCCGAGAGCTCCTTCACCGGTGTCATCGTGGGCGAGAAGAAGCCGATGTCGTCGATCTCAGCCTGCGTGCCCGCCGCCATCGCGCGGATGGCTTCTCCCTTCTTGAATACCCCGTCCACCACCCTGATGTAGGCGATCACGCCCCGGTACTGGTCGAACTCGGAATCGAAGATCAGAGCCCGCGGCGGCGCCGCGGGATCGCCCGAAGGCGGCGGCACACGCCGCACCAGCTCGTCGAGTACCTCCCGCACTCCCTCCCCCGTCTTGCCGCTGATCCTGAGGATCGCCTCATCCGGCTCGCCGATCAGCTCCGCCACTTCGCCCGCCACGCGCTCGGGCTCAGCCCCAGGGAGATCGATCTTGTTCAGGCACGGGATCAACTCCAACCCCGCCTCCACCGCGAGATAGGTGTTCGCCACCGTCTGTGCCTCCACGCCTTGGGAGGCGTCCACCACGAGCAGCGCGCCCTCGCAGGCCGCCAGCGAGCGCGACACCTCGTAGGTGAAGTCCACATGCCCCGGCGTGTCGATCAGATGCAGCTGGTAGATCTCCCCGTCGGAAGCCGTATACGCCACCTTCACCGCCTGCGCCTTGATCGTGATGCCGCGCTCTCGCTCGAGGTCCATCGAGTCGAGAACCTGCGCGCGCATCGACCGCTCGTCCACCGCGTGCGTGAGCTCGAGGATGCGGTCTGCCAACGTCGACTTGCCATGGTCGATGTGGGCGATGATCGAAAAGTTTCTGATGCGAGCTTGATCCATGCGGCCCAAACTGTAGAAGCGATGGCCTCCCCACAGCGCGCTCCCACAGCCGCGCGTCGACGGCGCGTCTGCGAAGCGATAGCCTTGGAGCCAGTTCGGCGGATCGCCCACTCGGCCGGAGCTTCGGCTCAACCGGGCAACGCACCCCTTCGGGGATGGCCTGTCTCGGGGTCGGGAGTGTCATAGCCGCCCAGGCATCGACACAAGTCCTGGGACGTAGTAGTTCAGTGGTGATCTATGACCGAACCGGGGCCGGGGGAGCGTAAGCTGCCCCGGCCCTTCTTGCGAGTTTGCGCGACACATCGGCGCGTGAGCGGTTGCCGAACGCTCATGCCCGGCTGAGCTGGCTCATGATTAGTCGGTGCACCTGGCGGGCCTCGGGCACCCGCATCGCGAACACGGCGCGCGCGTACACGAGCACTCCTGCGAGGGCGGCTGCCCCAATGCTCACTATCTGCGCAAGTAGCGAAACGCCGAGCAGACTGTCAAGCATGCGCCACACAACCCACGACACGACGCCCAGCAACACCGAAGCGACCGCGATGCGCGCCGTAATCATCGCCGTCTGAGTCCCGTCCAGTCGCCCGTTGAAGCCGATTCGCAAGTAGTAGAGCTGCAGCGCCGTCATGACCGCGTTGGCCGCCACCGTGCCGATTATCAGACCCGCAATGCCAAACGGCTTGTATAGGCCGATGCTCACGACAATATCCACGACGATGTTCAGACCAGCCAGCCGCGTGGGTATCCACGGCCGCTGAACAGCGAAGAACACACGCGTCAGTAGAAGGTTCAAGCCGCCAAAGGGAAGGCTGAAGGCGAACCAGAACAGCGCGGTCGACGTGAGGTCGGTCGACTGATTGTTGAAAGCCCCGCGTTCGAATACGAGCCTCACGATTGGGGTGGAGAGCACGATGATGAACACCGAAGCTGGAATCAGCATGAGGTTGATCTGGCGCATCCCTACGCCGATCGCCTTACGCATGCTCGTCACTTGGCGCCTGGAGGCCATGCGGCTCAAGGTCGGGAACAGTACGGTCGCTACTGCCACGCTGAACAAACCCTGCGGCAACATGTAGATGCGAAACGCTTTGTCGATCGCGCTCGGTCCTTCCTTCGTGACAAGCGTTCCGAACACCGAGTTGATGACCTGATCGAGGTTCACGATCCCAAGACCTATGGTCACCGGGAGCATCAGCGTGAACACCTGACGGATGCGTGGATCGTGCCAGTCGATCGAGAGCTGCAGGCGAAAGTCGATACGCCCGAGCGCGGCGAATGCCATCAGCAGCTGAACAGCGGTGGCAACCAGGACCGCTATCGCGTAGGCGTACTGCTGGTTGCCGTTTTCGACGCCGCCGTGAAAGTGTGGACGCAAGACGACGACGAGCACGATGATCACGAGGTTCCACACCGCCGGCGAGATCGCTGGGATCGTGAAGTGTTCGTAGGACTGGAGCACGCCCACAAGCAGGCCGGTCAAGCCCAGGATGAGGATCACCGGGAACAAGATCTGGGCAAGGCCGACGGTGAGCGCGTTCAACGGTCCGTTGAATGTCGGTCCAGTGAACAGTGGCATGATCACGCCTGCGGCCACCATGGAGAACGCGGTCACCGTGCCCAGGACGATCAACATGATCCAGAACAGTGTGGAGGCAAGGCGAAACGCCTC
>DATBTP010000062.1:0-6415 GCA_036559185.1 Solirubrobacteraceae bacterium | reverse complement strand
CCGAGGCCACCAAGTTCCTCGAGGGCGGCACCCCTGAAGACGAGTTCATCAAGTTCAGGCTCAAGCAGGGCGTCTACGGACAGCGCCAGCCCGACGTGCAGATGATCCGCACGAAGCTCCCCTTCGGAGGCATCACCCCTGAGCAGATGGACAAGTTCGCCGACGTGGTGGAGAAGTATGCGCCGCTTCGCAGGGGCCACATCACCACGCGCCAGAACATCCAGATGCACCACATCCCGCTCCCCGACGCCGAGAAGGCGATCCGCGAGCTCGGCGAGGCCGGCCTGTCAAGCCGCGAGGGTTGCGGCAACACCGTGCGCAACGTCACCGGCGACCCGTGGGCCGGGGTGGCGGCGGACGAGCTGTTCGACCTCACCCCCTACGCGGGCGCCTACGTGCGCTACTTCGTGCGCCATCCCACCACCCAGGGGATGCCGCGCAAGATCAAGACCTCTTTTGACGGCTCCCCGCGCGACCGCGCGATCAGCGGCATCCACGACATCGCCTTCAGGGCGCGTTTGAAGAAGGACCCCACCCACCCCGACGGCGAGGAAGTCAGGGGTGTGGAGATGCTCGTTGGCGGCGGCACGTCGATCATGCCGCGCGTGGCGCCCACGCTTTACGACTTCGTGGAGCTCGACAACGGCGACTACCTCAAGATCTCAGAGGCCGTCTTTCGCATCTTCGACCGCCAGGAGTGGCTGCGCGTCAACCGCGCCCGTGCCCGCATCAAGGTGTTCGTCGACAAGTACGGCATCGACGAGCTGCGCAACCAGGTCGAGGAGGAGCTGAAGGGCGACTGGGTCTCCGAACGCGACTTCTCGATCGAGCGGCGTCTGTTCCTCGACGACGAGCGCGAGGCCGCGCCGGCTCCGCCGAGCGCTTATGGCAGTCCCAACGGGGACATATCCGAGTTCGAGCGCTTTCGCACAGCCAACGTGCAGGCGCAAAAGCAGGAAGGCCACGTGACCGTTGAGGTGAAGATCGTTCGCGGCGACCTCACGCCCGAGCAGTTTCGCGGGCTCGGCCGGATCATGCGCGACTACTCCGGCGGCTACGCCCGGACCACGGTCCAGCAGAACCTCGTGCTGCGCTGGGTGCGCGAGGAGAGCGTTTATGACGTCTGGCGCGCCCTCTCAGAGCTCGAGCTCGGGGGAGCCGGCTCGCGCGAGATCGGCGACGTGGTGTCCTGCCCGGGCACCGACAGCTGCAAGCTCGGGATCACAAGCTCGATGGGGCTCAACAAAGCGATCGAAGAGCGCATCGAGCAGATGAACATCACCGATCCGCTGACGCGCAAGATCCACATCAAGATGAGCGGCTGCCCCAACGGGTGCGGCCAGCACCACCTCGGCGCGATCGGCTTCTACGGGGCGTCGATAAAGGTTGGCGAGCACACGATTCCGGCCTACATCCCTCACGTGGGGGGCGTGTGGGAAGGCGGCGAGGTCAAGTTCGGCCAGCGGCTGAAGCTGCGCCTGCCCGCCAAGCGGGCGCCGGAGGCGGTGGAGCGTTGGATCCGCCACTACGAGGCCAACCACGGCGAGGGCGAGGAGTGGGGCGCGTTCGTCGAGCGAGTCGGCACCCCGGAGCTCGAAGGTCTCGTGAAGGAGCTCTCGCTGCCGGTCGACTTCAGCCTGGAGACGATGAACACGTTCATCGACTGGAACCGCGACGTCCCCTTCCAGGTGATCCGTGGCGAGGGCGAGTGCGCGGTCTGAGCGAGAGCCTCAGCGACACCCTTCGCGCCGCCGTCAAGCGTCACGGCGGAAGCGCGGTGCTGCTCTGCTCGTTTCAGAAGGAGGAGTCGGTACTGATCGACGAGCTGCTCAACATCGGCGACGGAAAGACGGACGTGAGGATCGCGACAATCGACACTGGTGTTCTGTTCGAAGAGACGATGCGCACCTGGAGAGCGTTCGAGGAGCGCTTCGGGATCGCCGTCGAGGTGTTCGACGCGAGCAATGCGCAAGAGCCTTGGAGCGGACCCGAGCACTGCTGCTCGCAGGCGAAGGTGGTGGCATTGGAGCGCCTGCTCAGCGGAGCCGACGCTTGGATCACGGGAATCCGCCGCGAGCAGGGTCCGACGCGCGCCGCTACCGAGCCGATCGAAGACGACGAGAAGCACGGGCTCCTCAAGTACAACCCGCTCGCGTTGTGGGAGGAGAAGGATCTATGGCGACGCATCCACGAGCGCGATCTCCCCTACAACCCGCTGCACGACCAGGGCTACTCCTCGATCGGCTGCGCTCCATGCACGCTCCCCGGCGAGGGCCGCGAGGGGCGATGGGCAGGTACAGATAAGACCGAGTGCGGACTGCACGTCTGATGCTCGGCATCAACCCCGAGATCGTGCTGTTCGGCCTGGGGGTAGGCATCCTGATCGGCCTCACAGGGATCGGCGGCGGGTCGCTCATGACGCCGCTGCTCATCATCGTGCTCGGCATCCACCCCGTGGTGGCGGTGGGCACCGACCTCACCTACGGAGCGCTCACAAAGACGCTCGGCGGCTACAAGCACCTGCGCAAGGGAACTGTGGACCTCGCTGTCTCCAAGTGGCTCGCCTACGGCGGCGTGCCGGGTGCCCTGGTGGGAGTAATCCTCGTCGACCGCCTCCACAAGGCCTACGGCAAGAGCTTCGACGACGTGCTCATCGGCTGCATCGCGGGGGCGCTCATAATCGTGGCGAGCGTGGTGCTCGTGCGCACGCTGCTGCTCAAACATCTCGCCGAGCAGGAGCGCGACACCTACCACTTCACAAGGCGCGCGGGCGCCGCCGCTGTCGCGCTCGGGTTCGTGCTCGGAGTGATGCTGGGCATGACTTCGGTGGGCAGCGGCGCGCTGATCGGCGTCGCGATGATCGTCATCTTCAAGCTCAAACCGCAGCGGGTGGCGGGATCGAGCGTGTTCCTCGCCGCGATGCTGCTGTGGGTGGCGGGCCTCGCGCAGATCGTGAGCGGAAACGTCGACTACGGCCTGGTGGGCAACATCCTTATCGGGTCGATGCCGGGCGTGTGGATCGGCGCGCATTTCGTCGACCGCGTGCCCGACCAGGCGCTGCGTGTCACCTTGAGCGCCGTGCTGCTCGGCTCGGCGCTTGCGATGGTCAACAACGCCGGCGGCAAGATGCCCATAGGCGTGATCTTCGGCGCCCCGATCGCCGTCGCGATCGTCGGCTACGTGCTTCACCTGCGCTCCCGCGATCGCGACTCCGCGAGCAAGGCCCCAGCCGGCAAGCCCACGATTCCGTCGACCGCGCCGGGGGTAGCCGCCGGCACGACCGGCATCGTCGCCGCCAAAGCCACCTTGACGGCGAGGGAGCGCTCGTGAGCGTGGCGCAACGCCCCCAACTCAGCCACTTGCGGGCACTCGAGTCCGAGGCAATCCACGTGATGCGCGAGGTGGCAGCCGAATTCGAGCGCCCCGTGTTGCTCTTCAGCGGCGGCAAGGACTCGATCGTGCTCCTGCGGCTCGCCGAGAAGGCGTTTCGCCCAGGCCCATTCCCGTTCCCGCTGATGCACGTCGACACAGGCCACAACTTCCCCGAGGTGATCGAGTACCGCGATCGGCGCGTAGCGGAGCTGGGCGAGCGTTTGATCGTGGCAAGCGTGCAGGAGTCGATCGATTCGGGCAGGGCCGTCGAGGAGAGGGGCCCGCGCGCCTCGCGCAACCAACTGCAGACAGTCACCCTGCTGGACGCCATCGCCGAGCACAAGTTCGACGCCGCCTTCGGTGGCGCTCGCCGCGACGAGGAGCGCGCGCGGGCCAAGGAGCGCGTGTTCTCCTTCCGCGACGACTTCGGCGGATGGGACCCCAAGAGCCAGCGTCCCGAGCTGTGGAACCTCTACAACGGACGCATCAAGAAGGGGGAGAACGTGCGCGTCTTCCCCATCTCCAACTGGACCGAGCTCGACGTGTGGGAGTACATCGACCAGGAGCGGCTGGAGGTGCCCTCGATCTACTTCGCCCACGACCGCGAGGTATTCAAGCGCGACGGCATGCTGTATGCCTGGCGCGAGGGCACCGAACTGATCGAGGGCGAGAGCGTCTTCTCAGAGACGGTGCGCTATCGCACCGTAGGCGATATGAGCTGCACCGGCGGCGTGCGCTCCAACGCTGTCACGCTTCAGGAAGTGGTCACCGAGATCGCCGCCACGCGCATCACCGAGCGCGGCGAGACGCGCGCGGACGATCGCGTCTCGGAGGCCGCAATGGAGGATCGCAAGAAGGCGGGGTACTTCTAGATGAGCCTCGACCTGCTGCGCTTCACCACCGCGGGCTCTGTCGACGACGGCAAGAGCACGCTCATCGGAAGGCTCCTCTACGACACCAAGCAGGTGTTCGAGGACCAGCTCGACCACGTCGCGCAGGCCTCCGAGCGCCGCGGCGGCGAGGGGGCGCTAGACCTCGCTCTACTCACCGACGGCTTGCGAGCGGAGCGCGAGCAGGGGATCACGATCGACGTGGCCTACCGCTACTTCGCCACGCCCAAGCGGAGGTTCATCATCGCCGACTGCCCCGGCCACCAGCAGTACACGCGCAACATGGTGACCGGCGCCTCCACCGCCGACCTCTCCGTGATCCTGCTCGACGCGCGCAAGGGCGTGCTCGAGCAGTCAAAGCGCCACGCCTTCATCTCCGCGCTGCTCGGCATCCCGCACCTGGTCGTGGCGGTCAACAAGATGGATCTCGTAGAGCACTCGCAAGGGCGCTTCCAGGAGCTCGTGGCGGAGTTCGGCGTGTTCGCCGAGAAGCTGCATGCGATCGGGACGGGAACCGGCATGCGACGCGACATCGCCTACATCCCGATGTCGGCGCTCAACGGCGACAACGTTGTGGACCGCTCCGAGCACATGGGCTGGTACGACGGTCCGACGCTGCTCGAGCTGCTCGAGCAGGTGGAGGTCGCTTACGACCATCCCTACGACCGCCCCGCGCGCTTCCCCGTGCAGTGGGTGATCCGCCCATCAGGGACTAAGTCCCCACCCGCCCGCGACTATCGCGGCTACGCGGGCCAGATGGCGAGCGGCGCGCTGCGCGCCGGCGAGGAGGTCGTCGTGCTGCCGACTGGCCAGCGCACCACGATCGCCGCGATCGACACCTACGACGGCGAGCTCGCCGAGGCGCTCGCGCCGATGTCCGTGACGTTGCGCTTGAGCGACGAGATCGACATCTCCCGCGGCGAGACCATCGCCCGCCCCGAGCAACCGCCCACCGTCGCGCGCGAGCTGGAAGCGGACGTGTGCTGGATGACAGACCAGCCTCTGCGCCAGGGCGCCCGCTACGTCGTCAAGCACACAACCCGCGAGGTCACCGCGATCGTCGATCGGCTCTGCGATCACGTCGACGTCCACACGCTCGAACGAGCCGGCGCGCCGCAAGAGCTCGCACTCAACGACATCGGCCGCGTGCGCCTGCGCACCAGCGCCCCGCTCGTGTTCGACCCCTATGAGACCAACCGCCGCACCGGTAGCTTCATCTTGATCGACGAAGCCACCAACAACACGGTTGGCGCGGGGTTGGTCGTCGCCTGAGCGCCGCGCCAGTCTGGCGCTTGCCGCCCGATGCCGTTGACACCGGGCGGCCGCGCACTGTCACATACCTAGCGGTAGTAACCGTAGACGTACGTTTGATACGTCGAATGGTCATGTACGTAGGGTCTTCCGATCCATCCCCCCACGTAGACTTCAACACCCTGGTTTTCTCCACCGCAAGCGTCACCCAACCCGGTATCCCCGACGCACACCGCGGCGTGCCCTTCAGAGCCACCGTCTATTTCCCACGCTTCCACTTCTGGGCCGTATGCGCTTTCGCCAGAGTTCAAGTGTCTTTTGCTGAGAAACTGCGTCCACGCCTGAGCCTCCGCCACGCTGAATACGCCAAAACAGGCGATGACCGCAAGGACGAGTGCGACACGAGTCTTGTTCATCGTCAAGCCCCCACATTCGCTTTGTTTACCTGGAGATCCTTGAGCCCGCTCTCTGTTTCGAGGGCCCATGCGTTGTCGCTGACATCCACGGTGTCGGTTGAGCCGTCCGCAAGCTGAGCGGTCACAGAAGACACCCCGCTGGGAACCACCCCGGCGAGTAGGAACCTGTTGGGCGACCCCGCCAGGGAACCTGTCAGTTCGATGCTGGCGCCTTCCGCAAGACCGTCGGCGGTGGAACAGCTGGATGCGGTGAGCACGTGCCCGTTCGCGGCCGGCCTGCCGCTGGAAGCCAACACGCAGACGCCTCCGCTCGCCGACTTCGCGATCCACACCAACGCTCCTGGGGCTCCGACGCTGACGCGGCGTATGGAGCTCACTTCAGGGCGGGAACCGGCAGCCGGAACCCCAGCGGGCGGACTGTGCCAGGCGGGGCCAACTGTTTCCCTGGCTTGTTGCGCGGACGTGACGATCGCCAGGCCGGACGGC
>DATBTP010000061.1:0-10114 GCA_036559185.1 Solirubrobacteraceae bacterium | reverse complement strand
AAGGAACGGCTGCACAAGCTCGTGGATGAGCTCTCAGAGGCTGAGGTTGACGCAACGCTTGAGTTCGTCGCCTCGCGCGGCGCACACGGGGACCTGGAAGGAGAGGCAGAGATGCTGCCGCTCCCCCCCGCCTGGCAACTGCTGCCGTCGGGCCGACCGGCGCCGAACTGGGTGGCCGGGCTTGATGACGTGCGCCACGGGCGCTGATGCTCGTCATTGACGCGAGCGTCGCCGTGGCGGCGTGCGCTGAGGAGAATGGATTCGCCGAGCTTGGCGATGAACTGTCGGCCCCTCCACTCATGTGGTCGGAGGCACGCGCGAATCTGCATCTTGAGTTGTTCAAGCAGGCGATCATCGCCGAAGACGCATCGATCATGCACAAACGCCTGGAAGAGTGCCCGGTCCAACGACAAGATCCGCCTGAGCTTGGCCGCAGGGCCTGGGACCTGGCCGAGCGGTTTGGTTGGGGACGCACCTACGACGCCGAATACGTCGCGCTCGCCCAGATCCTCGACTGTCGCTTGGTGACCCTCGACGGTCGCCTACGCCGTGGAGCCGCGCAGCTCGGCATAGTGATCGGAGTGCACGAGTTGGCACAACCAAAGTCGAGGCGACCCAAAGCGAATTAGGGTCCGGCGGAGCCCTCCGAGACTGATACGCATGCGGCTGGCGATGGCTAACCTGGCGCTGCGGTTCTTGTGCGTCAGCTTTCCCCGGCGAGACCCAACAGCTTCTGCCGCAGTCGCCGATCTACCGGCTCCAACAGCATCTCTACCAAACCTTCAACTACCGCTGGACCGTTTGAATAACGTCTAGACTGCCGCATCGAGGACCGTATGCTTCTTGTTCAAACCCGGGGGGACGGAACTTGGGTTGAGCAGCGACGCAAGACGGAGCATGTCATCTGCCCATGGAACCTGTCGCTAAGCGTGTAGCGACTGTGGACACAGTCCGAAGCAGCCGCAATACTGCGTCTTATGGAGTCCCGTGGCGCATACACCGCCGAGCGAGCCGCTGCGCTTTCCGGCGTGCCGAAGTCGACCGTCCACTACTGGGCGAGGCAGGACATCCTCGTCCCGAGCGTGTCTGCCGAGCGCGTGAAGCTGTGGTCATACGGAGACCTGATGGCACTGCGCACGATCTACTGGCTACGACAGACCAAGCATGACGAGAGCGAGCGCGAGGTCCCCAGGACCGCGATGAAGGCCGTCCGGCGCGCGCTGCGGGAGATCGCGGCACTCGAGCTCGACCTGTGGAGCGAGGACGACGCTCCTCTAGTCGCGGTGGACCGCTCCGGTGGCATCGTCATCCAGCACGATGGGGAAGCGCAGCGACCCGAAGGCCAGAGCATCCTTGAGGCCGGGATGCTCGACCTGCTCGCACCCTTCACCTCACGCGAGGGCCTGCGTGGGCCTGATCTGAGCGCTCCGCGCCCGCGACTGCGGATTGTGCCGGGAAAGCTCGGCGGCTCTCCCCACGTGGTCCATACCCGGCTGGAGTCGCAAGCGCTGGGTGCACTCGCCGAGAGCGGCCTGGCGCAGGCCAAGATCTATCGGCTGTATCCGGACGTCGAGCCTGCGGCAATCGAGGACGCTCTCGATCTGGAGCGGCAACTCGCGCAGAATCTGCACCCTGCGCTAGCAGCATGAGAGGGCGCGCACATGCCGCGCCTGTTCGCTCTCGATAAGAACTTCCCGCAGCCCATCGTCAGCGTCCTGTCTGACTTCCAAGCCGACGCCACGCTCGTTCCGCTCGACCGGATCGACCCGCGCATGTCGACACTCGACGACTGGGAGCTGCTGCTCGCCCTCCACCATCACGCAGATACGTGGGACGGCCTCATCACCACGGACACGAGCATGCTCGCTCAGGGACCCGAGCTTGCGACGCTCATACAGACAAAGCTCACACTTGTTGTGGCTGTCGCGGCTGGGCACAATCCGGTCAAGGCATCTGGGCTTTTGTTCGCCTATCTCGCGGGCATCTGCCAACGCACGACCCCCGACCGGGCGCAGGTGTGGCGTCTCAACGCTGCAAACCGCCTGTCGGAAGAGCCGTGGGACTTTCTCAAGCGATTTGCCGAACACAACGACCGCTCGGTCGATCAGGCGTGGGCTGAGTTCAAGCTGTCGGCCACAGAACTGGCGCGCGATCCGCTGGGTTGAGCCTCGCCCCGTTCGCTCCCGACCGGCGCTGTGTGCGTGGGCCCGTACCTCCTATGCCCCAGTCAGCCCCAACAGCTTCCGCCGCAGCCGCCGATCCACCGGATGCAACAGCATCTCCACCAAACCCTCAACCCCGGCTGGACCGTTTGGATAAGGTCTAGACTGGCGCACTCCACCGTCCTCGCGCACAGGAGGCCCGTTAGCTTGAGTCGCAGACCAACTTCCCCTTTCGACGTCAACGGTCGAACCGTCTTCATCACCGGCGCCGCGCGCGGCATCGGCGCGGAGACCGCGCGGCGGCTACACGCCAAAGGCGCCAACGTCGCGCTCGTCGGCCTTGAGCCCGAGCGCCTCGAGGCACTGGCCGCCGATCTCGGGGAGCGCGCCGTGGCGTTTGAGGCCGACGTCACCGACTTCGACGCGCTGCAGCGCGCGGTGGGCGCCACCGTCGAGCGTTTCGGAGCCATCGACGTGGGGATCGCCAACGCCGGCATCGCCTTCACCGGCCCTCTCGCCACGGCTCCGATGGAGCAAGTGGAGCGCACGTTGGCGGTGAACTTCCTCGGCGTATGGCGCACCGACCGCGCGCTCCTGGGTCAGATCGTCGAGCGCAAGGGCTATCTGCTCAACATTGCCTCGTTGGCCGCCATCGCGCGCGCGCCCATCATGGGCCCCTACGCCGCCGCCAAGGCGGGCGTCGAGGCGCTCACCGACTCTCTGCGGATCGAGACCGCCGTGAGCGGCGCGCGTGTGGGGTGCGCCTACTTCGGCTTCATCGACACCGACCTCGTGCGCGCGAGCTTCGTGCAGCCCTCCGCCCAAACGATGAACGGCGCCTCGCCCGCCTTCCTGCGCAACCCCGTGCCCCTGTCCAAGGCGGTCGACGCCATCGAGCGGGGAATCGAACGGCGCGCCGCGCGCCTGTGGGCGCCGCGCTGGGTCGGCCCGGCGATCGTGCTGCGCGGGCTGGTGCAACCGCTCGCCGAACGACGCATCCTCAAGGATCCCGACCGCTTGCGCGAGGGGATGAGGATCGCCGAGGCATCGCGCGAGGCCGACATGCAGGACCCGTTGCTGGGCGTGGCGATGCAGGCGGTAACCGACAGGTAGGCCGGATGGTGGGCGCGCCTTGCCCGCGATGCCCCGACGAACCCCGCGCACACCCAGGCGAAGCTACTTCACCGCGAGGCTACTCCACCGAGGAGAACTCGGCGATGGCGACGGCGAGCATCATGAGGCCGAGCAGCGCCACCACCACCGCCTCGAGCAAGCTGGGCACGTGCCAACCCCACCACGTCACCCCCGGGTCAAGCGCGTGGCGCGCCAGCGGAGCGATGTTGAGGTGTGCGAACACCGCGCGGCGCATCGGGTCCACCGCGTAGGTCAAGGGGTCGAGGCGGTTGAGCACTGCCAGCCACGGGGGCAGTTTGTTCACCGGGAACAGCGCCCCCGAGAGGAAGAACATCGGCATGATCGCCATCTGCATGAGCGCCATGAACGACTGCATCTGGGTCACCCGCGCGGCCGCCATCATCCCGAAGGCGGTGATGGAGAAGGCGAGCAGCAATAGCAGCCCGAAGATCTCAAACGCAAGACCGAGCGTGTAGTGGACGCCGACGAGCGGGCCGATCGCCATCACGATCACGCCCTGAAAGGCCGCCACGGTGGCGCCTCCCACGCACTTGCCGAGCACAATCGAGGAGCGCGCCACGGGCGCCACCATCATCTCGCGTAGGAAGCCGAACTCACGGTCCCACACGATCGAGGCAGCGGAGAACATCGCGGTGAACATCACCGCCATACAGAGGATGCCGGGGTAGATGAACGTGCGAAAGCTCACTCCGTGAGTGCTTGTGGATACGAGCGTGGAGAGGCCGGTGCCGAGCACGAACAGGAACAGAAACGGCTGCACAAGCGAGGTGAGGATGCGCAGGCGGTCGCGAGAGAAGCGGATCAGCTCGCGCCGCCACACCGCCCTGATCGCGCGCAGCTCGCTTCGCACGCCGCGGGCCGGCACGTGCTGGCGGGCGAGCACGTGCTTAGGACGATGGCCGTCCTGGTCGATCGCGGTCGGTGGCGAGGTCTCGGTGGCCATCAGCGGCTCGCCCAGGCGCGGATGGATCGATGGTGGGCCACCATCAGCGGCTCATCATCCTCGCCACGTTGCGCATCATGTCGGTGGAGCCCGCCTCGGCGTCGCGGATCGTGCTGCCGGTGTAGGACATGAACACGTCGTCCAGCGAAGGCCGCGCGACATTCACCGCGTTGATGGGCGATCCCAGCTCGGCGAACAGGCGCGGCACGAACTGCTCGCCGTCGGACACACCGAAGGTGACGGCGCCTTCGGCCATCCGCGCCTCGATGCCGAAGCGCTCGCGCAGAGCCGCGATCGCGGCGTCGTCGTCGGGGGTGTGGATCTGCACGCGGTCCTTTCCCACACTCGCCTTGAGCGCCTCGGGCGTGTCGAGCGCCACGATCTTGCCGCGGTCGATGATCGCGATACGGTCGCAATACTCGGCCTCGTCCATGTAGTGGGTGGTGAGGAAGATCGTGATGTCCTGTTCCCCGGAGAGCGTCGAGATGTAGCTCCAGATCGAGCTGCGCGTCTGCGGGTCGAGACCGATGGTGGGCTCGTCGAGAAACAGCACCCTCGGCGAATGGAGCAGCCCGCGCGCTATCTCAAGGCGCCGCTTCATGCCACCGGAGAACGTGCCGACGAGGCTCGCGCGGCGCTCCCATAGCTGCAGCATCTCGAGCACCGTCTTCATGCGCGGGAGGATCGTCTCGCGCGGCATCCCGTAGAGCTCGGCGTGAAGGCGCAGGTTCTGCTCGGCCGAGAGGTAGTTGTCGAGCGTGGTGTCCTGGAACACGAGGCCGATGTTGCGCCTCACACGGTCGCGCTCGCGTACCACGTCGAGTCCCGCTACGCGCGCGGAGCCGGCGGTGGGACGGGCCAGCGTGCAGAGCATGCTGATGGTGGTGGACTTGCCCGCGCCGTTGGGGCCGAGGAAGCCGAAGGTCTCTCCGCGCGCCACCTCGAAGTCGATCCCGCACACGGCCTCAATCTCGCCGTAGCGCTTGGCCAGGCCCGTGACCGAGATAGCCGGCTCGCCGTCGGTTAGCGGAACCTCGCGATCGTGGTCAATGGCGGAAGTGGCGGACACCTGTTGCCACCATAGCGACGGCCGCCTCGTCGGCTGCCGCCACCACTTCCTCGTCGCGCACCGATCCGCCCGGCTGGATGATGGCCGTGACGCCCGCGTCGATCGCCAACCGCGGACCGTCGGCGAAGGGGAAGAACGCGTCCGAGGCAAGAGAGGCGCCGGCGAGCAGGTCCGGTTGGAAGGCACGGGCCTTCTCGATCGCGATGTTGACGGCGTCCACGCGGCTCATCTGGCCGGCGCCGATGCCGATCGTGGCGCCCTCGCGCGCGATGACGATCGCGTTGGAGCGCACGTGGCGGCACACCTGCCAGGCGAAGCGCAGGTCATCCCACTCACGGCCGGCGGGCTGCTTGGCGCTCATCACGTTCATCTGATCGACACTCTCGCTCACGATGTCACGCGTTTGCACGAGCTGCCCGCCAATCACGGGCTTGCCTTCCACCTCGCTCGCGGGCTCGGGCCAGTCGGAGAGCTCGAGCAGGCGCACGTTCTTCTTCTCGGTGAGCACCGCGAGTGCGTCGGGATCGAAGCCGGGCGCGAGCAGCACCTCCACGAACTGCCGAGAGAGCGCCTGGGCGAGCGACTCATCGACACGGCGGTTGAGGGCGATCACGCCACCGAAGGCGCTTTGCGGATCGCAGGCGAAGGCACGCTCGTAGGCGTCCAGCGCCGTCTTTCCCAACGCGCAGCCGCACGGGTTGTTGTGCTTGACGATGACGCACGCCGGCTCGGAGAAGTCCTCCACCAGCTCGCGCGCGCTGTTGAGGTCGAGCAGGTTGTTGAACGACAGCTCCTTGCCGTGCAGCTGCTCGACGCCCGAGAGCAGGTGCGTCGAAGAACCGGCGCGCGCGTAGAACGCCGCCTGCTGGTGGGGGTTCTCGCCGTAGCGCAGGTCGAGCACCTTCTCGTAGCTGTCCGACCAGGTTGGAGGGAAGGTGTCGGAGCCGCGCATCGCAAACCAGCGCGAGATCGCGGAGTCGTAACGAGCGGTGCAGGCGAACGCCTTACCAGCCAGCCGCTCCCGTGTGGGCAGCGACAGGCGCCCGCCCAACTCCCGCAGCTCCGCGATGGTGGGCGCATAGTCGGCGGGATCCACCAATACGGCCGCAAACGCGTGGTTCTTGGCGGCGGCGCGGAGCATCGTAGGGCCGCCGATGTCGATGTTCTCCACGATCTCCGCGTCGGATGCGTCGCCGCGGGCGACGGTTTGCTCGAAGGGATAGAGGTTCACGCACACGAGGTCCACCGGCTCGATCTCGTGCTCGGCCGCCGCCCGCAGGTGGGAATCGTCGTCGCGCACCGCCAAGAGGCCAGCGTAGAGGCGAGGGTGGAGCGTCTTCACGCGCCCATCCATCATCTCGGGAAAGCCGGTGAAATCCTCGATCGCGCGCACCCCCACACCCGCCTCGGCGAGAGCTCGCGCGGTGCCGCCGGTCGAGACGAGCTCTACGCCAAGCTCCAGGAGGTCTTCGGCGAGCTCGACGATGCCGGTCTTGTCGGACACCGACAGCAGCGCTCTGCGCACACGCACACCGGCCGGCCCGGCGCGTTCGATGCCCGAGCCTTTCCGCTGGTTCTCAGGGCTCACGGCTCGCACCTTATCCTCCGGCGCGGTTGCGCGACCATCAGGCGGGCGACGCGCTGGCGGGGACTTCGATCTCGATCCGGCGGGGGTTGTCGGGCGCCCGCGAAAGCGCGCCACGCGCGAACAAGCGCACCGCCTCGGGGAGCAACTCGTGCTCCACGGGCCGCAGCGCGATGAGCACTGTTTTGGGATCGCTCGCGTGGGGAAGCTCGATCGCGCGTTGAAGGATCACCGGACCGCTGTCGCAGCCCTCGTCAACGAAGTGGACGGTAACACCGAACACCTTCACACCGTAGGCGAGCGCCTGCTCGATCGCGTGCAGGCCGGGGAAGGCGGGGAGCAGCGAGGGATGGACGTTGATGACGGCCCCGGGAAAGCGCTCGAGGAACGGGGGGCTCAGCAGCGCCATGTAGCCGGCGAGCACCACCAGGCGCGCGCCGCGCGCCGCCAACCAGTCGGCCATCGTGAGGTCGCGCTCCTCGCGGGAAGCGTAGTTGGAGCGCTCGAACACCGCCGTGGCGACCCCGCGTGCTGAGGCGCGCTCGAGCGCGAGCGCCGCGGGCATGTCGGTGGCGACCGCCACGACCTCGGCCTCGACGCCGTGCACCGAATCGAGCAGCGCCCGCAGGTTGGTGCCGGCGCCCGACACGAGCACTGCGATGGGTAGAGGCTCACTCATTCGTCGGCACCCTAGCGCTCGCACGGTGGGCGGCTCTCGGGAGTTGAGCGGTGGCGGTCAGGCGACCTCCAACGCATACTTGCCCTGCGCGGAGTCGCTGCCCTTCACGGGGTAGTGGCCGGTGAAGCAGGCGTCGCAATGGGTGTCGCGCGTGGCGCCCACCGCCTCGTAGACACCGTCGAGCGAGAGGTAGGCGAGCGAGTCGCAGCCCAGCTCGGCGGCGATCTCTCGCACCGTGCGCTCGTGGGCGATCATCTCCTCGCGGGTAGACATGTCGATGCCGTAGTGGCAGGGGTGCTTGATGGGGGGCGCCGAGATGCGCATGTGCACCTCGCTCGCGCCCGCGTCCCTGAGCATCTGCACGATCTGGCGGGTGGTGTTGCCACGGACAATCGAGTCGTCGACCACCACGAGGCGCTTGCCGCCCACGACATCGGGGAGGGGGTTGAACTTGAGGCGCAGGCCGTGCTTGCGCAACTCCTGGCCAGGCTGGATGAACGTGCGGGCGACGTAGCGGTTCTTGACGAAGCCGTCGTCCTGGGGAAGGCCGGAGGCACGCGCGAAGCCGCGGGCGGCGGCGTTGCCGGAGTCGGGCACGGGAATCACGAGGTCGGCGTCGGCGGGAGACTCGCGCGCGAGGATCTCCCCCATGCGTCCGCGGGCGACCTGGAGCACGTTGCCGTTCATGCGGGAGTCGGGGCGGGCGAAATAGATGTACTCGAACACGCAGAACGCCTTGCGGGCGTTGGGCATGACGCGGCGGCTCTCGATGCCCTCGGCGCCTACCGTGACGATCTCGCCCGGCTCGACGTCGCGTAGGAGCGTGGCGCCGATGATGTCGAACGCGCACGACTCGGAGGCGACGCAGTAGCGCGGCGGCTCGCCATCGCCACCCTCGCCGGCGGAGGCGCCATCCGTCGGGGGGAGCACGCCCAGCGCGAGCGGGCGGAGGCCGTGGGGATCGCGGAAGGCGACAACTCGGTCCTTCGTCATCGCTACGATCGAGAACGCGCCGTTGAGACGCGGGAGCACGTCGGCGATGGCATCCTCGATGTGCTCCGCGGGGTGGGTGGCGATGAGGGCCGCGACGATCTCCGAGTCGGAGGTGGAGCTGAACGTGACGCCCCGCTCTGAGAGCTCGTCGTGGAGCTCGACCGCGTTGATGAGGTTGCCGTTGTGGGCGAGCGCGAGCTCGCGGGAGGAGCCGTTGGTGCCGGCGGAGCGTTGCACCGGTTGGGAGTTCTCCCACGCGTTGGAGCCGGTGGTGGAGTAGCGCACGTGCCCGATGGCGAGCTCGCCCGCGAGCGTGCGCAGATCGTTCTCGTCGAACACCTGGCTCACGAGCCCGAGCTCGCGGCGGGTCATGATGTTTCCGCCCCTGTCGGCGGCGGCGATACCCGCCGACTCCTGCCCGCGGTGCTGGAGCGCATACAGCGCGAAGTAGGACAAACGCGAGACGTCGTGGCCGGGCGCGTATATGCCAAACACACCGCACTCGTCGCGCGGTCCGTCACGGTCCTCCGAACGAGGGCTCGTAGGCATTGCGAGCTTCACGCTAGCAGCGCCCCGCCCAGGGGACCCGCCTCCACACCCCGACACGTACGGTAGTCGCGGACGCCTCTCACGCAAAGAGCTCCGCGAGCGCGCCGTGGGCGCGGCTCATCTCGGCGAGCGTGAGTTCGAGCGGATCGTACGCCCGCACGTGCGAGGGATCGGCAATGCGCAGCGCATCGCCACCCACGCGCCCGAGGAGTCGCACGGGCGTGAGCTCCTCCAAAGCGCGCAGCCCAGGCTCGCGGCCGCTGACCAGAAAACCGCCTGAGCCCTCTCCGAAGAGCCCCTCGAGCGTGGGAGCTTCGAGCTCGATCAGCGCTCCCAGCCCGCCAGCGAGGCAGCACTCGGCCAGCGCCACCGCGAGCCCCCCCTCGACGATGTCGTGGGCGCTTGCGAGCGCGGCCGCTCTCACGGCCTCGCGAACGGCGTTCTGCGCGGCGATCACCGCGGCGATGTCGATCGGCGCCAGGCCGTCGGGGAGCGCTTCTCCCCGGAGCTTCGCCAGCTCGCTCGCCTCGAGCGAAGGGGTAAACGGGCCGACGATCGCGATCGAGTCGCCCTCGCGCGCGAAGCCGAGTGCTCCGGCGAGGCGCACGTCGGGCAGCCTTCCCACCATCCCGATGACGGGCGTGGGGTAGATCGGACCGGCCGTGGAGCCCTCGTTGTAGAGCGACACGTTGCCTCCCACGATCGGCGCCACGAGGGCGCGGCAGGCGTCGCCGAGCCCGCGCACGGCCTCCGTGAGCTGCCATGCGATGTGCGGCTTCTCGGGATTGCCGAAGTTGAGGTTGTTGGTGGTGCCGAGCGGCTCGGCTCCAACGCAGGCGAGATTCGAAGCGCACTCGAGCACCGCGGCGACCGTACCGGTGTAGGGATCGGCGGCGACGCGCCTGCCGTTGCAGTCGATCGACACGGCGATCCCCGGGATCCGCCCGTCGTCTTCCATCGCGCTCGGAGCACGCTCGCC
>DATBTP010000060.1:0-8219 GCA_036559185.1 Solirubrobacteraceae bacterium | reverse complement strand
CCCCGCCTGGATCTCCACCTGGCCGGTCGCGCCGTTGATCAGATACACCGCCGAGGTGTCGCGCGCTGAGATGAGCAGCGACCCGTCCTTACGCAGCTCGACCGAGTTGAGGTGGAAGAAGTCGAACGGCCACGCCTTCGATGTGGTCGTCGGCGTCGAGTAGGAGCGTGTGAGTGCCACGTGGTCGAGCGGGTGCCACTCGCGCCTGACGAGGCGGGTCTTCAGGTCGATTTCCTGGAACAGGCTGTCGGTCACCGCCCCGTCCGCCGGCCCGCCGAGCGTGGAGAGGTTGCAGTAGACCGGATCGAACGAAGTCAACAGGGCCGTGTTCCGCGGCGTGACGCGGAAGTCGTGCAGATCCGCCGGCAGGCCGTTGCCGGCCCTGAATCTCATGATCTGCTGGTAGGAGGAGTTGGCGATCACCTCTTCGCCCTGCCCGAAGCCCTGCGCGGGGATGTATCCCTGCCACCAGGTGAGCACGGGCTTGCCTTCGTAGCTCTGCACCTTGAAGTTGGCGGCCTCGGTACCGGCGTGCAGGGGTTCGAACCAAACGAGGTTGCCGGTGCCGTCGAAGATCATCGGGCCGTATTGCCCAACCCCGGCGTAGGGGGCGGCGAAGATGTATCCGGGTGCCTGGCCGGGCGCCGAGGCAACCACCGTCACGAGCGCTGGACGCAGGTCGGGACGCGAGTGAAACGCATACAGTTCGCTCGCGCTCGCCGCCGGTTTGGCGATAGCCGGATGCCCGATCGGGTCGCGTAGGGCGATCGCGAAATGAAACGCGAACGGGATGTTTTTGCCGGCGCGAGCGACTTGCCCGCGTACGATTACCGTCTCGGTGGGGTGGAAGGGCTTGGATGGCAGGAAGCTGGCGCCGTCGCCCTGTGAGTAGGCCTCGAGCCGGCCGGGATGCCCGCCGCTCGTCGAGCCCGTCACGCTGATGTGCGACAGCGCCCCGGCGGGCGCCCCGAGGAAGCTGATCTGGGTCGTGTTGGTCGCGTCCAGCGAGTCGGGCAGCGGCGACACTTGCACGCCCGTGCCGGGCAACACGTCGGATTTGTTCAGGCGCGGCGGCACGCATCGCGGACCAGAGCGTTCCCTGTGAGCGGCACTCGCGGTGGCGCCAGTCGCGGCGTTCGCGGCGATGCTTGTGGCGGCAACGCCCGTGGCGGCGATCCTTTTCGCGGCGAAGGCGAGCGTCGTGGCTGAGCCGAGCGCCACGCTCACGCCGAGCAGCAGCAGCGCTCTGCGCGTGAGGCGCCTGGTGGCGTCGTTGTTGGCAAGAAGACTGTGTCGCATATGTTCGCGTCCGGCCTGTCGGGCCGCTCGCGCCACCCTGGCATGGCGAAAAACCCTAACGCCCGCACAACATGACTTCCGTTGGGAAGTTGCTGAGCCTCCCTAAGAATTTGTGAAACACGAGGTCTAGAAGACTGGCGACTCGGTGTAGCGGCCGAACACCTGCTGCAACGACTCCACGATCTCGCCCTCGCTCGCGCTCGCGCGGGCGCACTCGATGAGGGGCCCCATCAGGTTGCCCTCGCCCGCCGCCGCCGTGCGCAACTGTGCGAGCGAGCGCTCGACCTCGGCGCCCGAGCGGCTCGCGCGCACCGCCTGCAAGCGGCCCAC
Source organism: Solirubrobacteraceae bacterium (assembly GCA_036559185.1). GTDB lineage: Bacteria > Actinomycetota > Thermoleophilia > Solirubrobacterales > Solirubrobacteraceae > Palsa-744. Next base: position 6,590 of record DATBTP010000060.1, on the reverse strand, counting down.
CTGCTTGCGTTCCAGCGCCGGGTCGATGCGCAGGATCTCGGGCTCTCCGTCCTGGCCCTCGGTGAAGCGGTTGACCCCCACCACCACCCGCTCGCCCGAGTCGATCTCCCGCTGCAGCGCAAACGCCGCGTCGGCGATCTCCCGTTGCGGGTAGTTGCGCTTGACAGCCTCCACCATCCCGCCGAGCTCGTCGATCTTGGCGAAGTACTCGTAGCAGCGCTCCTCCATCTTGTCGGTGAGCGCCTCCACGAAGTACGACCCCCCGAGCGGATCGGCGGTGTTGGCGACACCGGTCTCGTGCGCGATCACCTGCTGGGTGCGCAGCGCGATCCTCACGGCCTCCTCGGTGGGCAGCGCGAGCGCCTCGTCGTAGGAGTTGGTGTGCAGCGACTGCGTGCCCCCCAGCACTCCCGCGAGTGCCTCGACGGTGGTGCGGACGATGTTGTTGAGCGGTTGCTGCGCCGTCAACGACACGCCCGCGGTTTGCGTGTGGAAGCGCATCAACCACGAGCGCTCGTTGCGCGCGCCGAAGGTTTGGCGCAGCTCGCGTGCCCAGATGCGCCTCGCCGCCCGATACTTGGCGATCTCCTCGAAGAAGTCGATCTGGGCGTTGAAGAAGAAGGAGAGCCTCGGCGCGAAATCGTCGACGTCGAGGCCCCGCCGCACCGCCTGCTCTACGTAGGTGAGTCCGTCCTTGAGCGTGAACGCGAGCTCCTGCTGGGCCGTGGAGCCCGCCTCGCGGATGTGGTAGCCGGAGATCGATATGGGATGCCAGCGCGGCATGTGATGGGTACACCACTCGATCATGTCTCCGCACAGCCGCATCGCGGGGTCGATCGGGAAGCACCACTCCTTCTGAGCGATGTACTCCTTGAGGATGTCCGCCTGGATCGTCCCCGATAGGGACTCCGGCGGCACCGCGCCGCCCGCTCCGTCGCCGTCCTGCTCGGCCGCCACTACGAAGTAGGCGAGCATGATTGCCGCGGGCGCGTTGATCGTCATCGACACCGACACCTCGTTCAGGTCGATGCCCGCAAACAGCGTGCGCATGTCCGCGGTCGTGTCCACCGCCACACCCTCGCGCCCCACCTCCCCGAGCGAGCGCACGCCGTCGGAGTCGTGGCCCATCAAGCTCGGCATGTCAAACGCGGTGGATAGGCCCGTCTGACCGTGGTCGAGCAGGTAGTGGAAACGCTCGTTGGTCTCCTCGCTGGTGCCGAACCCCGCGAACTGGCGCATCGTCCAGAGCCGGCCGCGATACATCGACTCATACACCCCCCGTGTGAAGGGGTAGGAGCCGGGCCGTCCGATCGGATCGCGCTCGGGGTCGCCGATGCCGGCGGGCAGGTCTTCGGGCGTGTAAAGCTCCCGGACGGGCTCGCCCGATAGCGTGCGCGCCTCTTGGCTCGCTACGTGCGTTGAGGAGGATGCCTTCAAGTGATTGCAAGATACCGGCTGGCGATGGGGGCCCTGGCGTGCGCGCTGTCGATCGGCGTGTGCGCGTGCGGCTCGTCCACGAGCGCTCCCTCCACCGCGAGCGTCTCTAAGCGCCTCGTCCCGACGCCGCTGAGCCACTCCACGAAAGCCACGCTCATCCTCGACTTCACGCCCAACGCGGTGCACGCGGGCATCTATAGGGCGCTCGCGGCCGGTTACTACAGGCGCGAGAACATCGACCTGCGAGTTGTGGAACCTACCTCGACGCAGGAAACGCTGAAGCTCATCGACGCCGCCCGCGCCCAGTTCGGCCTCGCCGACGGCAGCGACGTCGCCGCGCTGATCGGCAAGGGCGGCGATGCGCAGGCGGTGATGGCGCTGGTCCAACGACCGCTCGGCGGTCTCATCGCGCTCGCCTCAGAGCACCTGCGCTCGCCCGCCGACCTCGCGGGCAAGAGCGTGGGCGTCACGGGCGTGCCCTCCGACCTGGCCGTGCTCGACACCGAGCTTCGCCACGCGGGTGTGAGCCCCGGCCGCGTAAAGGTGGTGACGGTGGGCTTCAACGGCGCCCAAGCGCTCGTGGCGGGTCGCATCGCCGCGTTCACCGGCTTCATCCCCGACGACGGCGTGGCGCTTTCGGTGAGCGGCCACCCCATCACCGCGTTCGCGCTCGACCGCAACGGCGGCCCCGCCTATCCGGGCCTCGTGGCTTTTACGACGCGTGAGCTCATCGCGAGCGATCCTGGGCTCGTGCGCGACTTCCTCGCCGCCACCGTCCACGGCTACCAAGACACCCTGGCGCGGCCCAGCCGGAGCTTGACCGAGCTCGAGCAGGCGAATCCAACGCTCCCACGCAAGCTCACGGCCGCGTCGCTCACTACCTACCTGCCGCTTTTTGCCGCGCCGCAGGGCGCGCCATTCGGAACCATCCAAGTCGCCAACGTCCAGGCGATGTCGAGCTGGATGACGTCGTCCGGTCTCATCGGCGCCCCGATCGCCCCAACCCGCTACGCCACGAACCGCTTTCTTCCTTGAGCATTCGATGCTAACGTCTCTTGACAACAGAGAGACTGGTTGTATCGAATGCGGATGTTGGTGGTAGGAGCCAGCGGCCTCATCGGGTCGAACGTGACCGTGGCGGCGACGCAGCAGAGCTGGGATGTGCTCGGCTGCTACCACGAGCACGCCGTGGAGTTCTCCGGCGCGCACGCGCTAGCGCTCGAGATGGCCGACCGCAGAGCTTGCGTTGACATCGCCGAGGAGTGGGAGCCTGACGTCGTGGTGCACGCCGCCGGCGAGCGCTCTCTCAGCCGCTTCGAGCGCGATCCCTACGCAGCGCAACTCGACTTCGTCGGCGCCGAACACACGCTGGCCGCCGCCCGCACCGTGCGCGCTCGCCACGTGCTGGTCTCCTGCGATCTCGTCCACAGCGGCTACCTTCCACCCGGCCTTCGCTTCGACGAGAGCGACCTTCCCGCCCCCGTCAACGCATATGGACGCTCCAAGCTGGCGTGCGAGGAGGCCGTGATGCGCTCCAACACGCGCTGGCTCATCACGAGGACGGGAGATGTGTATGGAGTGAACGCCTCCACGCCCCTCGCCGGCCAGCCGGCGCGCCACGCCTGGGAGCGCTCGGGCTTGGCCTTGACGCTCGTGAAGCGACTGCGCGATCGCGCGCCGCTGGCGGCTCCCCCTGGAATGTGGCGGACGCCGACATACGCGTGGGACTACGCCCAGCGCCTCTGCGAGCTGATCGCCCAAGGCTGCGAAGGCGTCTACAACATGGGGGGCCCCGATTCGCTCGGGCGGCGCGAGTGGGTCGAGCTTCTGGCCGACCGGTTCGGCTGCCCCCCGGGACTGGTGCGGGAAGGCACGGTCGGGGCCTTCCTCAGCGCCTGCGGCGAGGATCGCCACGTGCAGGTGCCCTCCAACGCGGCCCTCTCCGACGTGAAGGCGCGGGCCGCGATCGGGGTCGCGGCGGTTGGGCCTGAGCGAGGGGTGGGGTTGATGCGCGAGCAACTACTGCGCGTGCACGTGCCTGCCGGGGTCGATGCACGCTAGGCTGCGCCACTGCCAGTCACACCAATCGAAAGGGAGCACTCCATGAACAAGAGCCAGCTTGTCGAGGCGATCGCCGCCGACAGCGGCCTATCGAAGGCGGATGCGGGGCGTGCGGTCGAGTCGTTTGTGGCCACCGTCGGCAAGACGCTTAAGAAAGGCGACGACATCGTCATCACCGGCTTCGGCAAGTTCTCGGTGGTCAAGCGCGCGGCCCGCCAGGGCGTGAATCCGCGTACGGGCGAGAAGGTCAAGATCAAGGCGTCCAAGGCCCCCAAGTTCACCCCCGGCGCGAGCCTCAAGCAGACGGTTCACCCTAAGAAGTAGTCCCGTCGCATGGCGCTCGTCGGCGAGCTGGAGCTCGAGAGCTTCGACTACACCGACCCCCAGCTGAAGGGGGAGCGCTTTCACGCGGCGATGCGCGAGCTGGCCGCCAAAGGTTGGCTGGCGGCGGGGCCCTACGGCTACGTCGTGCTCGACCGCGAGGCGGGCGAGTTCTTCCTGCGGACACGCTCGGCGATCTTCCCCGGCATGAAGATCGCCGAGCTGTTCGACGTCAAAGAGGGCCCGCTGTGGGAGGAGATGGAGCGCAACATCCTCCACGTCAACGGCGCCGATCACACGCGCCTGCGCTCGCTCGTGAACCCCTCGCTCTCTCCGCGCGCGGTGGAGCACTGGCGGCCCACGGTGCGCCGCTTCATGGGCGAGCTCTACGAACGGGTAGCGGACGCCGGACGGTGCGAGTTCGTGGGCGCCTTCGCCAAGCCCTACCCTTCGCAAACCATCGCCGTCGTGATGGGAGCGCCGCTCGAGGACGCTCCGCGCCTTCACCACTGGTCGAACTGGATTCAGAGGCAGTTCGACGCGGCGTCGATGATGAACGAGCGACCCACGATCGAAGTGGCGGTGCGGGAGTTCTACGAGTACGCGCGCGCGCTGTTGGCCGCACGGCGTGAGCAGCCGGGCGAGGACCTGATATCGACTCTGCTGGCAGCCGAAGAGCAGGGCGAGCGGCTCAGCGAGGAGGAGTGCGTGAACCTCGTGCTCAACGTGCTCATCGGCGGCGTCGACACCACCCAGAGCCAGCTCGCCCACGCGGTGCGGCTGCTCGCCGAACACCCCGAGCAGTGGCGGGCGCTCGTGGAGGATCCCTCGCTTGCGCCCGCGGCTGTGGAGGAGGCGCTGCGCTACGAGCCGATTACGCCCTTCACCGCGCGCATCGCCATCGAGGAGCTCACCTATAGAGACATCACTTTCCCCAAGGACACCATAGTCATGGTGTGCGCGTTCACCGGCAATCGCGACCTTCCCGGTACGGAGCCTGGGGCCGATGAGATGAGTCGGGGCGATGGTGGTGCGCACTCTTTCGACATCACCGCCGAGCGTCCCAAGGCGAGGGCGCTCACCTTCGGCGCGGGCGTCCACTACTGTCTGGGCGCCAACCTCGCGCGCCTCGAGCTCGAGGAGGGCCTCTCCTTCCTCGCGCGCAACATGCCGCTCCTGGAGCTGGATGGGGAGCCGGTGTTCGAGAGCATTCTCGGCATCTACGGTCTGGCCGAGCTGCCGATTCGCTTCGGCTCCTGAGCGCCTCCAAGAGCTCCACGCGGTTTCGGACTCTTCGCGGGCCGCATGTCCACATCTTCGGAATCGCGATACAGATCGGAATGTATACTGAGAGCCACAATGCGGTGGACGCGGGTCCCCCCGGGCGCGTATCCCACCGATGGGCACAAACGCGAGTTGGAAACACGGGCGCCCGAAAAGGGTCCCGGGCCGTGCCTTTCTGGCAAGCTCGCGGTGAGGAGGACAGGTGGAACTCATTCAGCGATCGGCGCTACCCGGAAGGTCGGCCGTAGCATGCGCGCTCGCGCTTGCGAGCGTCGCGCTAGGCATCGCCGCGCGGGCGGCGGACGGTACAGGCGGGGCGCTGGCAAAAGCGGCAAGGAGGGTCTCGCTGGTCGAGACCGCCCATCTGAAACTCACGGCCGAACGCGGCGCGGCGCTCGTCGAGCGCGGTCAAGCCGTCGGGACGTATAACGCTCCGGTGGCGGTCACTCTCACGATCCATCCGAAATCGGTGACCGCCAGCGTCACGATCTATCCTGCCGGCGGCTCGATCAGCGGTAGCGCCAACGCCAACTACGTAATCAAGAACTCCGTCGGCTACTTCGGCGGAACCTTCACGCTCGGTCATGGCACGGGCAAGTTCAGGCACATAGCCGAGGTCAACGGCAAACCGCTTGGGATAAGCGGGAGCATCAACCGCTTTAGCTTCGCGATGGAAGTAAAAGCCCACGGTGAAGCCAACGTCTGAGCCAAAGGCGCCGGAAAGGCCGCTATGAGCTTTGCTCGCTCGCCGGCGCTCGCGCTCGTCGCGTGCGCGTGTCTGGCGAGCGGCGCTCACGCGGCGCCCGTCGCCAAGCTGCGGGTTTCGTTCGATCCCGACATCGCGGGAGGGCGAACGACCATCCGCCTCGCCCTGCGCGTGCGCGGTTCGGGAGGCGCTACTCCGTCTCCGTTGCGGAGCCTTGCGTTGCGTCTTCCACCGGGCATGGGCATCGCCACCAGCACGCTGGGACAGGCCAACTGCGAGCCGGCGCGACTCATCCACGGCGGGTTGCGCGGGTGCTCTGAGAACGCCCGCGTCGGCCGGGGCGAAGCCACCGCGGTGGTGCCCGTGGGAGCTACGTCGCTGCCAGAGAAAGCTTCGCTCGACGCGCTCATGGGGCCCGCGCGCGAAGATCGCCTGGAAGTGCTCTTCTACGTGCAGGCGCTCTCCCCCGTGTTCGCTCAACTGGTGTTCGCGAGCGTGGTGGAAGAAGACAGGCTGCCCTACGGCGAACAGCTCGACGCCTCGATCCCTTTGATTCAGGCGTGGCCGGAAGGCCCAGACATGGCGCTCGAGGCCTTCGCCTTCTCGATCGGACCGGCGGGTCTCACCTACCATCGCCAGGTGAACGGCAGGACGGTCTCCTACCGCCCGCGCGGGGTGAGGCTCCCGCGGTCGTGCCCGCGAGGCGGCTTTCCCTTCGGAGCGCTCTTGAGCTTCCAAGACGGCACCCACGAAAGCGCCGTCTACCACGTGCCGTGTCCGG
>DATBTP010000059.1:0-11277 GCA_036559185.1 Solirubrobacteraceae bacterium | reverse complement strand
CTCGGAGGCGTCGACGAGCAGGAGCACGCCGTCGACCATCGTCAGGCCGCGCTCGACCTCGCCGCCGAAGTCGGCGTGGCCAGGGGTGTCGACGATGTTGAGCTTCACGCCCTCGTAGCGCAGCGAGGTGTTCTTGGCGAGGATCGTGATGCCCTTCTCGCGCTCGAGGTCCATCGAGTCGAGCACTCGCTCGGCGACGTCCTGGCCGGCGCGAAACGCGCCCGACTGCCACAGCATGGCGTCGACGAGGGTGGTCTTGCCGTGGTCGACGTGGGCGACGATGGCGACGTTGCGGATGTCCTCGCGGGGAACAAGCACGGCCAGGCAGGGTAGTGGGTGTGGGGTGGCGACCGTCACGAGAGTGTCCGCGGCGCCCGTGCGGGGCTATTTGCGCGCCGTCAAGGCGCGAGCGGCCATGCCCATGCCAAAGCGCGCGAATGCGGAAGGTACGCGCTGCGCGCGTGCCACGACCTGCTCGAGCGCCGTCGCGAACCGTCGGATTTCCTCCTCCTCCACAACCAATGCGGGGAGCGCCTTGACGACGTTCATGTGGTGTCCGGCCACCTGACAGAGGATGCGGTGCTCGTGGAAGAGCGGGCCGACCACGAGCTGGGAGAAGATGCCCGGTTGGGCGCGGTCGGCGGCGTTATATACCGAGCGGCGGGGACCGGAGGAGGAAGGAGCGGAAAACTCGATCGCCCACATCAGCCCGAGCCCGCGCACGTCGGAGACGACCTCGTAGCGCTCCACGAGCGGGGTGGTGAGCTCGAGTAGCAGCGCCCCCAGCCGCTCGGCACGCTCCACGAGGCGCTCGTCCTCGATCACGCGCAGGGTGGCGAGCGCGGCGGCGGCGGCGAGGTCGTTTCCGCCGAAGGTAGAGCCGTGGCGGACGGCGCGCTCCATGCCATCGAACACCCGGTCGAAGGCGGCGCGCGAGACGAGCAGCGCTCCGATCGGGACGAGCCCGCCGGAGAGCGCCTTGGAGAGGCATATGAGGTCGGGTTCCAGCCCCCAGCGCTCGAGCGCGAGAAAGCGACCGGTGCGGCCAAGCCCGGTTTGGACCTCGTCGCAGACGAACAACGCGCCCGCTTCGCGGCAGAGGCGCTGGGCGGCCTGGAGGTAGCCGGGCGGGGGCAGGTTGACGCCCTTGCCCTGGACGGGCTCGACGACGAACGCGGCGACCTCACCCAACGTGCGGCGCTGCGCTCCCGACTCTCCGCCTCCCGCGTCGCGACCTCCGCCCTCACCCGCGAGCGCGCGCTCCAGCGCGTCGATGTCGCCGAAGGGCACCGCCTCACAGTCGGGCAGCAGCGGCCCGAACCCGTCGCGGAACTCCTCGTTGCCGTTGAGCGAGAGCGATCCGAGCGTGAGCCCGTGGAAGGCGTGCTCGGCGTAGAGGACGCGCGGGCGCGAGGTGGCGGCGCGGGCGATCTTGATGGCGGCCTCGACCGCCTCGGTGCCGGTGTTGGCGGGCACCATCGCGCCAACCGAACCGGGTGCGCGCGCGAGCAGTTGCTCGGCGAGCACGCCGCTCAGCAGCGTAACCCCGAGCTGGGGCAGGTTGGCGGTGTGCGCTTGCATCGTGTCGCGCACCGCGGCTATCGCCTCGGGGTGGTTGCGGCCGATCGCGAAGACGCCGTAGCCGGAGAGGAGGTCGAGGTAGCGGCGGCCCTCCGAGTCGATCAGATGGGCGCCCTCGCCCCGCACCCACGTCTTGTCGAAGCCGAGCGCGCGCACGATGCGCCCCACCTGCGGGTTGAGGTGGGCGTCGTTGAGCGCCATCTCCTCGCCAACCCGATCCGCGAGGATGTCGCGGACGGGCGGGAGGACTTCGGCCATGTCAGACAGGGTACGCCCAGCTCAGCGGACCCGGGCGCGCGAGCGGTGCGAGTTGCGGTTGCGCGATGAGCGCCCCTGATTGCGCCGTGACGCCCGGGGCATGCGTGTGGCATCGCCAGCGAAGCCGCCGAGCTCGAGCTCGCGATGAAGGCCCAGCTCGCCCACCATGCTTGCGAACTCGCGCGCCTGGTCGTGGAGCACGAACGTGACCCCGATCCCGGAGGCGCCCGCGCGGGCGGTGCGGCCTACGCGGTGGACGTAGTCCTCACGGGTGGCGGGCATGTCGTAGTTGATTACGTGGGTGATGCCCGCGACGTCGATGCCGCGCGCAGCTACGTCGGTGGCCACGAGCGTGTTGACCTGACCAGACTCGAAGCGCGCGAGCGCACGCTCGCGCTGGGATTGCGACTTGTCGCCGTGCATAGCGACGGCGTGGACACTGCTGGCCGAGAGGCGCTTCACGAGGCGGTCGGCGCCGCGCTTGGTACGCACAAACACCAGCGTTAGGCCGCGCTCTGGCTCTGAGAGCTCAGCGACCAGACGAGCGACCTTGCCCTCGTGGGAAACCGGGACGAAACGGTGCTCGACGGTCCCCTTTCGCTCGGCGGGATGGGCGTGGACGTGGCGACGGGCGTTCGAGGTGTAAGCGGCCGCGACACGCCCCACCTCCCCCTCGAGCGTGGCGGAGAACAGCAGTGTCTGGCGTTCGCGGGAGGTCAGCTTCACGATGCGGTCGACCACCGGGCGAAAGCCCATGTCGAGCATGCGGTCGGCCTCGTCGAGCACGAGCAGGCGCACCTGCTTGAGCGTCACGTCGCCGCGGTCGATCAGGTCGAGCAGGCGACCGGGGGTGGCGACGAGGACGTGGGCGCGGGAGGCGTTGCGCGCCTGCTTGACGATCCCGGCGCCGCCGTAGACCGCCGCGATCGAAAGGGCGCGGATGTGGGCGAGCGGGCGCAAGTCTTCGACGATCTGCAGCGCCAGCTCGCGCGTGGGCGCGAGCACGAGCGCGGAAGGACGAGGGTCTGAGTCGCGCAGGCGCTCCACCAGCGGCAAGCCGAAGGCGAGGGTCTTACCGGAGCCCGTGGGCGACTGCGCGAGCACGTCGTGGCCTACGAGAACGTCGGGGATGACCATGCCCTGCACGGCGAACGGCGACTCGATGCCGCGCGCCTGAAGCTCGCGTGAGACGGCCTCGGACACGCCGAGGTCGGCGAATGTTTCGGACTTCATGTTGTGGTGCTCCTTCATCGGCGACCCTATGGTCGCCATACGGATGGAGATTCGACTGGCCCCATCCGCGCCCCTAGGGAGCACCAACAAAGACAAGAACCTCGCGGATGACATTTGTCAGCCGTGGGCCAACCTTAGCAGCCTCAGACTCCTCGCCGCCGCGGGTCCGCGCTCAAGCCGCGAAGCTCTTGGCGGCGCGACGCTCTGGGGCGATGCGCACGACGTCCCAGGCGAGCCCCAGCGACTCCATCGAGCGGATGACGAGCGCCGAGATGTCGAGCTGGCGCCAGGAGAAGCCGTGGAAGGCGGAGGTGGGAAAGGCGTGGTGGTTGTTGTGCCACGCCTCGCCGAGCGTGAGCGGAGCGAGCCAGGCGAGGTTGCGCGAGTGGTCGCCGGTCTCGTAGGTGCGTCTGCCGAAGAAGTGGCAGAGGGAGTTGATGGAATAGGTGGCGTGGTGGAGCACGAGCATGCGCACCGCCCCGCCCCACAACAGCCCTGTTAGAGCAGCGGCGAGCGTGCCGCCGATGAGCCAGCCCAGCCCGAACGCGGCGAGCAGACCGCCGTTGGCCCATACGAAGAAGGTCCTGTCGACGAACGAAACGACTGGGTCGGCGATGAGATCGGGCGCGTAGCGTTCGCGATGGCCGCGGGCGGTGTGGATGAACAGCCACCCGACGTGGGCGTGCATGAGGCCGCGCAGGATTCCCCGGAGGCCCGTCCCGTGGTCGACGTGGGGGCTGTGCGGGTCGCCCTCGCGGTCGGAGAAAGCGTGGTGCTTGCGATGGTCGGCCACCCAGGAGATGACGGGGCCCTCGATGGCGGCTGAGCCCAGCACCGCGAAGACGAAGCGGAAGAAGGGGGATGTCTTGAACGATCGGTGGGTAAAGAGGCGGTGCAGCCCCACCGTCACCCCAAGTCCCGTGAGCAAGTACATGATTGCGAACACGAGCAGGTCGGAGCCTTGAAGCAAGCCGTCCCAGAGCTGCCAGCCGACGAACACGAGCGCCACCATCGGGCCGACGGTGATGAGACCCGTGAGAAAGCGGTCGAGGTGCTCGAAGGCAACGGGTTGGACGTCCGCGGCCGTTGGCCCGCCGGGCCGAGTCGCTTCGATGTAAACGCCCTCGGTTGGGACGTTGGAGGCCGGAGGGCGCTGGATAGAATCGGTGCTCATCGGTGTGCTCGCCGCTTGAAGGTAGCACGCCAGTGCGACGTGACGAGCCGCTACACCTTACGTATCTACCCGCTTAAACACGTACGAAACACTGGCTGGAGAGCCAATGCCGTTTGCCAAGACTGAGCCTTTGAGACGCGAGCTCGCGCAGGCGCTCCCCGACCGCGTGTTCACGGTGCGCTTCTGGGACGGCACGGAGCTGCCGGCGACCGTCGCGCACCGCAACGGCGCAAATGGCGCAGGCGGCGCGCGCGGTGCCGGCGCAGGCGCAGGCGGCGCGCGTGCGGAGGCGAGCGATGGCCGCCAAGAGAGCGCTAACGGGAACGGGAACGAGGGCTCGTCCGCCGGGCCGACCTTCATCGTGCGCTCGCCCAGGGCGGTGGCTCATGTCGTGCGCGCGCCTGGCGAGCTCGGCCTCGGCAGGGCGTATGTGGCGGGCGATCTGGAGGTAGACGACCTCGACCGCGCGATCGACTTGATCGACGAGTTCGAGGAGCCTCGCATCGATCGCGCGACGCGCGCGCGGCTGGCGATCGCGGCGATCAGAGCGTGCGGATTGACGCTCCCGCCGCGCGCCCCCAAGGGCGAGCTGAGGCTGAAGGGACAGAGCCACAGCAAGGAGCGCGACTCCAAGGCGGTGCGCCACCACTACGACGTGTCGAACGAGTTCTTCGAGCTGTTCCTCGACGAGTCGATGACCTACAGCTGCGCGATCTTCTCCCGCGGAGCCAAGACGCTGGAGGAGGCCCAGTTCGCAAAGCTCGACCTCGTGTGCGGGAAGCTCGCCTTGAGAGAGGGCGAGCGCGTGCTCGACGTCGGCTGCGGGTGGGGGGCGTTCCTGATCCACGCCGCGCGCGAATACGGCGTGAAGGCGGTGGGCATAACGCTCTCGCCACCCCAAGCCGAGCTCGCGCGCCGGCGGGTCGCCGAAGCGGGGCTGAGCGACCGGGTGGAGGTGAGGGTGGCCGACTACCGCGACCTGCACGGCGAGCGGTATGACGCGATCGCGAGCATCGGCATGGTGGAGCACGTGGGCGAGCGCAACATCGACGTTTATGCACAGAAATTGAGGAGCCTGCTCGGCTCCGACGGCCGCTTGCTCAACCACGGCATCGCCCACCTTCCGCGGGACCTCGGCTACCACGGCGACTTCACCCAGCGCTACGTGTTCCCCGACGGCGATCCCCTACATCTCTCCCGCATCCAACTGGCACTCGAGCGAGCGGGCTTCGTGACCGAGCACGTGGAGGACTTCGGCCGCGACTACTACAACACGCTCACAGAGTGGATAAAGCGCTTGGACGAGAACCTCGTGCGAGCCGAGCAGCTGGCGGGCAAGGAGCGCTTGCGCGTGTGGCGCCTGTATCTGCGCTCGGCGCGCAACATCTTCAAGACCGAGTTTGTGTCGATCTATCAAACGTTGGCCCGCCCGCGCCGGGGCTAACCCTCACGCGCGCACGCGAGGGTTAGCACCCCTTTTCGAACAACACAACACCTCCGCGCACAAGAGCCCTACTCGAGCGAAGCCATGACGTGCTTGACGACGGTGTAGTCCTCCAGCGAGTAGACGGAGAGGTCCTTGCCGTAGCCGGACTCCTTGAAACCGCCGTGGGGCATCTCGGAGACGAGCGGGATGTGGTCGTTGATCCACACGCAGCCGAACCTGAGCGCCTTCGAGACACGCAGAGCGCGGGCGATGTCGCGCGTCCACACCGAGGAGGCCAGACCGTAGCGCGTGGAGTTGGCCCACGCGATCGCCTCTGCCTCGTCTGAGAAGCGCTGAACGGTGATCACGGGGCCGAAGATCTCCGACTGGATCATCTCGTCGCCCTGGCGCAGGCCCGCCACCACGGTGGGCTCGAAATAGAAGCCCTCGCGCGGGGGCTCGCCGCCGCCGGTGACCACCTCGGCATGCGGCGGTCGGCGCTCGATGAAACCCTCCACGCGCTTTCGCTGACGCTCTGAGTTGACGGGCCCGAGCGTGGTGTCGGGCGCGAGCGTGTCCCCGATCACAAGCCCTCGCGCCTGCTCCGCCAAGCCGGCGACTACGTCGTCGTAGACCCTCGCGCCCGCCAGCACACGGGTGGCGGCGGTGCAGTCTTGCCCGGCGTTGTAGTAGCCGGTGGCGGCGATCGTGTCCATCGCGGTGGCCATGTCAACGTCGTCGAACACCACCACCGGAGCCTTGCCGCCAAGCTCCAAATGGACGCGCTTGAGCGTCTCGGCGGCGGTGCGCGCGACGTGCTTGCCCGTCGCGACCGAGCCGGTGAGCGAGAGCATGTCGACGTCGGGGTGCTCCAGCAGCGCCTGACCGGTGGGCTGACCGGGTCCCATCACCACGTTGAACACCCCCGCGGGGAGGATGCCGGCGGCTAGCTCCGCCATTCGCACGGTCGTGACGGGGGTGGTCTCGGCGGGCTTGAGCACCACGGTGTTGCCGGCGGCCAAGGCGGGGGCGATCTTCCACACGGCCATCATCAATGGGTAGTTCCAGGGCGTGATCTGCCCCACCACGCCCACGGCCTCGCGGCGCACGAAGGAGGTGTAGCCCCGCATGTACTCGCCGGCGGCCCTCCCCTCGAGGGTGCGCGCGGCGCCGGCGAAGAAGCGCAGGTTGTCGACCATCACCGGCAGCTCGTCGCGCGCGACGGCCTCGATCGGCTTGCCGGCGTTGAGCGCCTCCAAGCGGGCGATCTCCTCGCCGTGCTCCTCGATCGCCGCCGCCAGCGCAAGCAGCGCGAGCGAGCGTTCCGCGGGGGTGGTTTGCGACCAGGCCTCGAACGCGCGGCGAGCGGCTTGCACGGCGGAATCGATGTCCCGGGCGGTGGACACCGGCGCGCGCCAAAGCTCCTGCGCGGTGGCGGGGTTGAGCACCGCCATCCACTCCCCGCCAGACCCCTCCACCGACTGGCCGTCTATGAGGTTGCGAAGGGTTTGTGTGGCCGTGGCCATGACGCTTGCCTCCTTGTGTGTGGGTCTCGGGACCAGATCTTCTTTGACTGTCGTTCGCGCTCAGTAGGAGGAAGGCCGGCCGTCGGCGCGCGCGGGCGTGGCGAGCGCGTGGACGACGGCGGGATGGACGACCTTACCCGCGCGGACGTTCACGCCTCCGCGCAGAGCGGCGCTCCGAGCGATCGCCCGATCGACTCCCGCCGCGAGCTCGATGACATAGGGGAGCGTGGCATTGGTGAGCGCATAGGTAGAGGTGATGGGGACGGCGCCCGGCATGTTGGTGACGCAGTAGTGGGTGATGCCGTCCACCTCGAAGGTGGGATCGGAGTGGGTTGTGGGACGCGAGGTCTCAAAGCAGCCGCCCTGGTCGATCGACACGTCCACCAACACCGCGTGGCGCCTCATGAGCGTTAGCTGCTCGCGCGCGATGACGCGCGGCGCACGGTCGCCGTGGACGAGCACGGCGCCGATCACGAGGTCGGCGAGCGGAAGCATCTCCTCGATAGCGAGCCCCGAGGAGAAGACCGTGGAGGCGCGCCCGCCAAACGCGACTTCTAGCTCGCGCAGGCGGTCGATCGAGCGGTCGAAGACGAACACGTCGGCCTGCATCCCGATGGCGATGAAGGCGGCGTTCATGCCCACCACGCCACCCCCGATGACGAGCACCGTGGCAGCGGCCACCCCGGGCACGCCGCCGAGCAGGATGCCGCGCCCGCCGAGCGGCTTCTCGAGCATGAAGGCGCCGGCTTGCGTTGCGATCTTGCCCGCCACCTCGCTCATCGGGGCGAGCAACGGCAGGCGGCCGTCGTCGTCCTCGACGGTCTCGTAGGCGATACATGTCGCGCCGGAGCGACACAACCCATCGGCGAGCTCAGGCTCGGCGGCGAGGTGCAGGTAGGTGAAGAGCGTGTGGCGCTCGTTCAGCAACGCCACCTCGGAGGGCTGGGGCTCCTTTACCTTCAGGACCAGCTCAGCGTCCTCGAAGAGCGTCTGCGGGGTCTCCACGATCGTGGCCCCCTGCGCCCGGAACTGCTCGTCTGTAATGGCGCTGCCAAGACCCGCGCCGGCCTGGATCAAGACCTCGTGGTCACGCGAGCACAGCTCCCTCACGCCGGCCGGAGTGATGGCCACCCGGTACTCGTCCGACTTGATCTCGGAGGGCACCCCGATTCTCATTGCGCGAGCCCCCGATCGGGGTGAGCACGGACGGGTATCCACGCCCTCCCATCCACTGAGCCGATTCCGCGCGCGGGCCGCCGCGCCGCGCGCGCGCGGAGGAACGGTCGACGGGTCATCGCGCAAGCTCCCGGCCGCGCAGCGCCAGCCAGAACTCGATGCGGTCGCGCGCGTGCGAGAAGTCGCGCCCAGTAAGCGCCTCCACTCGCTTGATGCGGTAGCGCAGCGTGTGGCGGTGACAGTAGAGCGCCTGTGCCGCCCTCTCCCAGTGGCCGTTCTGTTCGATGAACACGTCCAGCGAACGCAGCAGCTCGTCGCCATACTCGCCCTCGTCGGATTCCACCGGCCCGAGCACACTCTGGCAGTAGGAGGCGAGCGCCTCGTCGTCCTGCAGCGAGAGCAGCAGCTGAAAGGCGCCGAGGTTCTCGTAAGTCGCCACCTCGGGCGCGCCCCCGTTCGCGAGACGCACGGCCTCGAGTGCGCAGCGCGCCTCGTGAAAGCTGCGCCGCAACATGTGCGTCGGCGCGGGGCGGCTGGCCGCGGCGCGCACCTCGCCGAAGCGTGCGCGCAGCTCGCCGCCCACGCGCCTTGCCAGCGCGATCGGGTCCGCGCGCGGATCGGCTTCGCGGCCGGGCGACTCCGGTGTTTGTGCCTTCTCGTGGGGTGACTCGCGCGCACGTGTCCGCGCGTGCGTGGTCTCGTCGGAGCGATGGTCCTCGCAGTCCACCACAGCGCACAGCAACCCGTTGCGCAAGGCCACAAGCGAGTGCGCGCCCGCCCGCTCCAGGATCGTTTCGAGCGTCTGCGCGGCGGCACCAGGCTCACGCAGCGAGAAGGCGAGCACGGCGGCGTGTTCGCCTATCCCAAACGGCCTCAGCCTTGCCTGCAGCTCGTCGGGGTAGAGCCTGCCGGTGAGCGCCTCCGCGAGCACGTCCCCAGCCATGTTGCGTTGCAAGAGCTCGTAACGCTCGTCGAGCAGCTGCGCGAACACACGCTCGGTGACGGCGATGAAGGGCAGCTCGTAGGGCACCTCGAACAGCGGAAACTCGCGCTTGCGGGCGGTGTTGAGGATCGCCGCCGGCACCTTCCTGTGCGAGAAGCCGGCGCCGAATCCAAGGCCGGCGATCTCCCGCTCGGCAAGCCGCTCCACGAACTCGCGCTGGAGCTTCGCGCTAGAGAGCTGCAACCCGGTCGTCAGCAGGAGCTCGCCGCCGCGCAACCACGGCGTGGGGTCGATGAGCTCGGTCGAGTGAACCCACCGCACCGCCGTGCCCGCGTTCTCCTCGCCGGTGGCGAGCGTCAGGCCGAGCTCCGCTACGAGGCTCTCGACTGTGAGCACCCGATCACGCCCCGCTCGGTCTTCCCGAATCTACGATTTGGGAAGTGTTTGGAAGAAGAGGGGTGTCCGAATCGACGATTTCGTGTGAATTTGGGAAAAAGGCCACGGGTCCTTACCTCTTCACGAGCCGCTCCCACGCCTCGGCGAGCACCGGACGCAGGATGCCCTCGATCTCCTCAAACTGCTCGCTGTCGGCTATCAGCGGCGGGGAGAGCTGGATCACGGGGTCGCCGCGATCGTCGGTGCGGCATATCAGCCCGCGCTCATACAGCGCGCCCGAGAGGAAGCCGCGCAAGAGATCCTCCGACTCATGCGCGTTGAACGTCGCCTTCGTGTCCTTGTCCTTCACGAGCTCGATCGCGTGGAAGTAACCCGCGCCGCGCACATCGCCCACGATCGGGAGGTCGCGCAGCCCGTCCAACATCGCCCTGAACTCGCCCTCGCGGGAGCGCACGTGCTCGTTGATGCGCTCGCGCTCCATAACGTCGAGGTTCGCCATCGCCACCGCGCACGCCATGGGGTGCCCGCCGAAGGTGAAGCCGTGGTTGAAGATCGCCCGGGCATGAAGGAACGGCTCCGCCACGCGGTCGGTGGTGATGACGGCCCCCATCGGGGCATACGCGGAGGTCATGCCCTTTGCCGTCGTAATGATGTCCGGCGCGCAGTCATACCGTTCGCACCCAAACCAGTGGCCGAGCCTCCCCCACGCGCAGATCACCTCGTCGGAGATGAGCAGCACGCCGTGGCGATCGCATATCTCGCGCACCCTTTGGAAGTAGCCGTCCTGGGGCACGAAGCAGCCGCCCCCGTTCTGCACCGGCTCGAGGATCACCGCCGCCACCGTGTGGGGACCCTCGAATTCGATCGCCTCCTCGATCGCGTCCGCCGCCCACAGCGGGTCGCGGTCTTCTCTCCAGCGGTAGGAGTTTGTGTTAGCCACGTGCCTACCACCCGGCGTGAGCGGCTCGAAGGGCTCGCGCAGCGGCGGCAGCCCCGTGGCGGTGAGCGCGCCCATGGAGGTGCCGTGGTAGGCGAGATAGCGCGACACGATCTTGTGCCTTCGCGGCTGTCCACAGGCGGCGTGGTATGCCTTGGCGAGCTTCCACGCCGACTCCACCGCCTCCGATCCTCCCGACACGAAAAACACCCGGTTGAGATCGCCGGGGGCGAGCTTTGCGATGCGCGCGGCGAGCTCGATCGAGGGTGGGTGGGCGTAGCTCCAGTTGGTGTAGAACCCGAGCCGCTTTGACTGCTCGGCCGCCGCTTCCCCGAGCTCCGCGCGACCGTGACCGATGTTCACGCAGTAAAGCGCCGAGAGCCCATCGAGGTAGCGTTTGCCGTGGGTGTCGTACACGTAACAGCCCTCACCCCGCTCGATGATGGGCACCTCGCCACCGTGCTCGTAGGCGCCCATGCGCGTGAAGTGCATCCACAGGTGGCGCTTGGCCAGCGCCTGCAGGTCGGCGTTTACGGCCACTGAAGTTGGATGTTGCACGCCTGTCGACATAGACACCACGGATAACGGTAGCGCCCGCACTTCCACCCATCAATGCGCTACTCGTTT
>DATBTP010000058.1:0-7347 GCA_036559185.1 Solirubrobacteraceae bacterium | reverse complement strand
ACCGGGCTTGGCGCCGCGTCCTCCTCGTGCTCCTACGCGGCGATAGCAATCGCCAAGAGCCTCTTCCAAAAGGGGTCCTCGGCGGCGTCCGCGCTCGCCTTCCAGTTCGCCTCCACGAATCTTGTCATCGAGCTCGGCGTCGTCGTGTGGGTGCTGCTCGGCTGGCAATTCACGCTCGCGGAGTTCATCGGCGGGCTGATCCTCGTCCTCGTCATGACCGCGCTCCTGCGACTGTTCGTGTCCAAGCGCCTGGAAGAGCAGGCTCGCGCACACGCGCTAGACGCCGACACCAGCCACCAGCACCAATCCGCGGGAACCCACATGAGCATCCGCGAGCGCCTCACCTCGATGTCCGCATGGTCGGACGTGGCCCACAACTTCCGCAACGACTGGACGATGCTCTATCGGGAGATTACGCTCGGGTTCCTGCTCGCCGGCTTCGTGGGTCAGCTCGACAACAGCTTCTTCAACTCTCTCTTCATAACCGATGCTCCCGCCCCGCTAAAGCTGATCGAGAACGCGCTAGTGGGGCCGCTCATCGCGGCGCTCTCCTTCGTGTGCTCCGTCGGCAACATCCCGCTCGCCGCCGTCCTCTGGTCGGGCGGGATCGGCTTCGCGGGGGTCATTTCCTTCATCTTCGCCGACCTGCTCGTGCTACCGATCGTTCTCATCTACCGCAAGTACTACGGAGTCGAGTTCACCGTCCGCATCGTCGCTCTGATGTTCGTCACGATGGTGCTCGCCGCACTTGCGGTCGATGGTCTCTTTAGCGCTGCCGGGTTGATCCCGAACGTGCGTCCCACGCGCGCCGACATCTTCAACGAAGTGAAAGTCGACTACAAGCTTGTAACCAACGTTCTCGGCGTCGCCGTGTTCGCCGCCCTCTTCGCCCTCACGATGCGCCGCGGCGCCACCGACCCGGTGTGCGGTATGAAGGTCGACAAGGCCAAGGCGCTTCGCATGGAGGTGGGGGGAAAAACGCTTTACTTCTGTAGCTCCCACTGCGCCGCCACAGCCCGCCAGGATGGCCTGCACGAGGAGCTACTCACACGATGAGCACGACGCGAAAGTCAAAGCCCTCGCTCACCGATCGTCCGGCGTGGGCAGAACTGGCACGCCATCACGCCGCCATCGCCGACACCTCTCTGCGCGAGATGTTCGCCGTCGACCCCACCCGCGGCGAGCGGCTCACCGCCGAAGCCGCCGGCCTCTATCTCGACTACTCAAAGAACCGCGTCACCGACGAGACGATCGCGCTGCTGATCGCGCTCGCCGAGCAGTCGGGCCTCGCTGAGCGCACCGAGGCCATGTTCGCCGGCGAGCGCATCAACGTCTCGGAGAACCGCCCGGTACTGCACGTCGCGCTGCGCATGCCCAAGAGCGGCTCCCTCGTGCTCGACGGAGTGGATGTCGTGCGCGAAGTGCATCTCGTTCTCGACCGTATGGCCGCATTCAGCGACCAGGTTCGCACGGGCGAGTGGACCGGCCACACCGGTAAGCCCATCACGAGCGTCGTCAACATCGGCATCGGCGGCTCCGACCTCGGGCCCGTAATGGCGTATGAGGCGCTTCGCCACTACTCGCGCCGCGACATCTCCTTCCGCTTCGTCTCAAATGTCGACTCCAACGACTTCGCTGAGGCCACACGCGATCTTCACCCCGAGCAGACACTCTTCATCGTCTCCTCAAAGACCTTCACAACCCTCGAGACCATGACCAACGCCCGCTCCGCCCGCGCGTGGTCGCTCGCGGCGCTGGGGGATGAGGACGCCGTCGCAAAGCACTTCGTCGCCGTCTCCACCAACGCTCGAGCGGTCGCTGAGTTCGGCATCGACACCGCCAACATGTTCGGCTTCTGGAACTGGGTCGGCGGCCGCTATTCGATGGACTCCGCCATCGGCCTTTCAACGATGCTCGCGATCGGCCCCAACCGCTTCCACGATCTACTAGCCGGCTTTCACGCGATGGATATCCATTTCCGCGACACCCCTCACGGGCGCAACCTGCCTGTGCTCATGGCGCTGCTCGCCGTATGGAACAACAACTTCCTCGGCGCGCACACGCAGGGGGTGATGCCCTACAGCCAGTACCTCAAGCGTTTCCCCGCCTACCTACAGCAGCTCGCGATGGAGTCAAACGGAAAGCACGTCACGCTCGACGGCGTAGAGGTTGATTTCGATACAGGCCCCATCTACTGGGGAGAGCCCGGCACCAACGGCCAGCATTCCTTCTACCAGTTGATCCACCAGGGAACGAGACTCGTTCCTGTCGATCTCATCGCCTTCGCGCGCTCGCTGAACCCCCTGGGCGATCATCACGACCTGCTCGTCTCAAACGTCCTCGCTCAGGCCGAGGCGCTCGCCTTCGGAAAGACGGCAGAGGAGGTGCGTGCGGAGGGCACTCCAGACGCCCTGGTCGCGCACAAGGTGATGGCCGGTAATCGCCCCACCAACATCCTGCTCGCCGAGCAGCTCACGCCTTTCGCACTTGGTGCGCTCACCGCGCTGTATGAGCACAGCGTGTTCGTGCAAGGCGTCATCTGGGGCATCGATTCCTTTGACCAGTGGGGCGTAGAGCTTGGCAAGGCGCTCGCCAAGCGCATAATCCCCGAGCTTCAGGGAGACACTGAGCCATCGCTGCAACACGACAGCTCCACCAACGCGCTCATCCGTCGCTACCGCGCGCTACGCGACCGCACGTGAGCGAGAGCCCACCAGTCGAGGTCTTCCCCGATCCCGCCGCGGTCGCTCTCCGTGCGGCCGAGGCCATTCGCGAGCATGCCCGCACGGCGATTGCCGAGCGCGACGCCTTCACGTTCGCCGTCAGCGGCGGTCGCACGCCGTGGGTCGTATTCGCCGAGCTCGCCCGCTCCGAATTTCCGTGGGGAAATACTGCGATCTATCAGGTCGATGAGCGCGTCGCGCCCCCCGGCAGCCAAGAGCGCAACCTCACCCATCTGCGAGCGGCACTGCCGGCGGCGGCGCTCGCGCGCGTGCATCCATTGCCCGTCGAGGCGCCCGATCTCGACGCCGCCGCGAGCCGCTACGCCCGGGAGCTCCCCGAGCGCTTGGATCTGATCCACCTGGGTCTCGGCCCCGACGGTCACACCGCGTCTTTGATCCCTGGCGACCCGGTGCTCGACGTCGTCGACAGAGATGTCGGGCTTTCCGGCCCCTACCAGGGCTGTCTTCGTATGACCATCACCTACCCAGTCATCGAACGCGCGCGCTCCTTGCTTTGGGTCGTCACGGGCGCCGATAAGCTCGACGCGCTTCGCCGCCTACGGGCGCACGACCCCTCGATCCCCGCCGGGCGAATCGCACCGGAGGGCGCGCTCGTCCTCGCCGACGCGTCGGCCGTCGGCGACTGAGCGACCCTCGGCGGTGGCGGTGAACGACCCTCGGCGGTTGTGGTCATTCAAAAACGGGTCGCTTGCGCGCGCGGTACTGTCGTGTGGAGCCTACGCCGGCAGCGCGTGACCCTCGGTCGCCGCCTGCTCGTGCTGGAACTCGCTCAACACCGACAGCATCGACTCCGCCTCGCACTCTGTTTGCGGCCACGGCTTCTCGGGGTGGTCCTCGAGTGTCTTCAGCCCGTTGCCCGTCACGATCGCCACCACGGTCGCATCGGGGTCGAGCTCGCCTGCCTCCGCCAGCTTCTTGAGCACCGCCACAGTTGTGCCGCCCGCGGGCTCGGTGAGGATGCCCTCGGTGGCGGCGAGCAGGTCGATGCCCGCGAATATCTCATCGTCGCTTGCCGATCCAGCGCTGCCGTGGCGGGATAGCACCGCGTCGATCACCAGATACCCGTCGCCGGGTGTGCCGATCGCGAGCGAATGCGCGATCGTCTCCGGCGTGCACGGGTGGATCTCCTCGTCGCCCGCCCCGATCGCGCTGGCTATCGGCGAGCAGCCCGCGGGTTGGGCGATGTGCATCTTCGTGGCGCTCGTCTTTGCCAGGCCCACCGTTTCGAGCTCCACGAGTCCCTTGTGCAAGCGCGATGAAAGCGTGCCGCCAGCGGTCGCCGACACGATGTGCTCGGGCGCCCGCCAGTCCAGCTGCTCCAAGATCTCAAACGCCATCGTCTTCGCGCCCTCCGCGTAGAACGGGCGCAGCGTGATGTTGGCGAACTCGAGCCCGCTCGCCGCCGCGACCTTCTTACACTCGCGGTTGGCTTCGTCGTAGTTGCCCGCCACCTGGCAAACGCGCGCGCCGAGCGCCCTGCACGCCTTAGCCTTGGTCTGCTCTAGGCGGTTGGGGTAGAAGACGTATGGGGTCACACCCGCCTTTGCGGCCAGCGAAGCCACCGCCGTGCCCACGTTACCGGTCGACACGCACCCGATCTCGCTCTTGCCCAACTCGAGCAGGCGCGCTACGGCCGTCGAGACGACCCTGTCCTTATAGGAGAGACTCGGACGCGACGTGCTGTCGTCCTTTACATACAGTTTTTTCAAGCCCAGCCTCGCGCCTAGCCGATCGGCGGGGATGAGGGGCGTCAAGCCGGAGAATTGGCCGACGTGCGCCTGCGCGTAGGCGTCGCGGATCGGCAGCAGCTCGGATAGGCGCCAAATATTCCGCGGACGCTCCGCCATCTCTAGCTCGCGCAGGCGGCTGGCCGCGAGAGCGTAGTCGTAGGCGACGTCCAGGCACTTGCCGCATTCCGGGCAGAACGCCTCCGTGTCGGTGATCGGCAGCTTCACATCACATCTACGGCACACCAGTTCGGTGGCGCAGGAGCGCGTTGTCTCATTCAGGTCCGCGCGCTCTGAGGCGGTGCTCATCCTCTCTCACCCCTTCATTGTCGAGTTGGTTGGCATCGGAACGTCACCTCATCGTGGCACAAGCTCGCCCGCGGGCCATGTCGTGTCGATCTCCCCGCTGCCCTCCTCCCGCGAGGCGACCAGCAGCTCCTCGGCGATGTGCGGCGCGAACGGCATCAAAACACGCGCGAGCAGCCGCAGCGCCTCCACCAGCGACTCCCTGTCCTCCGGGCACAGCTCCCCGCGCTTTGCGAGCACACGCTTCTCGTAGTCGCGGATGCGGTCGAACAAACGCATCACGTTGCGCACCGCGCTGTGCATCTCGAGCTCGCGGGCGTCCTCCGTGATCTTCTCAACGGCGGTCGCACACCACTGCTCCAAGCGCTTGCGCAGGTGCTCGGTCTTGTCAGGACCCATCGCCACCGCGGGCTCGCCGCCGCTACTAGCGCCGTTCGAGGCGTCTTTCCCTCTCGCCGCGTCCACGTCTAGAGCGAAGCGCGCCCGCGAATAGTCCCAAAGCTGCCTGAGGAAGCGGTTGCAGCGCTTTACGTCGCTGTCGCTCCAGTTCAGCGACCGTTGTGCCCGCGCCGCATACAGCACGGCCAGCCGGATCGTGTCGGCGCCGTGCTCTGCCACGAGCTCGTCCGGGTCCACCACGTTGCCGAGGTGCTTGCTCATCTTGCGACCGTCCCTGATCACCATCTCGTGGAAGAGGCACCCGGCGAACGGCTCGCCATCGGCGAGGAACTCGAGCGGGCCGATGTCCCGCAGCGCCTTGCACACCGTGCGCTGGTCGAACACGAAATTGCCGCTGTCCGAGCCCGCCACCACCCGCTCGGAGGGCAGCCACACGCGCAAGTCCTCGAGCGCGAGGATGTGCTCGAGCGTCCGCTCGCGCTCACTTGTCGGCACGCACACCGGCACCCACAGCCACAGCGCGTCGAAGTGGCAGTCGAGCGTGTCGGTCTCGCGCCTCGCGCTTGCGCCGCAGCTCGGGCAGGTGGTGTTCACGAAGTCGGCTCGCTCCGCCAGCGGATTGCCCGTGCCCGTCGGCTTCAGGTCCAACGGCAGGATCACCGGCAGCTGCTCGCGGGGGAGCGGCACGGTGCCGCAGCTCTCGCAATAGACGATCGGGATCGGCGTGCCCCAGGATCGCTGCCGGGAGATCGTGAAGTCGTTGGCGCGGTAGCGCACCGCCCTCCGGGCGTCAGCGGGACGCTCGGGGCTGGGTCCCTCGGAGGGGGTTGTGGGCGTGTTTTCGATCATCCCCTCGCGCGCTCGCGCGACGCCCTCCATGAAACCTCCGGGCGAGCCGAAGAGCCGCTCGGCGATAACCGCGTCGGTGCGGTCGTGCTCGGGGACACCGAGCACCGCGGTGGCGCCGAAACGACCGTCCACCATCGGCGAGACAATCACCGGCAGCGGCTCGCCGCCGGTGGGGGACGGCAGCGTCCTGCCGGTGTCGATGAGTGGCATCGTCTCCGCCTCGCGCGCCCCGCGATCGAGGCCACCAGAGCGCAGCTCCTCCAAGCGCTCGTGCAGCCCTGCGCCAGCCGCCCACAGCTCCACGTCGGGGTGCTTGGGGGAGATCGCCACGAAGCGCGCCCCGTCGAGCCCGTCGGCGTGGGGCGTAAACACGGTCAGCATCGCGCCATCCCGCGCGCGCAGGTCTAGCTCCACGCCATCTACCCGGCCGAGCACGAAGCGCTGGGAGGCCAGCGCGTTCTCGTCCCAAATGCCGCTATCGGCCAGCTCCCGCAGGCGCAGGTCGTTCTCCTCTATGTAGGCGCTGATGCGCAGATACCACTGTGGTTGCTGGATCAAGCGCACCGGGTTGTGGCAACGCCAGCACGACCCGTTCTCGACTTGGATCGTCGCGAGCGTTGTCTGGCATGTGTCGCACCAATCGACGCTCCCGCTACCGCGATACACCAGTCCGGCCTCTAGGAGAGTAAGGAACAACCACTGCGACCAGCGGTACATCACCGGGTCGGAGCTCATGAACGCGCGCTCCCAATCGAAGGAGAAGCCAAGCCGGCGCAGCTGTCCGATCATGTGCTCCGCGCAGCGCTCCACCCACGCGTTGGGCGACTCTTTGCCGGCGATCGCGCCGAGCTCGGCCGGCAGGCCGAAGGAGTCGAAGCCGAACGCGAACAGCACGTCCTCGCCGCGCGCGCGGCAGAAGCGCGCGTATGCATCCCCGATCGAGTAGCTGCGCACGTGCCCGATGTGAATGTTTCCGGAAGTGAAAGGCGCCGAGGGCTTTATGTACTTGCGCGGCTTATCGCCGCCGATATCGGGCGTGCGGAAGGCGTTTCGCTCGCTCCATGCGGCCTGGCGAGCGGGCTCGATCGCGTGTGGGTCGTAGTCTGGAAGTATGCGCTGGCTCACCGATCGAGCATACCCAAGCGCTCCGGGCAGGTTGTTATGCTCGTCCGCCGCGACTGTAAGGATTCTTCGATGGAAGTAGAGATTGGACGCGGCAAGCAAGGCCGCCGCGCATACGGCTTCGACGACATCGCGATCGTGCCCTCCAGGCGCACCCGCGATCCCGACGACATAGACATCTCCTGGAAGCTCGGTCCCTA
>DATBTP010000057.1:0-20696 GCA_036559185.1 Solirubrobacteraceae bacterium | reverse complement strand
GCTGCAGAAGTCGAAGTTCTGGAAGGACACCGCCGTCGTCATCGCCTATGACGACTCCGACGGCTGGTACGACCACCAGATGAGCCCGATCGTCAACCAGTCCCAGGACCCGGCGAACGATGCCTTGCGCGGGGCCGACTGTGGTGCCGCCGCGAAAGCGGCAGGCGGGTACCAGGACCGCTGTGGTTACGGCCCGCGCCAGCCCCTGCTCGTGATCTCACCGTTCGCGAAGTCGAACTTCGTCGACCACTCGATCACCGACCAGTCCTCGATCCTCCGTTTCGTGGAGGACAACTGGGGACTCGGGCGCATAGGCGACGGCTCCTTCGACGCGCGAGCCGGATCGCTCTCGAACATGTTCAGCTTCTCCCCGCGCCACAAAGCGGACGGCAAGCTGTTCCTGAACGAAACCACCGGCGAGCCGCTGTACGGCTGGGCGTACGCCTCCGCTCGTCACGGTCACTGAAATAGACGTACGGAAGTGAAGACAGTCGGGGCGGGCGCTTCGGCGCCCCGCCCCGACTGCCGTTACGCTGGAAAGGTGTCCCGTTACTTCGGCTTCCTGCTCACACCAGAACCGCCGTCCAAGCGCGTCGGCGCCGCCGTGGCGCTCGCGCTGGTGGCGCTGTGCACGCTTGTCATCTATCCGCTCAAGCACGCCGCGCCGGTGGTATCGCTGGGTGTCGTCTACATGCTCGCGGTGGTCGTGGTGTCGGTCACCTGGGGTGTGCTGCTGGGCGTCGCCACCTCGCTCGTGAGCGCGCTCGCGTTCAACTACTTTCACCTTCCTCCCACCGGCCAGCTCACGATCCGCGACGCCGAGAACTGGGTGGCGCTGATCGCTTTCCTGGTCGTGGCGATGCTCGCCAGCTCGGTGGCGGAGGTCACCCGCGCGCGCTCACGCGAGGCGGCGGAGCGCCGTCGCGAGGCCGACCTCGCCGCCGAGATGGCGCGCCTCTTGCTCAGCGGCCGGCGCCTCTCAGAGGATCTGCCCACGGCGGCCGCGCGCCTCTCCCAGGTGCTCGAGCTTCCCTCGGCCGCGATCGAGCTGGAGGCTGTGGAGGGCGACGAGCGGAGGGTGGCCTTCCCCCTGCGCGAGGGTCCGCGCAGGCTGGGCACGCTGCTCGTGCCCTCCGATAGCTCCGAGGCCACGCTGCGGCGCGTGCAGGAGCGCATCGTGCCGGCGCTCGAGTCGCTGCTGAGCGCCGCGCTCGAGCGCGAGTCGCTGCTCACCGACGTCGTGGAGACCGCCGCGCTACGTCGCGCCGACGTCGTCAAGACGGCGCTGCTGCGGGCGGTCTCGCACGACCTGCGCTCGCCGCTCACCGCCATCTCGGCGGCGGCCGACGCGGTCGACTCGCCCTCGCTCTCGGGGCAGGAGCGAGCCGAGATGGCGGCGGTAATCCAGCAGGAGACGCGCCGTCTCTCGCGCCTGGTAGACAACCTGCTCGATCTCTCGCGTCTGGAAGCGGGCGCGGCCGAGCCGCACGCCGCTTGGACCTCCTTGGACGACATTCTGCGTGCCGCCCTCGCCGAGATCGCCCCCGAGGAGGGGGAGTTCTCCCTCTCGATCGACCGCGATATGCCCTTGGTGAGCATCGATCCCGTGCAGATGGAGCGGGCATTCGTGAACGTGCTGGAGAACGCGCGGCGACACTGTGGCGGCCATCCTGTTTCGGTGAGGGCGCGCGCGGTGCGCAGCCTGGGCGGCGTCCCCGTCGCCTCTGGCGCGAGCTCGACCGACGAGGCGCGCACGCTCGAGGGCGCGCAAGCGACTCCGGCTCCTCTACCGGCCCACGACGGCCCCGCCGGCGACCGTCTCGTCGTGCGCATCGTCGATCGCGGTCCCGGCATCCCCCCCGCTCAACTGGAGCGCGTGTTCGAGCCCTTCTATCGCGCGGGCACGCCCCAGGGAGGACACCGCGGCTCGGGCCTCGGGCTCGCTATCGCGCGCGGCTTCACCGAATCCAACGGTGGGCGGCTGCACGTCGAGTCGCTGCCAGGCCAGGGCGCCACATTCGTGTTCGAGCTGCCCCTTGCCGCGGGTGGCCCGCCCGTGGGCGAGGAGGAGTCCGAGTCGTCCGCCAGTCCTGAGCACGTCCCTTGAGCGCGCACGAGTCGCACGCCGCGCGGCGCATACTGGTGGTTGACGACGAGCCGCAGATCCTGCGCGCCCTGCGCGTGGTGCTGCGCGACGCGGGATTCGAGGTCGTGCTCGCCGAAACGGGCGCCGAGGCGCTCGACCGGGCCGCCGTGCGCCCGCCGGAGGCGGCGATCGTCGATCTGATGCTGCCCGACTCAGACGGCGTGGAGGTGACGCGCAGCCTGCGCGAGTGGAGCGACATGCCGATCCTCGTGCTCTCGGCCGTTGGGGAGGAGGAGCAGAAGGTGAGAGCGCTGCACGCTGGCGCTGACGACTACATCACCAAGCCCTTCGGCTCACGCGAGCTCGTGGCGCGTCTACAGGCGGCGCTTCGCAGGGGTGGGCGCGCCGAGGAGGAGCCCCTCATCGTCGCCGGCGAGCTCGAGATCGACCTTCCGGCACGCACGGTTACGCGCTCGGGCGCGGCGATCCACCTCACGCCAATCGAGTTCGACCTCTTGCGCGTGCTGGTGCGCAACCGCGGGCGCTTGATGACGCATCGTGCCCTGCTCGCCGAGGTGTGGGGGCCCGAGTATGTGGACGACGTGCAAACGCTGCGCACCCACATCGCGCGCTTGCGCGGCAAGGTGGAAGCCGACGGGCAGGGCCCGCGCTGCATCGTCACCGATCCGGGCGTGGGCTACCGTTTTTCCGCATAACGGGATTGCGGCCTCCGCCGGCCGCGATCGTCACACAATCGTTATGGCCCGCGCCCGAATCGTCACGCGGGTGTGATGCCGGGCGTCTAATAGTGGTAGCCATGGACGCCGTCGCCATAGCTCTAGGGGTTCTTGCGTTTCTAATCCTGCTCTGGATGGTGAGGGGGATCGAGCGGATATGAGCTTCTCGTTGCCCTTGGCCGCGCTGATCGCGCATATGAGCGGTGCCGACGTGTTCGGTCTCGTGGTCACCGTGCTCATCATCGCCTACCTCTTCTACGCGCTCATCCGCGGGGAGAAGCTGTGACGTTCTCCGGTTGGTCGACGATCGTCCTGTTCGCGGTCTTTCTCACCGCCTTCGCGATGCTGCTCGGCGGCTATATGGCGAAGGTGTACACGGGTAAGCGCGTCTTTCTCTCACCGCTGCTCGCCGGCCCCGAGCGCTTGCTCTACGCCATCCTGCGCGTCGATCCCAAGCAGCAGCAGGATTGGAAGGCATACGCCAAGAGCCTGTTGCTCTTCTCGCTCGCGGGCTGGCTCTTGCTGTACGTCATCCTGCGAACGCAGAACGCGTTCTACGTGCCTCACGCGCTGAACCCGCTCGGCTACCACTCGGCGCCGTGGAACGTCACGTTCAACACGGTCTCTTCGTTCCTCACGAACACCAACTGGCAGTACTACAGCGGCGAGACCACGATGAGCTACCTCAGCCAGATGATCGGGCTGACGGTGCAGAACTGGCTGTCGGCCGGCGTGGGCATCGTGGTGGCCGTGGCGCTGATCCGCGGCATCATCGGCCGCGGCGGCAAGGGCCTTGGCAACTTCTGGGTCGACATCGTGCGCACGGTCCTCTACGTGCTCGGGCCGATCTCCGTCATCGGCGCGCTCGTGCTCGTCTCACAGGGTGTCATCCAGAACTTCTCCACCTACCTCACGGCTCACACGATCACCGGCCTCACGCAGTCGATCGCGATGGGCCCGGTCGCCTCCCAGGAGGCGATCAAGACGCTCGGCACCAACGGCGGCGGCTTCTTCAACGTCAACTCAGCCCACCCGTTCGAGAATCCGACCGCGTTCACCAACTTCTTCGAGATGCTGCTCGTGCTGATCATCCCGGCCGCGCTCATCTTCACCTACGGGCGCATGACCGGCAACCGCCGCCAGGGCTACGCGATCTACGGCGCGGTGATGCTGATGTTCCTCGGCGCCGTGTGCGTCGCCTACGTCGCCGAGGCGCACGGCTCGCCCGCGCAGCACGCCGCCGGGCTTCACACCAATGTCATCTCAGGCTCCGGTGGTGGCAACATGGAAGGCAAGGAGCAGCGCTTTGGCATCGCCGGCTCGGCGCTGTTCGACGTTGTAACTACGGTCACCTCCTGCGGCGCTGTGAACAGCGCGCTCGAGTCGTTCACCGGCATCGGCGGCGCCGTTCCCTTCGCCAACCTCTCCGCCTCCGAGGTGATATTCGGCGGCGTTGGCACCGGGCTCTACTCGATCCTCCTTTACGTTCTGCTCGCTGTGTTCATCGGCGGTCTGATGGTGGGCCGCACGCCGGAGTGGCTCGGCAAGAAGATCGAGGCGCGCGAGATAAAGCTCGCGGGCCTAGGCATCCTCGTCACGCCGCTGGCGGCGCTCTTCTGCACGGCGATGGCCACCGCGAGCAAAGGCGGACGCGCCTCGATCTCCGCGCTGGGCGTAGGTCCACAGGGTTTCTCCGAGACCTTCTACGCGTATTTGTCACAGGCCAACAACAACGGCTCGGCGTTCGCCGGCTACACCGGCTTCATCCAGCCGAACGCGGGCAACATCGGCTCGCACGGCGTCACCTTCGCCGATCTGCTCGGCGGCTTCGACATGCTGTTCGCGCGCTACGCGCCGATCCTCTTCGCGCTGGCCGTGGCGGGCGCGCTGGCTGGTAAGCGAGTGAGCCCCGCGGGCCTCGGCACGATGCGCACCGACAACCCCACCTTCGTGGTGCTCTTGATCGGCGTGATCGTCCTCGTGGGCGCGCTCACGTTCTTCCCGGCCCTCCTGCTCGGTCCGATCGTGCAGGGATTGACAGGACACCTCTACTGACATGCGTCGCGACATCGTCACATCCATAATCGCCGTCGTCGTCTTCACGATCCTGCTGGGGCTGGTGTACCCGCTCTTCATCACCGGTGTCAGCCAGGTGGCCTTTCCGGGCAACGCCAACGGGCAGAAGGTGTATGTCGATGGCAAGCTCGTCGGCTCGAAGATCATCGGCCAGAACTTCGGCGCACCCGAGATGAAGAACGGCAAGGTGGTCGAAGAAAAAGGCGCGATCCTCACCGAAGCCGATCCCCGCTACTTCCAGTCGCGCCCCTCCGCCACCGAAGGCGGCGCCTACAACGCGGCCGCCTCCACGTTCTCAAACCGCGGTCCCAACGACAAGGCCACCGCGGAAGCCGACGAAGAAAACATCAAGGCTTACTTGGAACTCAACAAGCCATATGACCCAAGCCTCACCTCCGCGCGGATTCCCGTCGACGCGGTAAACACCTCCGCCTCCAACCTCGACCCGGAAATCTCGCAGGCAAACGCCTGGATCCAAGCCCACCGCGTCGCCGCCAAGCGCGGGCTCGCGTTGAGCGCGGTGAACGGCCTGATCGCCAAATACACCGACTCGCGCGGGCTCGGCTTCTCCGGCGAACCGGGAGTGAACGTGCTGGAGCTGAACCTGGCGCTCGACCGTCTCACCGGAGGTAAGTGATGTCCGCTGTCAACGCCACCCACGAGCGTCAGGCGATTTCGCTCTTCCAGCGCGACATCGTCAGGCGCGCGCTGCTCGACAGCCTCGTCAAGCTCGACCCGCGCGTGCAGATCCGCAACCCCGTGATGTTCGTCGTGGAGATCGGCTCGGTCATAACGACGATCACGTGGCTGATCCAGGTCTTCGGCGGCAAACCGCTCGGTGAGACAAGTGCCCTGACGGGCATTGGTCATGGGGGAGTGAATAAAGGGGATCCCGCATGGTTCACGCTGACGATCGCCGTTTGGCTGTGGCTGACGGTGATCTTCGCCAACATGGCCGAGGCCTTCGCCGAGGGTCGCGGCCGCGCGCAGGCCGACACCCTGCGCAACATGCGCAAGGAGACCGTCGCCACGATGAAGGACGGCTCGACGAAGGCGGCATCGGCGCTCTCCCGCGGCGACATCGTCGTGGTTGTAGCCGGCGAGCTGATCCCCGGCGACGGCAGCGTCATCGAGGGCATCGCCACCGTGGACGAGTCGGCCATCACCGGCGAGTCCGCGCCGGTCATCCGGGAGTCGGGCGGCGACCGCTCGGCCGTCACCGGCGGAACGCGCGTCACCTCCGACCGCATCGTCGTCGAAATAACGCAGGAGCCCGGCAAGTCGTTCCTCGATCGCATGATCGCGCTCGTGGAGGGCGCCGAGCGGCGCAAGACCCCCAACGAGATCGCGCTCAACATCCTGCTGGCCGCGCTCACGCTTATCTTTATGATCGTCGTCGCCACGCTCCGCCCGTTCGGGTTGTTCGCGGGTACCTCCATCTCGGAGACCACATTGATCGCGTTGCTCGTGGCGCTGATCCCCACCACCATCGGAGCGCTCCTCTCGGCGATCGGCATCGCCGGCATGGATCGACTCGTGAGGCGCAACGTGCTCGCCCTCTCCGGCCGCGCGGTCGAGGCGAGCGGCGACGTCGACGTGCTGCTGCTCGACAAGACGGGCACGATCACGCTCGGCAACCGCCAGGCCTCCGAGTTCATCCCGATGCCGGGCGTCCCCGAGTCAGAACTCGCCGAGGCGGCGCAGCTCGCGTCGCTTGCCGACGAGACGCCCGAGGGCCGCTCGATCGTGGTGCTCGCCAAGCAGTATGGCATCCGCGAGCCAAAGATCGCTCACTCCGCCGGGGGACCGGCGGAGGGTCCGTTGGATCTTTCGAGGATCCACGCGGAGTTCGTCCCGTTCACCGCGCAAACGCGCATGAGCGGCGTCGACTTCGACGGTCAGCAGCTGCGCAAGGGCGCGGGCGAGGCGATCGTGAAATTCGTGGAAGCGGAGGGCGGTCAGGCGCCGCCGGAGCTGCAGGACCAGCTCGACCGCATCGGGCGGGAGGGCGGCACTCCGCTGGCGGTAGCGCGCGACAGCCAGATCCTCGGCGTCGTGTACCTCAAGGACACGATCAAGGAAGGCATGAAGGAGCGCTTTGACCAGCTCCGCGCGATGGGCATCAAGACGGTGATGGTCACCGGCGACAACCGCCTCACCGCGGCCAAGATCGCCCAGGAGTCGGGCGTCGACGATTTCCTCGCCGAAGCCACCCCGGAGGCGAAGCTCGCGCTCATCAAGGAGCAGCAGCGGGACGGGAGGCTCGTGGCGATGACCGGCGACGGCACCAACGACGCGCCCGCGCTCGCTCAGGCTGATGTGGGGGTGGCGATGAACACCGGCACCCAGGCCGCGCGCGAGGCGGGCAACATGGTTGACCTCGACTCCAACCCCACGAAGCTCATCGAGATCGTGGAGGTCGGCAAGCAACTCCTCATCACCCGCGGCGCGCTCACCACGTTCTCGATCGCAAACGACGTCGCCAAGTACTTCGCGATCCTCCCCGCCATCTTCATCACCACCTATGCCACCACGGGGGAGGCCGGTGGATCCGGATCAAAGGGACCGTTGCACGTGCTGAACATCATGAACCTCGGCACGCCACAGTCGGCGATCGTCTCCGCAATCATCTTCAACGCGATCGTCATCCCGCTCTTGATCCCGCTCTCGCTGCGGGGTGTGCGCTACCGCCCGATCGGCGCGAGCGCGCTGTTGCGCCGTAACCTGTGGATCTACGGTCTGGGTGGGATCGTCGCCCCGTTCATCGGCATCAAGCTGATCGACCTGATCGTGCACAACCTGCTGGGAGGCTGACGCTCTCCTGACGCGCCCGCCGCGGCGCGGCTGGGCGCCGTCCCGCCCGGCGGTGGGGGAGAATGCTCACGTGCCAGCCGACGGCCCCACCTCGTCCCAGCGCGGCCACCTCAAGGTGTTCATCGGGATGGCGGCCGGGGTGGGCAAGACCTACCGCATGCTGCAAGAGGGCCGCGCCGAAGCCGAGACCGGCCGCGACGTGGCGATCGGCTACCTGGAGCCCCATGGCCGCGACGAGACGACCGCGCAGGCGGAGGGCCTGGAGCACATCCCGCCGCGGATGGTCGACTACAGGGGCACGCCGCTGGCCGAGATGGATCTCCCGGCCGTCCTCGCGCGCAAACCCGAGCTGTGCTTGATCGACGAGCTAGCGCACACCAACGCGCCCGGGATCGAGCACGAGAAGCGCTACGAAGACGTGCGGGACGTGCTCGACGCGGGCATCGACGTGTACTCCACCGTCAACGTGCAACACCTGGAGAGCCTCAACGATCAGATCATCCAGCTGACCGGTACGCGGGTGCGCGAGACGATCCCTGACGAAGCGCTCGCCGGCGCCGACGAGGTGGTGCTCATCGACCTCACCCCAGAGGCGCTCATCGAGCGGTTGCGCGCGGGGAAGGTGTATCCGCGCGAGCGCGTGCCCGCGGCGCTCAACAACTTCTTCAAGATCGAGAACCTCTCCGCGCTGCGCGAGACCGCGCTACGGCACGTCGCCGAGGGGGTGGAGATCAAGCGCCTAGCGCCGAGTCCTGTGGTGGTGCGCCGCGAGGAAGGGCTCTCCGAGCCGGCGGCGGCCGGCGGGGCCGGTACCCAGGCGATCGGCGAGCGGCTGCTCGCGCTCGTGGCTCTCGCTCCCCACTCGCAGCGCATCGTGCGCCGCTCGGCCCGCTCGGCCGAACGGCTCGGCGCGCGCCTCGATGTGCTCGTGGTGCGCCGCGCCGGCAGGACGCCGAGCTCCGAGGATCGCGAGCAACTCGAGGTGCTGCGACGGCTCACCGCGATGCTCGGCGCGCGGCTGCTCGTGGAAGAAGGCGAAGACGTGGCGAGGGTCGCGATCGACACGGCCCGACGCCTGGGCAGCACTTACGTGCTGATGGGCGCGCCCTCGTCGCGGCGCGGCGTCAAGCGCCTGCGCGAGTCGCTCCTCATGCGCCTCTTGGAGGGCCTGCCAGGGGTGGACGTGCGCATCGTCGCCGATCCCACGCTGCGCGGCGCCGATTCAGGCGACGCGGCGCAACCTCCGCTCACATAGGCTGTTGCTATGAACATGCTCAACGCTCGTCGCCCACGTCTGCTCACCTTCGCGCCGCTCACGTGCGTCATCGCCCTCGCCGCGCTTGGCGCGGTGACCGTATCTGGCGCGTCTGGACGCGCCGCCCGCGGATCCTCCAAGTCCGGCGCCCATAGCGCGGCCTCCTACCTCACCGGCATCGGCGATCAGCAGACCGAGATGTTCTCCAACCCGCTGTGGCAGCAGCTGCACACGAAGATCGCGCGCTACATCGCGCCCTACGACGCCGCCGCGCGGCCATTCTCGCTGCAGCAGGCCGCCGCGTGGATCGCCGCCGCCGAAGCCCGCCACCAGCAGATACTGGTGGCGTTCTACCACTCCGAGTACACGCCTATGGCGATGCCGAGCGTCACGACCTACAGCCGGGATGTCCAGAAGTTCATCAAGCTCTTCCCGAAAGTCCGCCAGTATCAGGCGTGGAACGAGACCAATCGCGGCACGCTCGCGCACATGTTCAAATCGCCCTCGGCGCTGGAATCGGCCAAGTACTACAAGGCGCTGCGCTCGGTGTGCAAGGGTTGCACGATCACCGGGCTCGACATCCTCGACGGGCCCAGCATCGCCCCCACGCTGCGCTACGTCGGCGAATTCAAGCGTGACGTCGTGCGCTTGAAGATCCCGATGCCCAGCCTGTGGGGACTGCACAACTACTCCGACACCAACCGCTTCCAGAGCACCCGCACGCGCGACATCCTGAATCTCGTTCCCGGTCAGGTTTGGCTCACCGAGACGGGCGGCATCGTGAAGTTCGGCGGCGCCTTCCCCAACGTCAAAGGCTCCGGACTCAAGCGGGCCACGAAGGCGCTCGCCTACATGTTCAAGCTTGCCGCTTCCAACCCGCGCATCAAGCGCCTCTACATCTTTCAGTGGTCGGGGGGCACCGCCTCGACGCGCTTCGACGCCGGTCTCACCGACGCCCACTACAACCCGCGCCCCGGCTACGTCACGGTGTGCAAGCAGTTGCACGCCGCGAAATGCGGCTTGAAGACGAGTAACCGCTGAAATCGCGGTCCCGCTCTTAGCTTGCGAGGGATCGGCGCCTGCTCGCCACTCCGCCCGCAAACGCGCGCGCCGCGAGCAGACCGACGAGGCCGACGCCGGCGGCGAGCGGGGCGAGCGTTCGCAGCGGGTAATCGCCGAAGCCCTTGTGCAGCGCCGTGTTGTCGCCCGCGCCCACGATCGAAAGCAGACCGCGGTGGTCGATTCCAAGCAGCGTGGGGGCTAGCGCCGCGAACGCGCACCAGCCGGCGAGCGCGACGATTCCGACCGTCAGCGACGCGCTCGAGACGCGCGTGCGGGCGGTGGCGAAGATGGCGAGCACGATCGCGCCGCCAGCCGCGAGCGGGAACGGCCAGATGGCGCCCCATCCACGACCGAGACCGAAGGCGCTCGCGATGGTTGGCTGGAAGAAGCCCTCGCGCAAGTAGCGCGCCCACACCACCGCCTCGGTCTCATAGCCGGTGAGCGGATGTGTGATCGTTGCCACAACCATCGTCGTCAACGACGCTCCCGCCAGTGCGATGGTGGGGCCCGGGTAACGCTTTAGCGCAATCCCGATCGGCAGCGCCAGGAAGGGGAGCATCGTCATCAAGAAGCGCGGCCCCATGAAGCCGCCGCCGAAGGGCAGGTAGTAGCCGGAGTTGTAGCCCACGTAGCAGATGCACACGCCGAGGATCGTGAGCGCCTCCGCGCGCTTGCCGCGGCTGTAGAGCAGCCATGTGCCAACCGCGCCCATCGCAAGCACGGGGGAGAGGGTGAGCAGGCCGCGCGAGTCGAACAGCAGCGTCGCCGTCACCGCCGGACTGGGAACGCCGATCCCGAAGAAGCCTTTCTGCTGGCGGGGGATGCTCGAGTAGGCGAGGTGCGTCCAGGAGTGGAAGGCATAGTGGTTGTAGAGCAGCAGCGGCACGATCCCGATCAAACCGCCGAGCACGAAGGCGCCCGCGCGGGTGCTCACCCCGCGCAACGTGAGCGAGTCGCGGCGGGAGAGCAGGTAGATGCCGAGCACCACCGCCACGAAGAACAGCGGGTACTCCGCCGCGCCGGCGTAGCCGAGCGCCAGTCCCGCCACCCCGAGCAGCCAAGGGTTTGGCGGGCCGTCGCGCTCCCACATGAGCAGCGCGAACGCGGCGAAGCCGAGGAACGCCGCGAACACGTGGCTGAACAGGAGCGTGGAGAGCGGCAGCGTGAGCGTCCCCAGGCCGAGGATCACCGCCGTGGCGGCGCCGTAGCCCGGCTGCAGACGCTCGGCTAGGTGTCCTACGAGCAGCAGTAGCAGCAGGCCCGGCAGCACGTTTGCCCACAGCCCGATGAAGTACACCATCTCATCTTCGCCGCGCTGGGCCTGTGAGGAGCGCGCGAGTCCTTCGGCGCCGAGCGCTTTGATCGCGTCGTAGTAGGGCAATGCAAACAGCGCCAGTCCGGGCGCGCGCGCCGAGTACCAATGGCCCTTGTAATAAGCCTTATCGCCCGTGTTTTCCTGGTAGTGGTCGATCGTGGTCTTGTCCTTGTCCAGGGAGCGGATCAGGTCGTAGTGGGAGGTTTGATTCCAGGAGAAGCTCTGGATCACTGTGGCGTAGGCGACCCCAACTAGCAGCACCGCCGCTAGCGCCATGTTGCGCTTGGAGAGCATTAATCGGTTCCGTGCAGCGATTTGGGCCCGGGCCCGATCTCGTAGATCACCAGCGAACCGATCTGGCGCCGGTAGATGCCAAGTCCCGTGACCGGCTTGGCGGCCGCGGCGGCGGCGTCGGTGGGCTCCGGCAGCTCCGGCCACTTGATGCCCGGAAGCTTGGGCATCTTCAGATGCAGCACCACTGTTTTCACACCGTAGTAGCGCAGCTTCTCCACGCTCGCGCGGTCTGGGAATCCGCTCATGCCGCCGCGCAGGTCATCGAGGGCGGGGAGGTCGAAGGTGCTGTTGCCCACCGGGATCTCGTAGAAGCCGTCGGTTGAGAAGTACTGCCAAAGGCGGTCCGCCGCGCCGTCGGTGGGCAGGTCGAGGATCGGCCCCGCAAGCCCGACCTCCGCGCGCGCGGGCTGGGGCACCACCGGGTGGGATAGGTGGCCGGCGCCTTCGCCCACCACGCCTACCACCAGCAGCGCTCCCACGACGGCCACGATGCGCCCGGCGCCGCGCGCTCGGAAGCCCCCGCCCCAAGCGCGGGCGAGCCGCGCGATGCGCCACGCGCCCGCCCCGGCGAGTAGCGCCAGGAAGAGCGTCGCCAGTGTGAACACGCGTCCGGGTACCCGCACGCCGTTCCAGCCCGGGGCGTAGTCGTAGAGCAACCGGTAGGGGTAGCCGGCGCCGGTGAGCCCCAGCCCGAGCGCGAGGATCGCGCACACGCCCACCCCGCACGCGAGTCCGATGCGCAATCGGCGCGTGTATATCGAGGAGGCGAGCCCGATCAGCGCCAGCAGCGCGATCAGTCCGCCGGGGAAGAACACGTCCTCGTTCTTCGAGTGCACGTGTTCGCGCGCGCCCGCGGTTACGCCGCCCCACACGCGGTTCTCGGATGACGCCGACAGCCACGCCCACGGACCCGAGGAGTAGTTCTTGACTTCCTTGATCGTCCGTTTCGCGGTCGGATACTCCGAGGCAACCTTCAGGTAGGGGCGCGCCTGGTAGACGGTAACGATCCCGACTAGCGCTATCCCGATGCAGGTGATTGCCACGAGGTCGCGCGGCAGCCTCCGCAGTCTCGCCGTCGCGCCCAGCGGCGACGTCCCAGCAGCGACCGGTTGCCCGCCGTGGCCCTGAAGGGTCGGTCCCTTAAAGTCTGGTTGCTCGTCCGCGCTCGGCCCACGGTCGGGCTCAGACGGCCGACGCCACCACCACACGATCACGATCAGCGTGAGCACGGCCAGCAGGTAGGCGAGCTGCATCCCCAGCGTGAATCCGAGGCTGATCTGCCACGCCGCCACCAGCCAGCCAGCGAGCAGCGGTCCGCGTGAGGAACGCCGGTAGCCGCGCAGCAGCAGGAACAGAGCGAGCGGGATGCCGCCGCTCGAGATCACGTGCAGATGCCCCGCCTCGGTTACGCGGTAGGGGGCGTATGCGAACGCGGCGCCCGCCACAGCGGCGCCAACCTTGCCAGTGCCGAGCTCGCGCGCCAAAAGCCAAGCGCCCACGAAGCACAGCGACCACGCGAACAGGAAGAGCAGGTTGTAGCGCACGAGCGCCGCCGCGGTTCCCGAGCCGAAGAACGCCGCCGGGCCGTAGCCGAGCAGGGAGTCGGAGAAGGCGAGGCTGAGCGGGTGGGGGTAGAAGGCGTTGGAGTCGAACACGTGTAGCGGGCTGTGCAAGAGCGCGTGGCCCACCCAGGCGATCTCCCAAGCCGTGCGCACCGGGTCGCCGAGGTCGGGTGCGATGCGGGTGCTCATGTGCAGCACGAGCGGCCACGTCGTGAGCAGGGCGAGGGCGATCCCGCCGAGGATCACCCAAAGGAGCTCCGCGCGGGAGAGCTCGGGCGAGGGCGCCCACCGTGTCGGGGACCGCTCGACGCCTGTGGTCAAGGGCCTGTCCAGGAGCATGCTCGCCATCGGTCGGGGCAAGCATACGTGAGCCGGCCCGCTTCTTGGCCGCACAGCGACGGCCCGCCCGAAGGCGGCCGATCGCCGTTAGCCGTCTACCCCGGGGATCGGGTCGATCGGAAGCTCGCCGTGAATCTCTTCGAGTCCCATCAAGTCGTTGCGATCGCGTGGCCGGTCGGCGAGTCGCTTGAAGCCGACGATGCTGCGCAGGCCGGCCACGAAGAACTCGACTCCGCCGTAATCGGCACGCATGGCGCGCTCCTCGACAGTGTCGAAGTCGAGCGGCGGAAGGCCGCCACGGAGGATGTCTATCACCCCCGCGTCCGTTCTTGCCCTCAGGTGAGCCTGGTCGATCAGATGCTCGTCACGCAGCATGGCTTGATCCCGCAAGCGCACACCGCCGAGCTTCCGCAGAGCCGCGAGTACACTCTGGTCGTTCTCGGCGCTGTCGGGGACCAGGAAGTCGATGTCCTCAGTCGCGCGAACAAAGCGGTTTGCGATTACCGCGAAGCCCCCGATGAGGACGAAACGGACGCCTTCGTCGACCATTGCCGTGACGGCGACATCGAGCTCAGGATCGAGCGCGGCCATCGGCTCGCTCGACGGCTCGAAGAAGGCCCGCGGCCTGGGCGGCGAGATGCTGGCCCCGTCGCAGCAGCTCCTCGATGGGGGTGTCGGGCGCCGGGTTGAACAGTTCTCGCTTCTCAGAGTTCAGTTGCGCCCACGCGTCACGGTGGCCTGGCTCCAGAAGGCTGTGCGTATGTGGTTCCACAGTATGTATTTTATCTGTCGGGTCGGTGGAAGTCGGCTAGGGGAACCACAGACGGACGTATGAATCGGCTCCGCCGTGCGTAAGTGTCTCCCAAGAATCTTGTCTGGCGTCGCTCTTTGCGTCACACTGAGCTCATGCGCGTGCTCGTGGTTGGAGCCGGCGGTGTTGGCGCGGCGTTTGCGGCGATTGCCCAACGCAGGCCCGCATTCGAGCAGGTGTCGCTTGCGGACGTGTCCCCGGCGCGGGCCCACGACGTGGTGGCGAAGCTCGGCGAAGCCGACCGTTTCGCCGCCGAGCGCGTGGACGCCTCCGATCGCGCTGCGCTCGTGAAGCTGATGGAGCGGGTGCGCCCGGATGCCGTGCTCAACGCCTGCGACCCGCGCTTCAACGAGCCGATCTTCGACGCCGCATTTGAGGCCCGCACTACATATTTGGACATGGCGATGACGCTCTCCCATCCCCACCCGCAGCGTCCTCACGAGCTGCCCGGTGTGATGCTCGGCGACGTGCAGCTCGAGCGCGGCGAGGAGTGGGAGCAGGCGGGGTTGCTCGCGCTTGTCGGCATCGGCGTCGAGCCTGGGCTCTCAGACGTGTTCGCGCGCTACGCCGCCGACGAGCTGTTCGCCAAGGTGGATCAGGTGGGGGTACGCGACGGCGCCGATCTCGTGGTCGACGGCTACGACTTCGCGCCCACCTTCTCGATCTGGACCACGATCGAGGAGTGCCTGAACCCGCCCCTCATCTGGGAGCGCGCGCGGGGCTTCTACACGACCGCGCCCTTCTCAGAGCCTGAGACGTTCGATTTCCCGGAGGGCATCGGGCCGGTGGAGTGCGTCAACGTGGAGCACGAGGAGGTGGTGCTCATCCCACGGTGGGTCTCCTGCGAGCGCGTCACCTTCAAGTATGGCCTGGGCCAGGAGTTCATCGACGTGCTGCGCACGCTACACAAGCTCGGTCTCGACTCCACGGAGCCTGTGTCGGTGCACGGCAACGACGTCGCGCCGCGCGACGTGGTGGCGGCCGCGCTGCCAGACCCAGCGACGCTCGGCGAGCGCATGACGGGGCGCACGTGCGCGGGCACCTGGGTCACCGGCACGGGCTCCGACGGCTCGCCCCGCTCCACCTACCTGTACCACGTCGTGGACAACGAGCACACGATGCGCGAATACGGCTCTCAAGCGGTCGTATGGCAGACCGCCGTTAACCCGGTCGTCGCGCTGGAGCTGCTCGACGAGGGCGTATGGAAGGGCACGGGCGTGCTCGGGCCCGAGGCGTTCCCACCCGAGCCGTTCCTGGCGCGGCTAGCCGATCTCGGCTCGCCGCACGGGCAGGTGGAGATGCCCCTCGTCGACGCCGTTTGAGGAGACCCGTCGGCGGGCATACCGTAGAAGTAAAGCCAGCCTAAAGGGGATTAGCGCGTGGGCGTCCTTGCCAAGAAGTTGGTGGGCATCGGGGTCGGTGTTGTGGCGGTGGCGATTCTCATCGGCCTATACGTCTCGCTTTGGGCCACGAGCTTTCCCCAATCGGTGGCGGTGGTGAGCGCGCGCAAGGTGGCGGGCTTCAGCGGCACCCAGCTCACCCTGCAGACGGTGGCGTCGATCGGACCGAAGTACAGCCCGTCGCATCCCGACTGGGTTTCCTATCTCGTGCTCGACCACGGCAAGTGGGTGCATTCCACCATCTTCACTGTCCCCGCCAACTCGCTCGTGCACGTCACCGTCTACCAGTTCGACGGCGACTCCGGTCTGCGCAACCCGTTCCTCTCCCAGGTCCAGGGCACCACCACGGGCACGGAGACGATCGACGGCAAGGCCACCAAGAGCATCAACCCCGAAGAAGCCTCCCACACCTTCGCCGTGCCGCAGCTTGGTCTGTTCATCCCCCTCCCCGGCGTACCAGAAGAAGCCAAGAATCAGTGCGAATTCGCGCCATGCACCCTCTCCGAGGCACACCGCACGATCACGTTCACATTCCGCACCGGCGCTAAGGGCCGCTACCGCTGGCAGTGCTTCGTCCCCTGCGCCGCGGGCTGGATCTTCGGCTTCGGCGGCCCGATGCAAACGCTCGGCTATATGGACGGCTTCTTGGACGTGGTGTGAGGATGGCCGTCGAGCCCACGCACCCGACTCGCGAGCCCAACCACGCACGCCGCTTCGGTCTGCTCTGGGTGATCGCCTCGTTGATCGTCACACCCCTCGTGGTGCTGCTGGTGGG
Organism: Solirubrobacteraceae bacterium; assembly: GCA_036559185.1. Lineage (GTDB taxonomy): Bacteria > Actinomycetota > Thermoleophilia > Solirubrobacterales > Solirubrobacteraceae > Palsa-744. The sequence continues at coordinate 4,170 of DATBTP010000057.1, read as the reverse complement.
TCCCATCATGCCCCCCGGCCACGGCTCCGAACAGGCCTCTGGCCATGTCACCGACAACACGGTCCTCATAGGTATGGCCACACCAGTGCTGCTGCTGGTGCTGCTCTACCTCATATACGCGATCGTCAACTTTCGCCAGCCTAAGGGCGGCGCGCTCGAAGGACCGGCGATTCACGGCAACGCGCGCATCCAAACCACGTGGATCGTGGTCACCTCGGTGCTCGTGCTCTCGCTCGCCGCTTACGGCACGATTCGTCTGCTCGAAGACGGGGCGGGAGCTGGCGCCGGGCCCAACCCGGTCGCGGTCCCGTCGGGCCCGAAGCTGCCGGTGCAGGTAATCGCCCAGGAGTGGGCCTTCACCTACCGCTACCCCACCTACGGCGGAGTCGAGACGCCCCACCTCGTGCTCCCCGTCAACCAGATGATCGAACTGCACGTCACCTCGCTCGACGTCATCCACTCCTTCTGGGCCTACCAGCTCGGGGTGAAGGCCGACGCGAATCCCAACACCGACAACGTCGTGTTCGTAAGGCCCACCAAGAGGCAAACGTTCGAAGTGCGCTGCGCCGAGCTGTGCGGCATCTGGCACGGCTACATGTTCGACCACGGGCAAGTTGTGTCCCCGGCGGCGTTTGCCGTGTGGATCAAAGAACAGCAAGTCCGCTTCGCGCCGGTGGCGAAGTACCTGCCCAAGTACGCGAAGAAATACATCCCCGAACCATTGAGGAGGGGAGAATGACCCTGGCCCTAGACACCCGCCACCGCTTCGCGGCGCCGGGCGCCTGCGATCTTGAAAAGGGGAGGGCGAATGACTGCCACGGCCGAGGCTGAGTTCACGCCGTCGCCCAGCCGTCGCCCCTTGTGGCGGCGCCTGTTCGGCTTCAACCTGCTCGGCGCCGTGATCCTCGGCGTCGGCGGCTACTACCTCGGGTGGTTCATCGGCCACCAGATCGACGGTCCCAGCTTCGAATTCCAGGCGAAGACCAACGAGAACGACGTCGCGCTCATGCTCGCCTACCTCTTCGGAGTCGTTGGCTTCCTGATCGGCTTGGGCTTTGCCAACTACCCCGTCTCGCGTCTGCTCGGCCGCCCGGCGTCGCTGCGTGAGAAGGAGGACGAGGGCATCGGCCGCTACTTCGGCTTGTGCACCGACCACAAGGTCGTCGGCATCCAGTACCTGGTGGGGATCGGCGTGTTCTTCTTCATCGCCGGCCTCAACGCCATGTTGATTCGGGTGGAGCTGCTCAAACCCACGCCCACCGCGATCGGCCCCAACCAGTACCTCTCCCTAGTGGGCATGCACGGGACCATGATGATGGGAATGATGACTTCGGGCATCCTCGGCCCGTTCGGCAACTACTTCGTGCCGATCATGATCGGCGCCCGGCGGATGGCGTTCCCGCGGATCGAGGCGCTCACCTTCTGGCTGCTGATGGCGGCCGGATTCATTCTCACCTCTACCATCTTCTTCGGCGGCTTTCCCACGGGATGGACCGGATACGAGCCGCTCAACGAACAAGCGGTGATGGGGATGGACTCCTATATCTGCTTCTTCGCTCTGGTCGGCGTGTCGATGGCGCTGCTCGGCCTGAACATGATCGCCACGATCGTCGCCCACCGCGCCCCAGGGATGACGTGGTCGCGGTTGCCGATCTTCGTGTGGTCGGTGTTCGCCACCGCCATCCTCATGGTGCTCGCGGCGCCGATGCTCATCGGCGCGCTCCTGATGGCGGCGTTCGACCGCACGATCAACACCGCGTTCTTCACTGTCGCCGCCGGCGGCAGTCCCTACCTCTTCGAGAACCTCTTCTGGTTCTTCGGCCACCCCGAGGTTTACGTGCTCGCGCTCCCGGGCTTTGGCATCGTGCTCGAGCTGCTCTCCGTGTTCACGCGCAAGCCGCTATGGGGGTATCGCCTGGCGATCGCCGGGATGCTCGGCGTGACATTGATGAGCTTCTTCGTGTGGCAGCACCACCTGTTCGTGAGCGGCATCAACGCGGCTTTGCGCCCGTTCTACATGCTCTCCACCGAGATCATCTCGATCCCCACCGGCTTCATCTTCCTGTGCGTGATGGGCACTCTATGGAAGGCGCGCACCAGATTCTCGGTGCCGATGCTGTTCTGCCTCGGCTGGACGTTCAACTTCCTCATCGGCGGGCTCTCCGGCGTGTTCCTCTCAGACACGCCCGCGGACACCGACACGCACGGCAGCTTCTTCGTGATGGCCCACTTTCACTACACCATCATGGGTGGGCTGATCTTCACCTTCTTCGCCGCCATCTACTACTGGGTGCCGAAGATGTTCGGGCTCGAGCTCAACGAGAAGCTGGCGAAGGTTCATTTCTGGTCGCTCTTCATCGCCTTCAACTCCACCTTCATGCCGCTGTTCGTGCTGGGGATGAAGGGAATGCCCCGGCGCGTGTCCACCTACGCGCCCAATCTGCAGGGGCTCAACGACTGGGTGTCGATCTCGGCGTTCGTGATCGGGCTGTCGATGCTCGTGTTCCTATTCAACGTCATCTACTCGTTGATCATCGTGCGCAAGCCCGCCGAGGCCAACCCGTGGCACTCCAAGGCGCTGGAGTGGCAGACCCCCACGCCTGTTCCCGTCAACAACTTCGAGAAGATCCCCGTGATCGATTCGGACCCCTACGAATACGGCATCCCCATCGGTGGCCACGGCGGCGCCGAGCCGCTGCCGGCGGGAGGTTGAGGATGATCTACACGAGCATCGCCGAGAGCGACGGGGAGGGAGGTTGAGATGGAGGGCTCCGGCGCGAGCGTTCCCCTGAACCCCGCCGTGCCGGGGGTACACAGGGACGTCGCCATCCCACCCGAGCCGCCGGAGATCGGCGCGCGGTCGCTTTATGTCGCCTCGCGCTTGCTCGCGGGCGCCTCGACGTTCTTCTTCCTGGCGTTCGTGTTCGCCTTCTTCTATCTGCGCCTGCTCAACGAGAACGGAAAATGGCCGCTGCCGGCGCACGTCAAACCGGATCACACGCTTGGCGCGATCGTGATGGCGTGCGTGGTGCTCAGCGCACTGCTCGCGATCGTGGCGGGCCGCCAGATGAAGGCGCACGCGCGCGAGCGGACGGGCGGGCACTCGCACGGTTGGCTCGGGCCGGCGAGCGCGTCGCTTCTGCTCGGGCTCGCCGCCGTGGCGGTGCAGTGCATGCAATATGTGGGCGCGCATTTCGGCCCCACCGACGGCGGCTACGCGAGCGTGTTCTACGGGTGGACCTCGCTCTACCTGATCGCGGTGCTCGCCACCATGTATTGGCTGGAGACCCAGGTGGCGACCGAGCTGCGAGCGCGCCGGGCTCCCGCCGCCTCGCACGCGGACATCGCCGAAGCCGACCGGCTAATCGCCCCTGGTCTCGATGCGGTTGTCTTCTTCTGGTCCTATTTGGCGGGAATCGGCGTGGTGACGTGGGTGTGCCTGTACTTGGTGTAGCCCACGCCGTTGCCCAAGCGCCCGCGCCGGCTTGGGCGCCCGCGACCGCGCGTGCGGTGGGCCCGTTGAGCTGGACGTTTGACGCGCCCGCGGCGCTCGCGCTCGCCTTTGCGGCGCTCTACTGGCTCAGCAACCGCCGCACCGTCGCGCCAGCCCGCACGCGCGCGGCACGGCGCCTACGCCACACCTACTTCTATGCGGGGATCGCCGTCGTGCTCGTCGCCCTCGCCTCGCCGCTCGACGTCTACAGCGAGCGGCTCTTCTGGGCGCACATGACACAGCACATGCTGCTGCTGGTGGTGGCCCCGCCCCTGATCGTGCTCGCGCGCCCGTGGGTGCGTCTATGGCGCGTGCTCCCTCTTCCGGCGCGTCAATCGCTCGGGCGCTCGCTCGCGCGCGGGCGCCTCACCCCAATGCGGCGCCTCGGGGCCTTCCTGGGGGCGCCGCTACCCACCTTCGCGCTGTTCTGCGGCGTGGTGCTCGCCTGGCATGTGCCTGTGCTGTTCGACGCGACGCTCAGCTCGGAAGCGCCGCACGCGCTCGAGCACACCCTTTTCTTTGCCACGGCGCTCATGTTCTGGAAGCAGGTGATCGACTCGCCGCCGCTGCACGCTCCCTTGAGCGAACTGTGGCGCGTGGTGTACCTCATCGGCGCGATGGTGGCGATGTGGGTGCTCGCGGTTGTGCTCGCGCTCGCACCCAACCCGTTGTACGCC
>DATBTP010000056.1:0-5032 GCA_036559185.1 Solirubrobacteraceae bacterium | reverse complement strand
GAGCGAGCCTGCTCGCGCTCGTGCGCGGCGAAGAAGCGGGTGAGCAGGAGCAGCACGGGCACCAGCCCGAGCCACAGCACGCGCAGCAAGAGGCCCTCGATACCCGAGGTCGGCAGCAGCAGCTCGCCCGACACCGACACCGCCGCGAAGATCGCCGCCAGGCGCGCCAGGCGCGCCCACTGGAAACGCACGGCGAAGACGTTGCGGGTGAGCAGATACATGACCGCCACCATCGTCACATACGCTCCGCATAGCGCGATCCCGGCGCCCGCGATGCCCATGTTCAACCCGCTGCTCGGCACGAGCGCGAGCAGCAGCGCGATGTTCACCGCCAGCCCGGCCGCCGCCGCGGGGATGTTGCGCTGGGTGACCCGCGCGCGGCCGGTGATGACGATCATCACCTGGTAGAGCCCATACAGCGTCCAACCGAGCGCCAACCACGGAAGAGCCCTATAGGCGCCGAAGTACTCGGGTGCCGCCAGCAGCCGCACGAGCCATCGTCCTAGCAGCGCCACACCCGCCACCACCACGCCGGTGGCGAGCACGAAGTAGGTGGTGACCAGCGAATACAAGCGCGACGCCTCGGCGTCGCTGTCGATCGAATAGGCAAGCGGCGGCCACGCGTATTGGAAGCCCCGCACGAACACGAACACCACCGTGGCGAGCTGCACGGCGATCGAATACTCGCCGGCGGCGGCGTGATCGACCCCGCGGAAGAGATAGAAGCGGTCGGCCACCTGCAGCGCATACACGCTCGCGTCGGCCGGCACGGTGGGCAGCCCAAAGCCCAGCATCGCGCGCAAATCGGCGAGCCGCACGCGCAGCGAGAAGCGCCTCCGCAGCACCCACCACAATCCGAGCACGCTTATCGCGGTGGCGCCGAAATTGCCGAGCAGCAGTCCGCGCGCTTCCTGGTCGGCGAACACCACGAGCGCGATCGTGAAGGTCACCGTCATCGCCACATTCGCCCCCGACGCCCACAGGTAGGCGCGGGCGCGCTCGTCTACACGCAGCTGCGCATACGCCATCTCGATGTTCGTAAACGCCCACAGCCCGATAATCGCGCAGTCCATCAGCAGCGGATCGTCGAAGCCGAGGATCAGCTCGGAGAGCTGTGAGGAGAAGGCCACCGCGAGCAGCGCCGCCACCGTCGTCGTCCACGCCACCGTGGCCGTGGCGGTGCGCGCGATGCGCGTGCGGCGCTCGACGTCGGCATCGGTGAAGTAGAAGCGCACGAACGCCTCCCCCACGCCGAGGCGTAGAAGGATGCTGAACAGAATCACCGAGGTGAGCAGCGTGTTGTAGGCGCCGTAGGCGCCCGGCGAGACGTGCCGGGTGTAGAGCGGCAGCGTGAACACGGCGATGCCCTTCGCCACGATTTCCGCCGCCTGATAGGCGGCACCCGTCGTCACCAGCCGCTTCAGGTAGTCGCGCACAAGCTCACCCCTGAGACACGGCGGCGGCCCGCGGGCGAGCCCTCGCGCGGCGCACGGCAGCCAGGGCAACGTCTTGCCCCGTCGGGAGCAATGCGACGCCGACGCCCAACAGGGTCCAGCTCAAGGGATCCTCGAGGAAGTCGGCATACACCCACGTGTGCAACACGAGCGCCGCGAAGCACGCCGCTATCGCGATCCGCGGCGGCGAACGTCCCGCGCCGGAGAACAGCGTGAGGAAGGCCGCCGCGAGCAGCGTCGCATATAGCGCGAATCCTACGATCCCCTGCTCGGCGGCCACCGTGAGCGGGATCGTGTGCGACGCGGAGGTGGCGTTGGCGGCGCCCGTCGTGCTCGCCTTGTGGTGGCGCTTGTACTCGGTTTCAAACGAACCCGAGCCATAGCCTTGCAGCGGCCGGACGCTCCACAGTTCGAGGCCGCCGGAGATCAGTTTCGTGCGACCGCTCGTGGCGTTGCTCGCCGAGCCACCCGACCCGTTGAGGCCGAAGTGAAGCGACGCGGGCGCCGTGAGCGCCACCACACCAGCGACCGCCACCAGCGCCACCGACACATACAAGGTGGCGCGCACGTCCCACCGCCACGCGGCGAGCACCGCCAAGCCGAGCAGCAACGCGGCGATGCTCGACTGCGAAAAGCTCGTCACCAGTCCCGCCAGCAACCACGCCAACACGGCCGCGCCGATCAGCTGCTCGCGCCGCGCCCTCGCCCACAACACCACCGTCGTCACCGCGATCATCACCAGCGCGAGGAAGCGCCCGTAGATGCTCGGATCGAAGAAGAGAGAATTGACCCTGAAGTAGTTGCCGAATTCGTCAGACGCCACCACCTTCGGGTTGAGGAAGAGGGCTTTGCGGTAGTACTCGACGAAGCCCACCCCCGCGAACACCACCGCCAGCCCAACCGCGAGAACAAAGCAGCGCCGCAGGAGCCGCGGCGTCCATGGCACCTCGCGCATCAACACGTAGAGCAGCGCGAAGGGGATGTAGAAGAACGCCACGTTCTGGGCGGCCTTGGAGATGTCGGTGGAGTAGCTCGCCTGCAACACATACGTCACCACCACCGCGCCCAGCAGCCAGTCGAGAACCATCGCTGGGCGTCCAGAGCGGTAGGCGCCGCTAGCTCCCCGCGCCCGCCCTCGGGTATGGGCGGTCCCCGAACGGGGGAGCACGCGCGGCAGGAGATGGGCGAGCGTGCCCGCCGCCACCACGGCGTAGAGGGGGAGCAACAGGTTCACCGTGCGGCCGTCCGCGGAGATCGGCAGGCGAAAGGGCAGCGCGAGCAGCGCGAGCAGGGGAAACGCCTCGGGGTTGCGGCGCATAAGCGCCGTGAGCGCGGCGAGCGCCACGAGCGCGGCGAGCGCGGCGAGCGCAAGCACCCCGGGGCTGGGCAGCGTGGTAGCGATCATGAGCGCCTCCACGCGCGGGCGGATAGAGCCGAGCCACGACGCCGTGCCAAGGGTGGGCGCGTCACGGCCCAACCAACTTGCCATGGCGAGCGATAGCGCGTCACAGCCCAACCAACCTGACGGCGCGATCGACAACGCCTCACGGCCCAACCAACCTGAACTCGCGGGTGGAAGGGATCGTTCGTTTCTGGGCACGGAGGGTCACGCGCACGTGGTATTCGCCGGGCGGGGCAAGCGGGCCGCCGATGGTTGCGAGCAGGCTCTTGTAGCCGTGCGGACTGGTGAGCACGGTGTAGCCGTACGCCACCCCCTCGCGCCCGTCCCAGCGCAGCGACAACCGTTTGTAGCGAGCCACGGGTCGTGCGCGCACGAGCGTCGCGACGCCGGCGCCGGCGGCGTTTACGACGGTCACGGTCGCCTCGTCGGCCTTCGTCAGCTCGAAGGAGATCGCCTCCAGCTTGTGGGGTCCCGTCGATGCTGGGGAGAAGCTGGGGTCCATTTTGAATTCCTGCACGAGCGTGGGGGTGTGCTTGAGTCGTTGCGTCACCACGAACGCCGCGAAGCAACCGACGACGAGCAGCGCGAACACGATCCGCGCCACACGCTCGTCCGGGCCCACGCCGCTCCTCGCGCGAGCGCGGGCCCCACCGACATCCCCCAGCGGGGCTCCGCCGGCAGGCGCGTCGCTCAAGCCTCGCCGTCCCGGGCGAAGCTCTCGACCGTGTCGGAGCGCAGCCCAAGTCGCAGCGTCTCCAGCGAGATGACGTCCTCGGGCGCGATGTTGCCGAGATTGCACTCGCCGCCGAGGCGCTTGAGCAACCACACCTGCTGCTCGCGCAGCGGCGCCTCGAAGATCATGCGGTCGGCGTCGATCGCGTGCACGATCTCGTCGATCAACCCGGTGCGCACCTCGCCGTCGGGCCGATAGATGCCGGCCGTGCCCGACTCGCGCGCCTCGGCGATCACCTTCCACGCGCCCGCTTGCAGGTCGCGTTCGATCTGCTCCACCCACACATACGGCGCCATGATGAACTCGGCGTCCTTGCTGCCCACCTCCGAGAGCACCGTGAAGTGGGCCGCAAGCTGCTTTATGAGGTGCGTCTTTACCTCGGGCTCCACTGCGATCGTGCCGTCTGATATCTCCACGTGGCGCAAGCCGAGCTCCCGCAACCACGCCACGAGACCCTCGACGCGCCCCTGCTTGATCGCGAGCTCCGTGAGGGTCCCGCCGAGCACCACGGGGATACCGTGCGCGGCATAGCGCTCGAGCTTTGGCTTGAGGTTGGCGGTGACGAGCGCCGTGCCCCAGCCCAGCTTGACGATGTCGACGCTGTCGCCCGCCGTCTCCATCAGGCCCTCCACGGCCGCCACCGACAGCCCGCGGTCGATCACGTGCGTGATGCCCCGTTCGCGCGGCTTGGCGCAGCGCGCCGGGATGTCGAGGAAGTCCGCTATCGCCTGGCCGCTAGTGTCATGGCGCTAGCCGGTGGCGCTTTCGGAGGATCCGGCCGCCGGTTCGCCCTGGCTCTGGGGACTGCCGCCGCCCAGCAGCGCCGCCTGATCGGCGCCGGCCAGCACCACCACCGTCGCCGGCCCCGCGAGGGCCGATGTGGAGCTGGCGATCGGCTGCACCTGCGTCACGTTGAGCGCTCGCGCCACCGCCTGCGCGTCGACGCGATGGCCGTGCGTGTACTCGACCACAGTCGTCGCATGGGTCCCCGGCGGGACCGCCGCCGACGCGGCGGCCTTCGAGTAGCCGCTCTGCTGCAAGTCGGACGCTAGATGGTGGGCGAGGCCGGCGGTGCCCGTGCCGTTGAGCACCGCAACGACGGTTTCCGCCGGGTTGGACGCAGCCGCCTGGGTGCTCGTCTTGGTTTGCGAAACGGGTGTTTCGCTGGAAGCCGTTTGGGTGGGAGTGGAGGTCGAGCGAGATCCCGTCCCGCCTTTCAAAGCCGACACGGCGAACACCAGCGCCAGCACCACCACGATCACGCCGCCCACCACCAGCACGGTCGCGCGGGCGGGAGAGCGCTCCTGCTTGAAATACTTCGGGCCGCTCGCGCCGGCGGCGGGGCCGGTCGCGCCGCGAGCGCCCGCCAGGCGCTCGTCGACCTCACCCGCCGAGCTCGGGCGCGAGGGCGCGGGAGAGCGGGGCGCGGCGCCCGTCGCGGCA
>DATBTP010000055.1:0-13637 GCA_036559185.1 Solirubrobacteraceae bacterium | reverse complement strand
CCACCAGGGCGAGCGCGTAGAGCGCGGCGCCCGCTCGCACCGCGCTTCGCCAACGGGGGCCGAGCGGGCCCTGTGGGAGGAGCAGCGCGATGAGCACGACACCGGCTAGGGGGGGCCAGAAGGCGGAGGCGGCAAAGGGCTCGTAGCCCCCCTCGGGGTAGGCGAGGGTGAGCGCGAGGATAGGCAGCAGCGCTGCCGCGGTGAGGGCAAGGCAGCGGTGGACATCCCGATCGAGCGCGGTGCCCGAGCGGGTCGCGGCGGCCGAGCGGGTCGCGGTGCCCGAGCGGGTCGCGGTGCCCGAGCGGGTGTCGTTGCTCTCTTTTTCGGGTGACTCGCGCGCGCGCGCGGCGTCAGCCTCCCTCCGCGCGCGCGCGAGCGGGGCGCCTCTTGCTACGAACACGCCACCCAGCGCCCCCGCCAGCCCGGCGAGCGCCAGGAACGAGCCGGACACCGGACTCGCGACGCTCGTGAGCACGGCGAGCGGGAGCGCGACGGGGAGCCGTCCGAGCATCAGCGCGAGCACCGAGCCGAGTCCGATCGCCAATCCCAGGTCGAACGGAACGCGCCCCGAGAGCATCCCCACGCACACGCCGAACGCGAACCAGGCGGCCGACACGCGCGCGGCGCGCGTTCCGAACGCGCGGGTGGCGATGAGCGCGAACAGCACGCTCGCCGCCACCGCCGAGCAGACAAGCAGCGTGCGCACGCCCAAGAGCGCCCCCAAAGCGGGCGATAGCAGCGAGTAGCCCGGCAGCCAATGTCCGTGCGCGGCATACCAGCCCGTGTCCCACGCGGTGAAGCCCGAGCGGGCGAACAGGTTGCTTCTATACGTGGCGGCGGCGAGGTCGGCGGCGGGGGGCGCGAGGACGACGTAGAGGAGGGCGAGCGGAACGGCCACCGCCAGCCCGATCGCCCACGGCCCGCCGGCGCCACTCACCACGCTTGTGGACCGCTTCGTCCCGTGCGGGGCGCCCGCCGACCGTCGCGTGCGCTTCGTCGCCCCCGCGCTCGCCGTGTGAGTGGTCATCTCGGGCCAACCGATTCAGACGGCGGTGAGGAAGTCGGCAACCCGTTCGATCGCGTCCGGGCGGTCATACCACCACCAGTGGCCGGCGTCCGCCAGCTCCACCAGCTCGCTGTTGGGCAGCGCCTTCGCGTACTCGGCGGCGAAACGCTCGGGGATGTAGGGGTCGGCCATGCCCCACACCACGAGCGAGGGCATGTCGAGTAGCGATAGGCGCTCCCCCGCCTGCGCGAGCACCTCGCTGGGCGAGCTGCGATAGAGGCGCAAGATCGCCCGCTGGGTGCCTTGGTCGAAGTGGTCGAGCACCGTGTCAAGCCAAGCGTCGGGCATCGGCCCGGGCGTGACGTTGCCCTCGCGTGAGGTCAGCTTCAGGATCGGGCGGGTGGTGGTGCCCATCGCCAGCTCTCCGAGCACGGGCATGCGCCAGAGGCGGGCCGTGCGGTGCCAGCGGTAGCCGGGGAGGAAGGTAATGGCGTTCGTCACCACCAGCCGCTCCACCCGCTCGGGGTGGGCTTGGGCGAAGGCGAGGCCCACCGCGCCCCAGTCGTGCACGAGCATCCGCACGCGCTCCACTTCGAGCGTGTCGAGAAAGCGCTCGATGAAGCTCGCGTACTCCTCGATCGTGTACCCCAGATACCCGGGCTTGCCCGAGCGCCCGAAGCCGGGGAGGTCCGGCGCGAAGCCGCCGGTGCGCTCCAGGAACCCCGGTTCATACGCCGGCGGCTCCACCCATTCGTCCCGCTCGCGCTTGGGTCGCCACCAGCGCCTCCACCGCGATCGTCTCACACGGCGCTCGCGAGGCGTTATCCAGTCGTCGGAGTTGGTGGGCACGCCGTGCAGGTAGAGCGCCGGGGCGGCCGGCCCCTCGGTGGGGGCGCTACGCCAGAAGACGGGCATGCCCCCGATCTCCGCGGTGTTGTCGGTGACCGGCGGCACGCGGCGAGGATATAGCGTGGGCGTGTGCCCGACGCCTGGAAGCTCCCCGCCCACGCGCGCGTGCTGCGCGTCCGCGACCGGTTGCGCGAGGTGTACGGCGTCCCGCGCATGGCCCCCCACGGGCGGCCGCTGGACGAGTTGATCCTCACGGTGCTCTCGCAGTCCACCAACGACCGCAACCGCGACGTCGCCTTCCTGCGCCTGCGCGAGCGTTTCGCGGATTCCGGCCCACCCATCGATTATCACGCGATGCTCGCGGCGCCCGTCGCCGATGTTGAGGAGGCGATCCGCCCCGGAGGCATCTCCAAGGTGAAGTCGGCGCGCATCCAGGCGATCCTCGCCGCCATCGCCGACTCGGCGCGCGACCCCGGCGATCCGCTGTCGCTCGAGTGGATGCGCGAAGCCCCGATCGAGCAGAGCCGCGCCTACCTCTGCGCGCTGCCGGGCGTTGGGCGCAAGACGGCGGCGTGCGTGCTGCTGTTCTCCTACGGCCTGGCGGACATCCCGGTGGACACGCACGTCTCGCGCGTCGGCACGCGCCTTCACCTGTTTCGGCCCGGGGCGCCGTTCGAGGAGCTCCACGACCAGATGCTCGCCATCACCCCGCCGGGGGAGGAGCTCGAGTTCCACGTCAACCTGCTGCGCCACGGCCGGCGCACCTGCCACGCCCGCACTCCCGCCTGCGCTGAATGCGCGCTGGCGCGGATGTGCCCGTCACGCCAACCGTAATCACCGTCCGCTCTGCGGCGGACAGGGCAGTTGGGTTCCGCCAACGGTAGTCACCGTCCCGCTGTGAGAGACGCGGCAGCGAACGTCTCGGGTCAGCAGAGCAGGCGGCGGAGGGTCAGCCGTGCGGAACCACCGCGAAGGCGATCACCGCATACTGCAAAGCCGCCGCGGCGATCACGAGCGCGTGGAAGACCTCGTGGTAGCCAAACACCTTCGGCCACGGGTTGGGGCGTCCGCTTGCATACACCACCGCTCCCACGACGTAGAGCAGGCCGCCCAACGCCAGTCCCGCCACGCCGAGCCATCCGATCGCGGCGGGCAGTTCGCCGAACACCGCCGCCGACACCAGCCCGAGCGCCACGTACACGCCGGCGAACAGCCACTTCGGCGCGTCGATCCACAACAGCTTGAACACCACGCCGCCGAGTGCCCCCGCCCACAGCACGATCAAGATCGTGCTCCCCAGCGATCCTTTCAACGCCAGTAGCGCCACGGGGGTATACGTGCCGGCGATCAGCACGAAGATCATCGAGTGATCCAGCCGCCGCATCCAACGCCGCGCGCTCGGCCGCCAGGTGACGCGGTGGTAGAGGGCGCTCGTGCCAAACAGCGCCGACACCGCCGCGGCGTAGATGCTCGCCGCGACTCGCGACCTCCCGTCTGACGCCGCCAGGATCAACGCTACACCGCAGCCGAGCGAGGCGAAGAAGGCGTATTGGTGTGACACTCCCCTCAACTTCGGCTTGATCGGCAGCGCCGGCCGCGCCGCTTTGGGTGTGAGGGTCATATAGAGAAGGTACCGCCCCCACCGCCACCCACCGGAGGTCATACCGACGGCTGCGGGCGGGCGCCGGCTCCGCGTCGGCCGAGGGAGGCTGACAGGCAAGCGGCGGCGAGTGCCGGGTGGGCGGCCAGCGAAAGGGTGCCGGGTGGGCGGCCAGCGAAAGGGTGCCGTGTTAAGCGCGCGGCGTCCCGGCGGCCGGCGTCGCGCTCGCGAGCTTCTCTCGCTCGCGCTCGGGGGTCACGCGCACCACGTCCCACGCGAGCCTCACCCTTGCCATGCCGAGGATCAGCCAGCCCGAGGGGTCGAGCTCCCACCAGCGCAACCCGTGGAACGCCGAGCGCGGGAAGGCGTGATGGTTGTGATGCCACGCCTCCCCCAACGACGGCAGCGCCAGCCAGAACACGTTCGTGGAGTGGTCCTCCAGGGCAAAGCGCCGGCTGCCGAAGAAGTGGCAGATCGAATTGATGCTCCACGTCACGTGGTGCACGAAGAAGATCCGCACCAAGCCGCCCCACAGAAGCGCGCTCAAGCCCGCCGTAAGCGACCCCCCGCTCAAGCCCAGCCCCAGCAGGAAGGGGATCGCCAAGCTGTAGAGCGCGATCACCGGGAACGCCTTGTTGATCCTGCGCATCCACCTGTCTTCCAGCAGGTCGGGCGCGAAGCGTTTCGAGGACGCCTGCCCGTGCGTGGAGAACAGCCAACCCGTGTGCGCGTGCCACAGGCCCTTCGACATGCCGGTCAAACCCGCGCCCTGGCCCGCGTGCGGGCTGTGCGGGTCGCCCTCCTCGTCGGTGAACGTGTGGTGCTTGCGATGGTCGGCCACCCAGTCGATCACGGGTCCCTGCACCGCCATCTCGCCGAGCACGGCGAGCGTGTATCGCACCCACGCGTGTGTCTGGAACGCCCTGTGGGTAAGCAGCCTGTGGAAGCCAACGGTGATCCCGACCGCCGTGCCCATGTACATCACGGCCATGATCGCCAGATCCAGGGGGCTGAGAAAGCTGTCCCACAGCAACGCCCCGCCCACCACCACGCCAGCGAACGGAAGCACGACGGCCGCGATGTTCACGTTGCGCTCCAGGCGGGTCACTCGCTCCTACATACACACCCGCACGTCTTGGTTACGCGTCCGCCGCGACTTCTTCACAACCCCTCCCGCAAGCCGCCGGGCACGCGCGTCCGTGGTGCGGGCGGCGCGGTCCGTGGCCGTAAACCGCCCGCTTGCGGCAACTACGAGACTATTCCATCCATCAAATAATCTGCTACTCTCCCACTTAGATTTGAAACGCTACTGAAGGAGCAGCGCCTCATGGGCAAGACGATAGGAATCGATCTCGGCACCACAAACTCGTGCATGGCCGTGCTCGAGGGTGGCGAGCCCACCGTCATCGAGAACGCCGAGGGCGGCCGCACCACCCCCTCCGTTGTCGCGTTCACCGCCTCCGGCGAGCGCCTCGTGGGCACCGTCGCCAAGCGCCAGGCGGTCACCAACCCGCAGAACACGATCTTCTCGATCAAGCGCTTCATGGGCCGTAAGGAGGGAGAGGTGCGCGAGGAGGAGTCGATCGTCCCCTACAAGGTCGTCGCCGGCCCCAACGGCGACGCGCGCGTGGAAGCCGCGGGAAACCAATACTCCCCGCCCGAGGTCTCCGCGATGATCCTGCAAAAGCTCAAGTCCGACGCCGAAGCCTACTTGGGCGAAACGGTCGATTCGGCCGTCATCACGGTTCCCGCCTACTTCAACGACGACCAGCGCCAAGCCACCAAGGACGCCGGCAAGATCGCCGGGCTCGACGTCAAGCGCATCATCAACGAGCCCACCGCCGCCTCGCTGGCCTACGGCCTCGACAAGGAGTCAGACCAAACGATCTTGGTCTTCGACCTCGGCGGCGGCACCTTCGACGTGTCGGTGCTCGAGATCGGCGACGGCGTGTTCGAGGTGAAGTCCACCGCGGGCGACAACCACCTCGGCGGCGACAACTTCGACAAGGCCATCGTCGACTGGCTCGTCGCCGACTTCAAGCGCGACCAGGGCATCGACTTGAGCGCCGACCCGATGGCGCTCCAGCGCCTCTACGAGGCCGCCGAGAAGGCCAAGATCGAGCTCTCCACCACCCAGGAGACGCAAATCAACCTGCCCTTCATCACCGCCGACTCCTCCGGCCCCAAGCACCTCGACACCCGCCTCACACGGGCGAAGCTCGCCGAGCTCACCTCCGCGCTGCTCGACCGCGTCGTCGCCCCGGTGCGCCAAGCCATCGACGACGCCAAGGACAAGGGCGTCAAGGAAATCGATCACATCGTGCTCGTCGGCGGCATGACCCGCATGCCCGCCGTCCAGGAGAAGGTCAAGGAGCTCACGGGCAAGGACCCCCACCGCGGCGTCAACCCCGACGAGGTGGTGGCCGTCGGCGCCGCCATCCAGGCGGGTGTGCTCGCCGGCGACGTCAAGGACGTGCTGCTACTCGACGTCACCCCGCTCACGCTCGGCATCGAGACCAAGGGCGGCGTCATGACCAAGCTCATCGAGCGCAACACCACGATCCCCACCCGCAAGGGCGAGGTCTTCTCCACCGCCGAGGACAACCAGCCCTCGGTTGAGATCCACGTGCTGCAGGGCGAGCGCGAGATGGCCCAATACAACAAGTCGCTCGGGAAGTTTCAGCTCACCGGCATCCCCCCGGCGCCGCGCGGCATCCCGCAGATCGAAGTCGCCTTCGACATCGACGCCAACGGCATCCTCAACGTATCCGCCAAGGATCTAGGAACCGGCAAGGAGCAGAAGATCGAGATCAAGGCCGGCTCCGGCCTCTCCGACGAGGAAGTCAAGTCGATGGTCTCCGACGCCGAGTCCCACGCCGAGGAGGACCGCAAGGCGCGCGAACTCGCCGAGGCCCGCAACAACGGCGAGAACGCCGCCTACCAAGCCGAGCGCCAGCTCGCCGACCTCGGCGACCAGGTCGACGCCGACTCAAAGTCGCGCATCGAAGACGCCATCAAGGAGGTCCGCGACACGCTCGAGTCCGACGATCCCGCCGCCATCAACGCCCGCACCGACGCCCTCCAGAGCGCCTTCCACGCCGTCTCCGAGGCGATGTACCAGAAGGCCCAAGCCGACGCGGCCGCCGCCGGCGACGGCGCTGGTCCAGCCGCCGCCGACGGCGACGGCTCCGCCTCCTCCGAGGAGGACGTCGTCGACGCCGAGGTGGTCGACGAGGGCAAGAGCTGATGGAGGAGGTAACGCCGGAAGTCGAGGACGCCGAGCTGGAGCAGCCGGAGCTCGAGCGGGCCGAGGACGCAGGCCCCGCCGGTCCTCCCTCGCCCCATTCCATCGCCCCCGAGGGGGCCGATCCGGCTTCCTCGTCTCCACAACAATCGACCCCCCCCGAAGGGGTGTATCCGGCTTCCTCGCCTCCACAACAATCGACCTCCGCTCAGGGAGTGGACCCCGGCGGGGAGATCGAAGCGGAGCTCGACGAAATGGTGAAGACCGCTGCCGAGCGCGACCACTACCTCGCGCTCGCGCAACGCACGCAAGCCGACTTCGAGAACTACCGCAAGCGCGTCGCGCGCGACGCCGCGCTCGCGCAGGCACGCGGCGTATCCAAGCTCGCCAAGGAGCTGCTCCCCGCGCTCGACAATCTCGACCGCGCGCTCGAGGCGGCCGCCGAGGAGGATCCGCTGCTCACCGGCGTCAAGCTCGTGCGCTCGGAGATCGCCGCCGTGCTCGCGCGCGTGGGCATCGAAGCGTTCGCTCCCCTCGGCGAGCCGTTCGACCCCAATCTCCACGAGGCGATGGCCCAGCAGCCGATCGAGGGCGCCACCTCGGGGACCGTCGCCGAGGTCTACCAGAACGGCTACCGCATGGGCGACACGATCATCCGCCCCGCGCGCGTGCTGGTGGCGGCGTAGAGACAGGAGGCCGCATGGCGACGCGTCCCGACTACTACAAGACGCTCGGGGTCGATAAGAAGGCGAGCGCCGATGACATCAAGAAGGCCTATCGCAAGCTCGCGCGGAAGTATCACCCCGACCGCAACCCCGACGACAAGCAGGCAGAGGAGCGCTTCAAGGAGATCTCCCAAGCCCACGACGTGCTCGGCGACCCCGAGAAGCGCAAGCAATACGACTCCGGCAGCGGGCCCTTCGCCGCCGGCGGCGCCGGCGGGCCGGGGTTCGGCGGCTTTGGCAACTTCGACTTCGACGCCTCCTCGATGGGCGACATCCTCTCCAACCTATTCGGTAGCGGAGGGGGAGGCGGCGCGGGCGCCGGCCGGCGCGCCAAGTCCCGCCCCCAGCGCGGCCGCGACCTCGAGACCGAGGTGCGCATCGCATTCGACCAAGCCATCTCCGGCGCCCAAGTGCCGCTGTCGGTGCCCACGAGCGGTATCTGCTCCACCTGCCACGGCACCGGTGCCAAGCCCGGCACCACCCCGAAGGTGTGCCCGCGCTGCGAGGGTCGCGGCATCGAGACGCAAGGACAGGGCATGTTCTCGATCTCTCAACCCTGCTCGCGCTGCGGGGGGAGCGGCACCGTCATCGAAGACCCCTGCCCAACGTGTGGAGGCGCGGGCGCCGTGCGCACGGTCAAGAAATTTCGCGTCAACATCCCCGCCGGGGTGAAGGAGGGCTCGCGCATCCGAGTGGCCGGCAAGGGCGAGGCCGGAGTGCGCGGCGGTCCCGCGGGCGACCTCTATGTCCTCACCCACGTCTCTCCCTCGCCCGTCTTCAAGCGCAAGGGAGAGCACCTCGAGGTCGAGGTCCCACTCACGATCCCCGAGGCGCTGCGCGGCGGCGACATCCGCGTGCCGACCCTGGAGGGGTCGAAGACACTGCGCGTGAAGCCCGGCACCCACCACGGCGCCGTTCAACGGTTGCGCGGCGAGGGTCCCCCCAAGCTCGGAGGCAAGAGCCGCGGCGATATCCACTACCGCTTCACGATCGAGGTTCCCGACAAGCTCACCTCCGAGCAACAGGACGCCGTCGAGCAGCTCTCCAGGGTGATGAACGGCGATCCCCGCGCCGCGCTGTTCGCGGGCGCCGCGCCCTCGGGTGCCGCGCACGACGGTGAGAAGCCATGACCCCACGCCCTCCCTCGCCTCATGAACTTCATCCAGCGCATCCGTCCTCGCCGCCGCGCGTCACGCGCGTGGAGGTGGAGACCGACCGCGGCGTATTCATGATCTCCGTCGCCGCCGAGCTCGCGAACATGCACCCGCAAACACTTCGCATGTACGAGTCTCGTGGCCTGGTGGAGCCCAAGCGCTCGCCCAAGGGCACGCGCCTCTACTCCCAGCAGGATGTCGAGAAGCTGCGCCGCATCCACGAGATGACCGCCGAGCTAGGCCTCAACCTCGCCGGCGTGCAACGAGTGCTCGACCTCGAGTCGGAGGTAACGGAGATGCACGCGCGCATCGAGGAGTTGGAAGTGAAGGCATTGCACACGCAGGTCGAACTCGCGGAGGAGCTGGAGCGGGTGCGCCGCTCTTTCCGCGCCGAGCTGGTCCCCTATCGCGGCGCCGGTGCGGAGATAGTGCGCGCGGCGGATGCCCGCTCGCCCTTCCGGGGACCGCCAAGCCAAGGCAATCGAGTGAGGACCGACGGCTCATGACGGCCGAACATCGGAACGAGGGAGGTGAACGATGACCCCGCCTGACGGACAGATGCCGGGCGGCGCCGCAACGGCCCCGCCTCCCGATGAGGAGCAGAAGCCGCTGGAGCGCTTCGGCAAGGACCTCACCGAGCTCGCGGAGCAGGGCAAGCTCGATCCCGTGATCGGTCGCGACGAGGAGATCCGCCGTGTCATCCAGGTACTCTCGCGCCGCACCAAGAACAACCCGGTGCTCATCGGGGAGCCCGGTGTGGGCAAGACCGCGATCGTCGAGGGGCTGGCCCAGCGGGTCGTCTCCGGCGACGTGCCAGAGTCGCTGCGCGAGCGCCGCGTGATCGCGCTCGACATGGGCGCGCTCATCGCCGGCGCCGTCTACCGTGGCGAGTTCGAGGAGCGCCTGAAGGGCGTGCTCAAGGAAGTCTCAGAGGCTCAGGGCACGGTGATCCTGTTCCTCGACGAGCTTCACACGATCGTCGGCGCGGGCGCCGCCCAGGGCGCGGTCGATGCCGCCAACCTGCTCAAGCCGATGCTCGCGCGCGGGGAGCTGCGCTGCGTGGGCGCCACCACGCTCGACGAGTATCGCAAGCACATCGAGAAGGACGCCGCGCTCGAGCGCCGCTTCCAGCCGGTGATGGTGGGCGAGCCCACCGTGCAGGACACGATCGCGATCCTTCGCGGGCTGAAGGAGCGCTACGAGACCCACCACGGCGTGCGCATCCAAGACAACGCGCTGATCGCCGCCGCCACCCTCTCCCACCGCTATATCGCCGACCGCTTCCTCCCAGACAAGGCCATCGACCTGATCGACGAGGCTGCCTCGAAGATCCGCATCGAGATCGACTCGGTCCCCACGGAGATCGACGAGGTCGACCGTCGCGTGATGCAACTGGAGATCGAGCTCACCTCGCTGCGCAAGGAGAAGGACGAGCCCTCGAAGGAGCGCCGTACGGCGATCGAAGCCGAGCTTGCCGACCTGCGTGCCCGCTCGGATGAGATGCGCGCTCAGTGGGAGCGCGAGAAGGAGGCGATTCAAGGCATCCGCGAGACGAAGGAGCGCTTGGAGCAGGCGCGCGTGGAGGCCGAACGCGCCGAGCGCGAAGCCAACCTGCAACGCGCCGCCGAGCTGCGCTACGGAGAGATACCCGAGCTCGAAAAGCAGCTCGCCGAGCACGAGGCCGCCGAGCGCGAGCGCAGCGACGACCAAGTCTCCGCAGGCGGCGCCGGCGGGAGCGGGACGGGCGGTCCTCAGTTCCTCAAGGAGGAGGTCGACGCCGAGGACGTCGCCGAGGTCGTGGCCCGCTGGACGGGCATCCCCGTCTCGCGTCTCATGGAGGGGGAAGTGGAGAAGCTCATCCACATGGAGGAGCGTCTGCACGAACGTGTCGTCGGTCAGGACGAGGCGGTCGAGGCGGTTGCCACCGCGCTGCGCCGTTCGCGCGCGGGCCTGCAAGACCCCAACCGGCCGATCGGCACCTTCCTCTTCCTCGGCCCAACCGGCGTCGGCAAGACAGAGCTCGCGCGGGCTCTCGCCGAGTTCATGTTCGACTCGCAGGACGCGATGGTGAGGATCGACATGAGCGAGTACATGGAGAAGCACTCGGTATCCCGCCTCGTCGGCGCACCCCCTGGGTATGTGGGCTACGAAGAGGGAGGCCAGCTCACCGAGATGGTCCGTCGTCGCCCCTACTCGGTAGTGCTGCTGGACGAGATCGAGAAGGCCCACCCCGACGTGTTCAACACGCTCCTACAGGTGATGGACGACGGCCGTCTCACCGATGGTCAGGGCCGCACCGTGGATTTCAAGAACACCGTGCTCATCATGACCTCCAATATCGGGGTGGGTGGGACTGGATCATCCACAGGCGACGACTTGCGTGCGGAATTGACGACGCACTTCAAGCCCGAGTTCATCAATCGCCTCGACGACATCGTCCGCTTCGACCCGCTCTCACGCGAGCAGATATCGGAGATCGTGGACCTGCAGCTCGCGCGCGTCATCGAGCGCGTCTCAGGGCGCGGCGTTCAACTCGACATGACCCCAGCCGCGCGCGAGCTGCTCGGCAACATGGGCTACGACCCAATCTACGGCGCCCGGCCGCTGCGGCGCGTCATCCAGAAGCAACTGGTCGACAAGCTGGCGTTGGCCCTGCTCGAGGGGCGGTTCCACGCCGGCGATACGGTGCTCGCCGACGCCATCGATGGGCAGGTGGCGTTGGAACGGTCCGAGGCTGCCGGCGGCACGGCCGCGGCCTGACCTACCGGTATGTGGCTAGGCCGCGAGAATCCGCGCCGCCAGAATCGCCGCGTTGCGCGCGTTGTCGAGCCCTACGCAGGCAACCGGAACGCCCGGCGGCATCTGGACGATCGAGAGGATGGCGTCGAGGCCGCCGGCGGCCGTGAGCCTGCCTGACAGTGGGACGCCGATAACAGGCAGGTCGGTGTGCGCGGCGACGGCGCCCGGGAGCGCCGCCGAGATGCCTGCGCCCGCTATGACCACACGCAGGCCACGCGACTTCGCGCTCTTAGCGTAGTCGGCGACGACGTCCGCTTCTCGGTGCGCTGACATGACCTTCATCTCGTGCGGGATGCCGCGGTCGCGCAGCTCGTTGGCCGCCTTCTCCATCGCCGCCATGTCGCTCTCGGAGCCCATCACGATGCCGATGAGGGGTCCGGCTACGTCGAACTCCTCCAGCTGAGCCTGCACCTCCGCCTCGGCGAGGCCGGCTCGGATCGGTGTAGGGGCGTCGCTCATGGTGTGGTGGCGGTGTTGAAATCGGCGTGCGCGGCGATGTCGCGCCGCATCTGCATGCCGTCGAAGGAGATGCTCTGAGCGGCAGCATACGCGGCCGCGCGGGCGGTTTCAGCGCTCGCGCCGAGGGCGGTGATGTTGAGCACGCGCCCGCCGGCGGTGACGATCGACGCGGCGCGGTCGCCGGACCCCCCTGCGCCGCCGGTGGAGAAACGGTGCGCGGTGCCGGCGTGCGTGACCTCGATGCCGGACGATACGTCCTCTAGGCCCTGGATCTCATCGCCGCTCGAGGACGAAGCGGGGTACCCGGCGGAGGCGAGCACGAGCGTCACCGCCCAGTCCTCGCTCCAGTCGAGCACGGCGTCCTCGAGCCCGCCGGGACGGGTCGCCGCGAGCAGCAGCTCGAGTAGGTCCGAACGCAGGCGCGGGAGCACGGCCTGGGTCTCCGGGTCGCCGAAGCGCACGTTGAACTCGAGCACGCGCGGACCTTCGGACGTAAGCATCAGCCCGGCGTAGAGCACACCGTGAAAGGGGGTGCCGCGCTCGCGCATGAGGTCCACCACCGGCTGGTGCACGGCGGCGGCCAGCTCCCTCACCGCGGACGCGTCAACGCCGGCGACAGGGGAGTAGGAGCCCATCCCTCCCGTGTTGGGGCCAAGGTCGCCGTCGAAGATGCGCTTGAAGTCGCGGGCCGGCGCCATAGGCAGGGCGCGGATCCCGTCGCAGAGCGCGAGCAGCGACAGCTCCTCGCCCACGAGACGCTCCTCGACGATGGCGCTCGCTCCGCCCGCGCCGAAGCGGTTCTCGACAAATATCTCCTCGAGCGCCGCGTATGCCCGCGCGGAGTCCTCCGCGACGGTGACGCCCTTGCCAGCGGCGAGACCGTCGGCCTTCACCACCACGCCCTGTTTCGCCAACTCGTCCACCGCGAGGATGCCTTCTGGCAGCGACTCCACCCGCCTCCAGCCGGCGGTAGGCACGCCCGCCTGCTCCATGATCTCCTTCGCAAACCCCTTCGAGCCCTCCAGCCGAGCGGCGGCGGCGCTGGGACCGAAGGCCCGATAACCGGCCTCCCTTAGCGCGTCCACGAGCCCGGCGACAAGTGGCGCCTCAGGGCCCACCACCGTCAACTCGACGCCCTCGCGCTCAACGGCGGCGACGAGCCCCCCAATATCGTCCACCCCGATCTCGAGCATGCGTGCGTCGGCCGCGATGCCCGCATTGCCAGGTGCGCACAGCAGCTCCGGTTTCCGCGGGCTTCGCGCGAGAGCGCGCACGAGCGCGTGCTCACGCCCGCCCGATCCGACCACGAGTACTCTCACGCCGCTACCGGCCCCGCTCCATCCCGCGAGATGTCGTGAGAGAGGAGATGGTTGGGGCTCTCCGCGTCACGGAGACGCGGTCGGGGACGGGGTAGCGTCACAGCGACGCGATCAGCTCGTCTACGGGTATCGCCGCAAGCGTCTCGTAGCGACCGGTGCCCCGTGAGCCGAGCTCGAGCGAGACGCGCGCCATCGTGCGCTCGTCGGGAGCCTCGACCACCGAGATGAAGTCGACGTTGCCGAGTGTGGCCCACTGCGCCTTGACGGTGGCGCCGAGCTGCTCGACCTCCTTATTCACCTCGCGAATGCGCTCAGGGTTGTTCTTGACCGTCTGCACTCCCTCCGGCGTCAACGTCGAGAGCATGATGTATGTGGGCATGGCTCCTCCGTTCTTCGCGGCGTTCGCGCCGGTTGGCGCGCTCCCTTCGTTGTACAGGATCGGCTGGCGGCTGGTTGGATTGGCGGCTGGTTGGATTGGCGGC
>DATBTP010000054.1:0-1576 GCA_036559185.1 Solirubrobacteraceae bacterium | reverse complement strand
CGGCGAGCGCAGGGAAAACCACATGACAAGGGTCGCGGCAGAAGTCGTCAACGCACCCTAACGCACCCCCGCGGCCCCCGCTCGAGCCGAGGGAACAACCGGCACATGACCTTCCTCTACGACCCACTTTGTCTCGGCGGTTCCGATCCCGCCGTTGCGCGTCCTGGTACCGGCGTGAGCGTCCCGGTCGAGCGCGCTACTGCTTTTCGTCCGAAGCAAACGTCTCGTCTCGGGCCGCCACGTGCCTCCTTTTGGCGACGAGCAGGTCGCTCGGGTGGCCTGCCCGAGAGACCTGCTTCGTCGTGATCGCGATCCTCAGCTCAAAAGCCGACGACGCTTCCCAGATCGGATCTCCAGCGAGCGGATTGCCCACGTACGCCGGCATCTCGTCCGGCGAGGGCACCGCGGCGCACTACAGGGTTCATTTGCCGGCGGCATGCGCGAGCGCCGAGGGCGTCTGGCAGCCGACAATCGCCGGGGCCTCGTGGACGAGCTCGTCGTTCTCGAGGGCCTCCACCATGAACAGGGCGAAGTCCACGCGGCGCGTGATGTTGCTCTCGAGGATGGGGTCGCCCACGTGTCGGCTCCACACGGGCAGGCCCTGGCTCTCGCCCTCCTCGAGGTCGCTGCCGCGCACAACGGTCCACCGTGTGTCGCTGGCGAACACCCGCCGGCACGCCTCTACCTGGTCGTCGAGATCGGCGACGCGAGCGAGACGCGCGAGCGGGCCGAAGACCTTCACGATCGCCTTCAGCTTCCGCGAATACACGTCCTGCCCGTCGCGCGTGATGTGCCACCCACACGAAAACACGAGGCGCGCGCTCGGAGGCGCGTGGTCGAGCACGGCTTGGGCCGTTCCCGTCGAGTATCCGTGCACGCCTCGCGGGACCAGTACGACGAGCACCCCGTCGCACCCGGCGAGCGCGCGTTTGATGACCTCTGGGTCGTTCGTGGCTCCCGGAATGACAGTGATGCGCTCCTTGAATGCGTCGAGCTTCTCCACGCTTTGCTGTCGGCACACGCCGACCACGTCGTACTCCCGGTCAAGCACGTGCTGCACCATGTACCGCCCGAGCTTCCCAGAGGCCCCGACGATGCAAACCCTCATCGCGCTCGTCTCGTAGCACCGTCGAGCGGCGAGTCAGTGGCTGTGGCGCCGGTGCTGAAGGATTCCCTCCGGTGCCTCATGAGTCCTCGGTGAGGGCGCATCGCAGCAGTATTACGCAGACTCTCGCTTTCGACCCCCGACGCGCCGCGCTTCACTTCCGGCCGCCCGTCCTGCAGCGCGCGGAAAGCAGGACGTCCCATGAGGCCGACGGAATCGCGGGACGCGCGCCGACTCCGGGTTCATCCGCGCCACGGCAACGCTACGCGTCGGCCGCCGGACGGTCTAACGCAAGCAACCAAGCATTCATGGGGCTAGCCGGACTCGAACCGGCGACCTCCTGGGTGCGATCGGGGCGAATGACCCATGCTTGCGCGGTTTCCGACGCCATGGAAGCGGAGGTGCCCGTCAACACCTCCCTTCGCAAGGGCCAGCGCCACTTTCTCTCCCCTCGCGCTTCGTGTTTCCGGC
>DATBTP010000053.1:0-2583 GCA_036559185.1 Solirubrobacteraceae bacterium | reverse complement strand
AGCGAATCGGAGCCTGTCGCGACGTCAACGCCGAGGACGATCGCCTGGCCGCCGTCGGGCGTGCGAAGGCCTTCGAGGATCTCGACCGTGGTCGTCTTGCCCGCGCCGTTGGGGCCGAGCAGGCCGAAGACCTCGCCACGCGCCACCGTGATGTCGATCCCGCGTACGGCCTCGTAGTCGCCGTAGCGCTTGCACAGCGCGTGCACCTCGATTGCCGGGGAGGTCTCGCTCACTCCCTTGATCATCCCATCGACGGCGCTTGCGCCCGGCGCACCTACCAGTGCACGCCCCTCGTCAGGGTCGCCATGGCGATCTGCTCGAAGGATGCGTGCTCCTCCATGTCGGGATGGCCTTTGGCGGCGGCCGAGTCGGGGAACACGCGGTAGGCGAGGTGCAACAGCCGGTCCATGGTGCTCGGGGAAAGGCTGTAGGCGACCTCCCCGAACTTGCCCAGGCGCGTGCCCATCTCCTTGGGTCGACTGCGCAGCGCCTCGCAGATCATGTCGCCGGCCTCGTCGGGGCTGATGGCGGGGAACGCGTCGTACATCTTCGTCGGCGCAATCATGGGCGTGCGCACGAGTGGCATGTGGATGGTGGTGAACGTCACGCCGTCCCCGATCACCTCGGAGGAGACCACGCGGGTGAAGGCGTCGAGGGCGGCCTTGGAGGCGACATAAGCCGAGAAGCGCGGCGGGTTGGTCTGTACGCCGATGGAGGAGACGTTGACGATGTGCCCCGCGCCGCGCTCGCGCATGTGTGGCAGCAGCCCGATGATCAGCTTGACGGCACCGAAGTAGTTGAGCTGGATGGTGCGTTCGAAGTCGTGGAAGCGGTCGTAGCTGAGCGCGATCGAGCGGCGAATGGAGCGCCCGGCGTTGTTGATGAGCATGTCGATGTTGCGGTGGTCTGCGAGCACGCGCTCGAGCAGCCGTTCGATCGACTCGATGTCGGCGAGGTCGGCCGAGTAGACGTAGGCGGTGCCACCGGCGGCGACGATCTCGGCACGGACCTCCTCGAGGTTCTCCACGCTGCGGGCCACGAGCAGCGGCACGCCACCGGCCTCTGCCACCTTCAGTGCGGTCGAGCGCCCGATACCGGAGGAGGCACCCGTGATCAGCACGTGGCGGCCGTTCAGGGCCTCCTTGAGCGTGCGCCCTCGCCTGAGGTCGGGGTCCATCTCGCGCTCCCAGTAGTCCCACAGGCGCGCCACGTACTCCTGTAGCGGCGGCGGCTGCTCGAGCGGGGAGCCGGCGAGCGCGCGGCTCGCTTCGCGGGTGTCGAAGCGGGGCACGAGCTCCATGTGCGAGATCACCTCTGAGGGGATGCCGAGCTCGCGCAGGGCGAGGCCGCGCAGCTGGCGCCACGGCGGCAGCGCCGCGGCGAGCGCGAGCGGCCACCTGGGCACGGCGTCGGTCAGGCGTTTGTCCACGCTCAGCGCGAAGCGCGGCGCATGCGCGGCCGTGGCGAGCTCGTTGATCAGCTCGTCCACGCGCTGGGGGCGCGGGTCGGTGAGGCTGAACGCGCGCCCGTCGAGGTCGGGCTCGTGGGCGATGTGCTCGAGCGCGCCCGCCACCCAGTCGACGGGGACCACGTTGGTGTAGCCGAGGTCCAGGCCTACCAGCGGAACCCACTCGGGCAGCAGGTGGCGCATCCGCTGGATCGCCTTGAAGAAGTAGTAGGGCCCGTCGACCTTTTCCATCTCGCCCGTCTGCGAGTCGCCCACGACGATCCCCGGCCGGTACACGCGCCAGGGGATATAGGGCTGGTCGCGCACGATCCGCTCGGACTCGAACTTGGTG
Source organism: Solirubrobacteraceae bacterium (assembly GCA_036559185.1). GTDB lineage: Bacteria > Actinomycetota > Thermoleophilia > Solirubrobacterales > Solirubrobacteraceae > Palsa-744. The sequence goes on along the minus strand of DATBTP010000053.1, from coordinate 784 downwards.
CGGTGATAGGGCGAGGGCAGGCGCTGGCCCTCGTCGAACATGTCCTCCTCGAAGACGCCCTTGTAGGTGCCGGCCACGGCGATCGAGGAGACGTGGTGCAGGTGCTTGGCGTCGACGGCGCGGGCCAGTTCCACCGCGTGCGTGGTGCCGCCGACGTTGACCGCGGTGTTGCGCTCGGCCGGCGCGGTCATGTCGTAGACGGCGGCGAGGTGGAAGAAGTGCTTGATCTTCCCCCGCAGCTCGGCCACCTCATCCTGCTCTACGCCGAGCAGCGGCCGGCGCAGGTCGCCCACGACGGGCACGATGCGGGTGGCGGCGGAGCTGCCCGCGACGACGCTCCAGCGCTCGATCAGATCGTCGAGGCGGGGCTTGGACGCCTCGCGCACGAGCACGTAGATCTTGCCCTGGCGCTTCTCCAGCAGCCGTTCCACGAGACGGCTCCCGATGAAGCCCGTTGCGCCTGTGACGAAGTAGGCCATTGCCATGTGAGCTTACCTGCGACGCGTGCTCGTGGCGAGGCCTTCACACGTGTGCCCAAAGTGTGACAGCATTGTGCATATAACGATACAACTGCTGTATGGCTATTGAGCTGCTAGCGTATGTATGAGAGGGTGCCAATGGTGAGAAGAACGACGATCAACCTGGACACGGTTCTCGTGGCTGAGGCGCGCGAGGTGCTGAAGACGAGGAACACCACCGACACGGTTCACGAAGCGCTGCGCGACGTGGTTCGTCGTGAGCGTTTGAAACGGCTTGGTGAATGGGAGCTGGAGGGACTGACGTT
>DATBTP010000052.1:0-14831 GCA_036559185.1 Solirubrobacteraceae bacterium | reverse complement strand
AGCACGGCTGGCGGCGGTTCGACGCGGTGGCGTGGTGCCCCGTCCGGAAGCGGGATGTGGGTGAGGATGTGCGTGAGGTCGACGCCGCGCGCCTTCCAGTGGTCGATCGCGGATCCGACCCCGAGCAGGTCCACGCGGCCGATCGCCTCATCCAGCGTGCGCAGCCCGAGCGACGCAAGGATCTCCCGGACTTCCTCGGCGACGAAGAAGAAGAAGTTGACGACGTGCTCCGGCGTGCCCTTGAAGCGCTTGCGCAGCTCCGGGTCCTGGGTGGCGATGCCCACCGGGCACGTGTTGAGATGACAGGCGCGCATCATGATGCAGCCCGTGGCGATGAGAGGCGCGGTCGAGAAGCCCATCTCGTCGGCGCCGAGCATCGCGGCGATGACGACGTCGCGACCGGTCTTGAGCTGGCCGTCGGTTTGCACGACGATGCGCGAGCGCAGGTCGTTGAGCAGCAGCGTCTGTTGCGTCTCGGCGAGCCCGATCTCCCACGGCACGCCGGCCGCCTGGATCGAGGAGAGCGGCGAGGCGCCGGTGCCGCCGTCGTGGCCTGAGATGAGCACGCGGTCGGCGTTCGCCTTGGAGACGCCGGCGGCGACCGTCCCCACGCCGACCTCGGAGACCAGCTTGACCGACACCTGCGCCTCTGGGTTTGAGCAGCGCAGGTCGTAGATCAGCTGCTTGAGGTCCTCGATCGAGTAGATGTCGTGGTGGGGCGGCGGAGAGATGAGGCCCACGCCGGGCGTCGTGTGGCGGATGGAGCCGATGTAGGCGTCCACCTTGTGGCCGGGCAGCTGGCCGCCCTCCCCCGGCTTCGCGCCCTGGGCCATCTTGATCTGCAGCTCATCGGCGTTCACCAGGTAGTGGATCGTCACGCCGAAGCGGCCCGAGGCGACCTGCTTGATCGCCGAGCGCCGACGGTCGCCGCCCGGGTCGGGGGCAAAGCGGGAGGGGTCCTCCCCACCCTCGCCCGTGTTGGAGCGCCCGCCGAGGCGGTTCATCGCGATCGCGAGCGTCTCGTGCGCCTCGCGGGAGATGGAGCCGAGGCTCATCGCGCCGGTGCAGAAGCGCCGCACGATCTCCTTGGCCGGCTCCACCTCAGAGAGCGGAATGGGCTCCCCAGGGGCCGTCCCACCGGACTCCCCGCGCCCTGCGCCGCCGATGCGCAACAGACCGCGCAGCGTGGCCTTGCGAGCGGCGTCGTCGTTGACCGCGGCCGCGTATTCGCGGTACGTTTGGAAGGCGGGACTGTCGCGCACTTCGCTGCCCGCGCGCGCGTCGCCCTCGATCGCCGCGGCGACGTTGCCGTTGGCGGAGCGCACCGCGTGCTGCACGAGCGCGATCGTCTCGGGGTTCCACATGTGGTGCTCGCCGTCGCGCCGCCAGGCGTAGACGCCGCCCACCGGCAGCAGATGATCCGGATCCCGCCCACCCACCGGATACGCGCGGGCGTGGCGCTCCAAAGCCTCGGTGGCGAGCACGTCGAGGCCGACTCCGCCGATGCGCGAAGCGGTACCCGTGAAGTGACGATCGACGAGCGCGGGCTCGAGTCCCACGGCCTCGAAGATCTGCGCGCCGCGGTAGGACTGGATCGTCGAGATGCCCATCTTGGAGATCGTCTTGAGCAGCCCCTTGCCGATCGCCTTGACCGTGTTCTGCGCCGCCTGCTCGGGGGTGAGCGTCACCTCGGAGCCGTTCTCGCCTCGAGTTATGCGCCCGTGCGCGACCAGTTCGTCGAGCGTCTCGAGCATCACGTAGGGGTTGATCGCGCTCGCGCCATAGCCGATGAGCGTGGCGAAGTGGTGGACCTCGCGCGGCTCACCGGACTCGAGCACGATGCCGGCGCGCAGGCGGGTGCCCTCGCGCACGAGGTGGTGGTGAACGGAGGACACGGCAAGCAGCGAAGGGATGGGCGCCCGTTTGGGGCCTACCAGACGATCGGAGAGGATCACGATGTTGACGCCCTCGGCGATCGCCTCGTGCGCTTCGCCACAGACGCGCCGCAGCGCGTGGTCCATGCCGGCGGGGCCCTCGGAGACGCGCCAGGTGATGTCGAGCGTGCGCGAGGAGAAGATGTCGTGGGAGATGTGGCGCAGCGTCTCGAGCCCGCGGTTGAGCAGGATCGGCTGCTCGAGCTCGAGCTTGTGCGCGTGGGCGGGGGTCTCGTCGAACAGGTTGCGCTCGTTGCCGAGGCTCGTGGAAAGGCTCATCACGATTTCCTCGCGGATCGGATCGATCGGCGGGTTGGTGACCTGCGCGAAGAGCTGCTTGAAGTAGGAGAACAGCGGCGGCGCCTGGTCGGAGAGCACCGCTAGAGACAAATCGTTGCCCATCGAGCCGATCGGCTCGGCGCCGTCGCGAGCCATCGGCTCCAGGAGCACGCGCAGATCCTCCTGGGTGTAGCCGAACGCGCGCTGGCGCTTGTGCAGCGGCTGGTCTGAGAGCGTGACCTGCTCGGAGGGCTCGATGTCGGCGAAGCGGACGGCGTTGCGCGCGTACCACTCGCCGTAGGGCTGTTGTGTGGAAATGCTGTGCTTTACCTCGGCGTCGTCTATCACGCGACCCCGCTCGAGGTCTACGAGGAAGAGCTTGCCGGGTTGCAGGCGCCCCAGGCGCACCACGTCTTGCGGTGCTACGTCGAGCAGACCAGCCTCCGAGCCGAGCACGACGTGACCGTCCTTGGTGATTACCCAGCGGCCGGGGCGCAAGCCGTTGCGGTCGAGCGTGGCGCCCACGACGCGGCCGTCGGTGAAGGCGACCGAGGCGGGGCCGTCCCACGGCTCCATCAGGCAGGAATGGAAGGCGTAGAAGCCCTTCAGCTCGTCCGGCAGATCGGCCCGATTGCGATAGGCCTCAGGGATCATCATCATCACCGCGTGCGGCAGCGAGCGGCCCGCCAGCATGAGCAGCTCGAGCACGTTGTCGAACGTGGCGGAGTCGGAGTTGCCCTGCGTGACCACTGGCAGGATCTTGGCCAGGTCCTCGCCGAACAGAGCGCTCGATAGCTCCGACTCGCGCGCGCGCATCCAGTTGACGTTGCCCATCACGGTGTTGATCTCGCCGTTGTGGCAGATCACGCGGTAGGGGTGCGCGAGCTCCCAGGAGGGGAACGTGTTGGTGGAGAAGCGGGAGTGGACCAGCGCCAGCGCGCTCTTGCAACGCTCGTCGCGCAGGTCGGGGTAGAAGGCGGCGAGCTGGTTTGAGATCAGCATGCCCTTGTAGTTGATGGTGCGCGAAGAGGACGAGGTGACGTAGAAGCCCTTGCTCTCGGACGGCGGCCTGGCGGCGACGGCCTGCTCGCAGACACGCCTGATCACGTACAGCTTGCGCTCGAAGGCGTCCTGGTCGAAGCCTTCGGAGGGCGCGCCCGCCTGCTCCGGCGCCTGGACTGGATCGCCGCTCGCGTTGTCTGCGCTCGCGTTGCCCTCCCCCACCGCGGCCGGCGTCGGGAGCGAACCTGCCGCGACGAACAGCTGGCGGATGTGAGGTCGGCAGGCCGCGGCCGTGGCGCCTGTGTGCTCGGGGCATACCGGTACCTCGCGCCAACCGAGCACGCGCTGGCCCTCCTCGGCGACCGTTTGCTCCAAAAGCGCCTCCGTCCTCGCGCGCGCGAGGTCGTCGGTGGGAAGAAAGCACATCAGCACCCCGTAGGAGCCGAGCGGCGGCAACTCGATGCCCGCGTGCGAACGCAGAAGCTCGTCGGGCATTTGCATGAGGATCCCCGCGCCGTCGCCTGTGAGCGGGTCGGCTCCGGAGGCGCCACGGTGCTCGAGGTTCTCGAGCGCCCGCAGCGCGCGCGTGACCACCTCGTGCGTGGGGGTGTTGTCCAGCCGCGCGACCATTCCCACGCCGCACGCATCGTGCTCGTAGCGGGGGTCGTAGAGTCCAGCGGCCTGTGATGGCGATGTTTGCGAAGTCATGTGAGTGCTGCCTCTCGGCGACGCGCCCCCCAAGGGGTTCGCGGCGCCTTATCGGGCATGGGGGGTCGGCACCTGAGGCGGAGCCGAAAGCGTAGCATCGCGACTGCCCCGCGAGGCGATTTGGAGGTGTGAAATCCGTCTGTGGCGGGGATCATTATGAGCGAGACAGCAAGCCACATCGGCATGGCGAGGCCCAGGAGGGGCGATGAAGCCGGACATGGAGCTCGCGCTCCGCGCGCGAGCTGAGAACATCGCGATAGTTCGGCATGCGCTCGGCGGCTTCGGCGAAGCCTTCGCGGTTTCCGAGGCGAAGCTGTCGGACATCAGGCTGGCCGTAACCGAGGCGTGCGCGAACGTGGTGGTGCACGCCTACCCCAGCGACGAGGAGGGTCCGATGGAGGTCGTCGCGAGCATGGACGACGGCGAGTTGACCGTGCTCGTGCGCGATTGGGGACGCGGGATCAGGCCGCGCCCAGACAGCCCGGGGCTCGGCTTGGGGTTGTCGTTGATAGCCGCGCTCGCCGAGGAGGTGCAGCTCGGCCACGACAGCGAGGAGCACACCGAGGTGCGGATGACCTTCGCGTTGCGCGACGCGATGGCCCTGGACGCGATTTCGAACACGAATACCCTGCGGGGCACACCGTCTGAGGTTTACCCCGAAGGGCCTACTCGAGCGGCGCAAGGCGAGCAGGCGGGCGGACAGCTCGCGTGAACGGCTCTACCACCCACGTGCGCCGGCAGGAGCACGCCACCGACGGCGTAGCCCGTTTGCGTCTCGCGGTCGGCCCGGCGCTGGGACCGGTGCTGTGCAGGGTGGTTTCGATGGTGCTCACGCGCGCGGACTGGCCGGTGGATCGGCTCGACGACGCGCTGCTGGTGTGCGATGTGTTGTGCGCACACGCGCCCGCATACGCGAGCGAGGGACTGCTCACGTTCACTGTGCAGGCGGACGAGCGCGAGGCGGAGCTGCGCGTGCACGACCTCGATCTGAAGGACGCGGAGGCGCTTCTGCGGGACGCGATGCTGCCGATGGTGGGCAACGTGCTCGAGCACGTGGCGGACCGCGTGTGGGTGGAAGCCGTCCGCGAGAGCACCACGAGCGCCGAGATCGTGGTTACGCTGAGCTCGAGCTGAGGGCACACGAGCGCTGGTCGCGCGAGCCATAGAGCTACGCGCTCACGCGGATGCGGTCGCTCTCCGCGCCCTGCTCAGCGGCCGCGCCGCGTGAGTCGCCGGTGGCCTTCTCGAGGCTTGCTTCGAGCGCCTTCATCAAATCGCCGGATTCGGGGGGCGGCTCAGGGCCGGCGCTAAGCCGCCGCGGCTCGCCGGCCGCCTTGCGGTCCACCAGGTCGAGTACGGCCTCGCGGAAGGTGTCCTGGTAGCGCTCGATGTCGAAGGGAGCCGCCACCGAGGCGACGAGCCGGCGCGCGACGTCGAGCTCACGCTCGTCGACCTCGCCTTCCACTGCCTCCAGCTCGCGCAGACCGATCGTTGGGTTGACCTCTTCGGCGTAGCTCATCGTGAGCATGAGCAGCGCGTTCTCGCGCGGGCGGATCGCGACGAGTCGTTCTTTGGAGCGCATGACGATGCGTCCGATGGCCACCTTCCCGGTGTCGCGCATGGCGCGTAGGAGGAGCCTGTAGGGGTGGGCGCCGCCCGGGCCTGGCACGAGATGGTAGGGATGGTCGAAGTAGATCGGGTCGATCTCGGAGAGCTCGACGAAGTCCTCGACCTGGATGGTTCGCGTGAACAGCGGCTCCAGCGCGGCAAGCTCGCTCGCCTCTACCGGCACGTAGCGGTCGGGCGCGATCTCGTAGCCCTTCACGATCTCCTCCAGCGGGATCTCTTCGCCGTCGAGAGAACAAACGTGCTTCTGGTGGATGCGCCCGGAATCGAGCGCGTGGATCTGGTGGAAGCGAACCGTCTTGCGCGTAACGGCGCTGTAGAGCTTCACCGGCACGCTCACCAGACCGAAGCTCAACGTCCCCATCCACATCGCTCTTGGCATCTTGGTACATGTTGACTCTTTTTCGGTACAAATTCAAGCCTTATCGTCAACCTGCCCCGCGCCCTTCCGCCGGGCTGGCGACAGACTCGCCGGAACGGCCGCGCGACTGGCCGGAGCGGCGGTGCGACTCACGCGGCGAGCGGCGCGACGCCGGGCCAGCGACACGACTCACCCGGCGAGCCCGACTCGCCGCAGGGGTGGCGCGCGCGTGAGCGAGCCTTCAGGCAGCGGTGTCGACGCTCGCGCGCAAGCGAGAGAGCGCCTGGCGAATGAGCCGCGAGACCTGCATCTGGGAGACCCCGATGCGCTCTCCGATCTCCGCCTGGGTGAGGTCGTCGGAGAAGCGCAGCCGCAGCACGGTGCGCTCGCGCTCGCTGATGCTCGCCATGAGCGGCTCTAGCGTGGCGCGTTCCTCGGCCCTTTCGTAGCCGGGATCTTGCGTGCCGATAGCCTCGGCGACGCTTTCGCTCTCCTCCTCGCGCGCCGAGCGGGGCACGTCGAGCGAGCCGGCGCGGTAGGCGCCCATCGCCTCCATCGCCTCGAGCACCTGCTCCTCGGAGACTTCCACGGCGCGAGCCAGTTCCCCGATCGACGGCGAGCGACGGCGGCCGAGTGAGAGCCGTGTGACGGTTTGATCGACGCGGAGGGCGAGCTCCTGGAGGTCGCGGGGGACACGCACCGACCAGGTGCGGTCGCGGAAATGACGCTTGAGCTCGCCCAGGATGGTGGGGACGGCGTAGCTCGAGAACATCACCTCGCGCGAGCAATCGAAGCGATCGACCGCCTTGAGCAGGCCGATGGAGGCGACTTGGACGAGATCCTCTATGGGCTCGTCGGTGTGCTGATAGCGGCGCGCCAGACGGCGCGCCAGCGGTAGGTAGCGCTCGACCAGGGACTCTCGGGCGCGGGGATCCTCGCCGGAGCGCATACGGGCAAAGAGCTCGCGGTCGGGCAGTTCCGACGGCGCGTGCGAGTCGGTTGGGGGTGACCTTTGCGTGGCTGTTGCCATCCGCTCCTCCCTGCTTCTTGGACCCCATCACATCTGGCCGATCTGGGGGCCGCGCGATTCAGAGTTTGAGCCTACCCCCTTATCAGTCGGATTCCAATGTGGTGGAACGCGCACCCATTGTGCGGGTTTCCCCCCATGAGCACAAGCCGCCGCGACCGGGGCAGGTAAGGCAGATTCCCCTGTGCGGCTCAGGGGTAACGGCGAAGCCGCCCGCGCGCATGCGGGCGATGCGGGCAAGCAGCCGTTCGCGCAAATCGTTTCGTTCGCGTGCGACGAAACGTGCGATGGCCCACCGCTCGGGACGCTCCAAGAACCAGTGCGCGACCTCGACCTCGGCGGCGCCGTGTTCGATGGCGGCCAGCGCGTAGAGCAGCCGCTGCAAGCCGTAGTCGCGGACGACGAGCGCCTCGAGGTCGTCGCCTTGTGAAATGCGGTCGCTCTTGTAGTCGACGATGAGGGTGGCGCCCCCCGGCGCCTCGACGATGAGGTCGAGAAAGCCCGTCACCAGCGGCTCTTTGCCGCCGAGCGAGAACGCGAAGGGGTGCTCCGCGCGGGCGCGCCGCGCGGCGGCTAGCAGCCGCGCGGGCTCAGCCTCGAGCGCTCCGCCGATCAGCGTAGCGATCTCCTCGCGCGCGTCCTTTCCCACGGTGGCGCCGAGGCTGTGGGCCACAAGCGCGACGTCTTCAACGGTGGGCGGCGAGGGGCGTGTGAAGTCGATTTCTTCGAGCAGCGCGTGGACGATGGTGCCGCGCGCGCGCGCTTCCAACCCGGCCTCGTCGGCGCCGGCTAGGCGCCGCTCGGGGAGCCGCAGGACTCGTTCGAGGTAGTAGCGGTAGCCGCACCGCTCGAGCTCCGCGAGCGAGCTGTAGCTCATCGTGGAGTCGGGGTCTGAGAGGGGAGTCGATGGCGGGCTCTCCGCGGCGCGAAACGCGCTCACGGACGGGCCAGCGGCGGGACGGTTTGGCACGAGCTGATCCGACCCCGACAGAGACGACGCGGGTGGGCTCGCGGTCGCCAAAGGCGTAGGCGCGGCGGTGGGGGTGGAACGCGGGGCCCGCTCGCCGCCTTCGAACAGCGGGACCCGCTCGAGGGAGGGCGGCGCGTTGAAGACGCAGCGCACGCGCAGACCGTCCCCCAGGTCAACCGTGAGCGCGCCTCCCGGACGCTCGGCGGCGGCGGCCAGCGAGGGCGCGTCGGGCACGAGCGCGGGCGCGAGCCAGGCGATGGGCGCGACGCCCTGTTTGGGGGCCGGCCAACGCTCGAACGGTACGGCGCCGCTGAGCAGCAGCCGATCCTCGGCGCGAGTGCAGGCGACGTAGAGCACCCGGTCCTCCTCCTCTTCCTGCGCGCCGCGGCGCTCCTCGCGCAGCTCCTCGTAACGAAAGGCCGGCACGGCCTCGGGGTCGCCGAGGCGCAGCAGGCGCAACCCCAGCCGCCCGGTGGCGCCGTCCACCAACAGGTCGGACTGGCGCAGGTTGGGGTCGCGGCCGAGATCGGCGACGCATACGACCGGGAACTCGAGCCCCTTCGAGGCGTGGATGCTCATCAACCGCACCGCGTCGAGCTCGGCGTCGACAACGGGCGCGTCGGGCTCGCGCCCGCCGAGAGCGCCTTCTATGTGGTCGACGTGCTCGAGGAAGCGCCGCGTGTCGCGCCCCTCCCGCGCTTCGAAGACGCGGGCGAGGCGGATGAGCTTGTGGACGTTCGCGAGTCGCCGCTCGCCCCAGTTGAGAGCCAGCACGTGCGCCTCATAGCCGGTCGCGAGGATCGCCCGTCGCAGCAGCTCCGGGATCGGGCGCAGCGCGGCGGTGGCGCGCTCGGCCGCGAACAGCTCGCGGAAGGCGGACAAGCGCGCGGCGTCGACGGGCCCAAGCGCCTGGCAGAGCTCCGCGGTGGGGTGGCGGATTGCCTGCCACACACCTCCCCGCGTCTCCCTTGCCGTTCCGTCGCCGCCGGCTTTCCCTCCACCCTCGCCGGCCGTTCCTCCACCCTCGCCGGCCGTCCCTTCGCCGTCGCTCGCCTGCTCTTCGCCGTCGTGGGTGTCGGCGAGAGCCCGGGCGGCGCGCGCGATGAGCGCGAGGCCATCGCTCGATAGACCCACGAGTGGCGAGGCGAGCGTGGAGTAGAGCGCGAGCTCGTCCAGTGGGTTTGTGAGCGCGCGCAGCCACGCCAGCAGATCGCCCACCTGCTGGTGGCTCCAGAAGCCGCCTGTGCCGGCGAGCGTACGCAGGCCGAAGCGTCGAAGCGCGGTCTCGTATACGGGCAGGTCGCCGAGCGAGCGCAACAGCACCGCGATCTCCCCCGCCCGCGCCTGCCCGCTCGCGACGAGCTCGGCGATGCGGGCGGCGAGCAGGCGCGCCTCCGCCTGACGCCAGGGCGTGGCGTCGGGCAGCCCGACGAGCTCTTCGTCCACGGGCTGCTCCTCCCAGCCGCGCTTGTCGGTGAGCAACAGCTCGACGATGGGGGCGTCGTTCTCTTGAGATGATCGCATCGTGCGCAACGGCGTGAACCGCGCGTGCAGGCGCGTTGCGAAGATGCGATCGACGGCGGCGATGACGGCGGGGCGGCTGCGGAAGTTGGCGGTGAGCGCGAGGCTCGCCGCCCGCTCCTCGAGCCGGCGGTGACGCTCGCGGAAGAGCTCCACGTCGGCGTGGCGGAAGCTGTAGATCGACTGCAGCTCGTCGCCCACGGTGAAGAGGTTGTCGCGGTCGAGCGCCGACAGGATCTCCAGCTGGCGGGGGTTGGTGTCCTGGAACTCGTCCACCATCAGCAGCTCGAAGCGCATGGCCCACGCCTCGCGCACGTCCGCGCGGCGCGTGAGCATGTCGCGCGCGAGCAGCTCCAGATCGTCGAAGTCGAGGGCCGCGCGCGCGCGCTTGCGGTGCGCGTAGGCGTCGCCGAAGCGCTCCACGAGCTCGCCAATGAGCGCCCGCGCACACAGCGCGTCCTCGGGGCCTATCGCGCCTACCTCTTGCGAGGGCGGAGGCTCCTCCCACAGCCGCGCCTGCGCCGACTCCGACTCCGGCTCCCCGGCCTGCCGCTGGGCCCCGGATACGGGCAAGCGCGGCTCCGCCTGCCCCTGGGAGCGCAGCTGGGCGTAGGCCCCGAGCACCATCCCCCGCATCGAGTCGGCGCCATAGGCCGCCACCAGATCGACCGCCTCCGCGCGCTCGCCCTCGAGGAAGCCAGCGAGCGCGTCGCCGAAGGCGAGCGTTCGCAGGCGGTCGGCGAAGCTCTCCTCCAGGATCTGAAAGCCCGGCTCGACGCCCGCCTGGAGCGGGTGGATGCGCAGTAGCCGCGCGCAGAAGCTGTGGAAGGTGCACACGGTGGCGTCCTGCGCTTCGCGTGCGGCCTCGCGGGCCCCCAGCTCCAACAAGCGCGAACGTACTCGCTCGCGCAGCTCGCCCGCCGCCCGCTCGGTGAAGGTGATGGCGAGTATCCGCCCAGGCGAGAACCCGTCGACGCGGACCGCCCGCACGAAGCGCTCCACCAGCACTGAGGTCTTGCCGCTGCCGGCCCCGGCCGCGAGCAGCAGCGAGCCCTGGCGGCGCTCGACAGCCCGCTCCTGCTCGTCGGTGAGCGCCCGAGCGCTCACCGCTCGCATCTGCAGATGGTTGGATACGAGCAGCCGCCGTTGTAGGCGCAGGTGTCCGGTCGGGGCCGCAAGGCGCCCGCGCGTGCCTCGCCGGCGGCTGTGCGAGCCGCCCCGAGGCACGCCTCCAGCACCTCCTCCACGCGAACGCGCTCCAGCCTGTCGGTGCGCACGGCGTCGATCTCCACCCCGCTGTCGGTGTCGAGGACACCGCGCGCCTTTATGTCTCTGCCCGCGAGCGGCTGATAGAAGCCGCCCGCCACCCGCAGGTCGAGCAGCCGCTCGATCGCGCGCATGTAGAGAGCCACCTGGAAGGCGCCGTCGCTTGCCCACCTCGCGCCCGGCGGGGCGGCGCGGCCCTTGTAGTCGTAAACCACCGCTTCCCCCGCCGAGCCTGTGTCGACGCGGTCGATGCGCCCGCGCAACATCACCCCGTCGCCGAGATCGAGCGGCGGGAGATCCCCGTCTCCGAAGCCGAACCCCAGCTCCAGGTGGGTTGGCTCGAGCGGACTCTCCTGCTCGGCGGCATAGTCGAGGTAGCGTTCGAGATCCACCGCGAGCCTACGGCGGGCGCCGGGCAGGCGCTCCGGCGCGCGCGTGAGGGGATGGAGAGGCTCGAGCTCAGCGAGGGCGTCGCGCAACAGTCGCTTGGCGGCGCCCACGCTCGCGGGCGTGAGACGAGCGGAGCCGGTGCGCTCGCGCAAGGCGTCGAGCGTCCGCTTCAGCGCCGCGTGGGTGAGCGCGCCGCGCGCGATCGGCTCGGGGTCGGGGTCGATGTCCTCGACGCGCAAGAGGCGCTCGACGAACCACTTCACCGGGCACGCCGTCCAGCTCTCCAGCGACGACGCCGACCACAGGGCGCGCTCGGACAGCTCGCCGAGCACGCCCTCGTGGCGCAAGGGCTCGATCGTCGGCGGCGGCGCGCCGGTGGACGCCGCGCTCGTAAAGCCAACCGTGCTCGGTCGCGAAGCCAGGGCGGGCGCCGCCTCGCCCACCCCCCCGTGCGCCCGCGAGAGCATCGCCGCCTCACGCGCGATCATCGTCCCCGCCGGCTTGCCTGGGCCCGGCCAGCCGGCGGCGCCCGCGTGGCGGCGGCGCGTGCGCTCTCGCAGCGTGGGCTCGAAGAGATCGCGGATATCGTCGAGGAACAGCGAGGGAGCCAGCGGCGTGCCGTCTTCGCCGGCGACATGCCAGCTGAGCGTGAGGCGCTCCTCCGGACGGGAGACGAGCGCATATAGGAGGTAGCGCTCGGCCGCGAGCGCGTCGGGCTCCCCTCTCAACACCAAACCCGAGCTTTCCGCCAGGCGGCGACGGTGCTCCTCGGTGAGCAGCGGATGGGGCGAGGTAGGCGCGGGAAACACACCCTCCTGCATGCCGCACGCAAACACCATCCGCACGCGACGCGCGCGCAGCGAGAGGGGATCGACGATCGCCACCCGGTCCGGATCCGGCCACTCCCCGCCGTCGAGTTCGAGGCGCTCCAGCACGTCTACCAGCTCGGCGGCGGTGCAGGCGTGCTCCGGCGCGCCGCGGGCGGCCTCGCGGAGCTCTTCGAGCGCGCGTCTGCCGGTGGTGAGAGCGCGCGCCTCATACAACTCGTCGCGCGCGAGCACCGCCGCCGCCGCGCGGCGCGGCGCGCGGAAGAGCCGCTCGAGCTCCCCGGCGAGCACGTCGACGAGGGCGGACGTGCCGGCGGCGGCGGCCTCCGCCACGCGGTCGATTCGGTCGAGCGGCCAACGCTCGGCCTCCCACAATGCCCGCGCGCGCGCGGCGTCGAGCGCGCCGGAGCGGCGCGCGCTCGCCTCCAGCCGGTCGGCGAGCTCGGGGCGGTCGAGCACGCCGGGAACCCGCAGCCACGCGAGCAGGTCGCCCAGCTTCCCACCGGTGACGGCGCAGCGCATGAGCCCCAGCAGCCCCCGCCCGATAGCGGTGTCGGCGAATTTGACGCGCTCGCGCATCGCGTGGGGAATGTCAAACGCGGCGAGCACTTCGCAAAGCGGGCCGGCCACCTTTTCGGGGGAGCGGTGCGCTATGGCGATCTCGCTGGGCTTCACGCCCGCGTCGAGCAGCGCGCGCACTTCGCCCGCGACGAGCTCGAGCTCGGCGCGGGGGCTTCCTCCCTCCAGCAGCCTCACCGCGTCACCAGGCTCGACGCGGGCGGGGTCGTCGGTGAGCAACGAGCGCTCGAGATGGTGGAGCGCCTCGCGCGAGCCATCCCCGTAGTGCTCGGCGCGCGCGGGAAGCTCCGTGTGGGCGTCGGCGAGCGGGCGGAGTCTCTGGAAGGCGCCGGCGCGCCCAGCGAACACCAGCCTGCCGGACTCGTAGGCAAGTGAGAGGGTGAGACGCGCGCCGACGACACCCCCGAGGGTTTCGATCGCGTCGAGCTGTAGCTCCGTGAGGTCGTCGAAGCCGTAGAGCAGCACGGGCATGGCTTCCCACCGCGCGGGCTCGCGGCGCAGAGCGTCGAGCGCCCGTGTGACGCGCAGCTCACGATCGGCGCGGCGCATCTTGGCGAGCGTGCGGTGGTAGGCGTCATACACCTCGCACACCCGCTCGAGCGTGGCGGGCGCATCGCGACCCTCACCGCCGCCGTCGCCGGCGAGCCCGCTCGCGCGCGAGCGCTCGCGATCGGAAGCACGGGCCGCCGACCCCCACGTTCGCAGCGCTCCTCGCAGACGCGCCGGGGTGACGCGTTGGGTCTCGAGCTCGGCGACGATACGCGCGAGCGCGATGGCCAGGCCGGGACGCGCGTCAGCGATGCGCGCCAGCAGCCGCTCGCGCGCGAGCCGCCCGAGCGGCGCTTCGGCGAGACCCGCGCGCGCGACGATCTCGCCAAGCAGTCCCTCGAAGCGCTCCACGCGCGCTCCTAGCGCTACGCCGCCCTCGGCCAGCTCGCGCCGGTAGCGGGCCTGGTCGGCGCGGGTAGGCACGACGAGCAGCGGGTTCTCGCCGTGGGCGACATGCGCGCGCACGGCCTCCAGCACGGCGTTCGCCTTGCCCGCGTTTGCCGGTCCCGTTACGAGCGCGATGGGCATGAAGCCCATCCTCCCGCACCGCCCCGACGGCGTTCGATCCGCCCTACCCGACGCTTTCGGTGGGTCAGGCGCGCCGGTGGGTCACGCGCGCCCACACCGACGCGCGCAGGGCGTGCTAGGCGGCGCTTGCGGCCACCGTCTCCTCGCCCTCGGCGGCCTCGGTCTCGGTCGCGGACTCGGGCGGCTTGGCGCCCTCTCTCGCCCACGGCTCGTTGAACTCGACGCGCCATTTGCCCTCCGGGTCCTGGCTGAGCGCGAGGTGCGCGCGGAAGGAGCGGCCGCTGCGCGCTTTGAAGCCCGAGACGGCGCGGGAGGTTTGCCCGCTCGCGATCAGCTCGCGCGCGATGGCGATCGAGAGCTGCTTGCCCGACTTGCCCTTCCAGATCACAAAGCCGCACCCCGGATCCTCGCGCGCCCAGCAGGAGTAGCCCTTGCGGTTCTCTTTGATGTCGTGCCCGCAGACCGGACAGGGCCCGAGATTGGCGCGCGGGATGCGCACGTCCTTGAGTTTCTCGTCGAGCTCTTTGACGGTGAGCTCGGCAAAGCCCGCGATATCGCTCATGAACCTCTCGCGCGAGTCTTCGCCGCGCTCGATCTTGTCGAGGCGGTGCTCCCACTGGCCGGTCATGTCGGGCGAGGTGAGCGCGTGCTCGCCGAGCAGCCGCACGACGTTCAAGCCCTTCTCGGTGGCGACCAGAGCGCGCGCCTCTCGTTCGATGTAGCCCACTTGGATCAGCCGCTCGATGATTGCCGCGCGGGTGGCGGGGGTTCCTATCCCCGAGTCCTTCATGGCCTCGCGCAGCTCGTCGTCGTCGACGAGCTTGCCGGCGGTCTCCATCGCTCCCAGCAGCGACGCGTCGCTGTAGCGGCGCGGCGGCTTGGTTTCCTTGCGAGCGCTTGCGATCTGCAGCGTCTGCACGACTTCGTCCTTGCCCAGCTTCGGCAACTGCTGGTCGGCGCCCTCGTCTTCCTCGGCGGCGGACTTCGCCTCGGAGGGCATCTGCCCGTAGACGCCGCGCCAGCCGGGCACCAAGAGGAGCTTGCCGCGCGTGCGGAACACGCAGCCCCCGGCGTCCTGGCCGGCGGGCAGCACGGTGGTCTCCACGCGCGTGTTCTCGAACACGGCCTCGGGATGGAAGGCAGCGAGGAAGCGTCGCACCACCATGTCGTAGACGCGCTTGTCGTCGTCGCCCATGCGATCGACGGCGTGCTCGGCCTTCGTGGGGATGATGGCGTGGTGGTCGGTGACCTTCTCGTCGTTGAC
>DATBTP010000051.1:0-3269 GCA_036559185.1 Solirubrobacteraceae bacterium | reverse complement strand
CGGGGGAAGGCGAATGAAGGTCTCGATAGAGGACTCCGAGGGGCGCGGCGAGTCGTGCGAGCCATGGGTACCCACGGGTGTCGTGCCGCAACGCATCTGCTCGCTGCTGCCCAGCGCCACCGAGATCATCGCCGAGCTCGGCTTGGCCGACCGGCTCGTGGGCGTGAGCGCGGAGTGCCGCTGGCCGGAGCGGGTGATCGGCAAGCCGGTCGTGTCGAGCGCGAGGGTGGATACGGCGGCGCTCACCAATACCGAGATTGATGAGCTCGTGCGCGATTCGACCAAGGACGGTGGCTCGCTTTACGCGGTGGAGGCGGAGCTGATCGACCGTTTGCGCCCCGAGCTGATCGTGACGCAGGACCTGTGCGCGGTTTGCGCGGTGTCAAGTGAGGATCTTTCGACGGCGTGTCCCGTGGACGCCGAGATCCTCTCGCTCGATCCACGGACGCTGCGGGAGGTGGGAGACAGTGTCCTTACGCTCGCCCGGCGCCTGGGTGTCGAGGATCGCGGTCGCAGGATCCAGGAGGAGATGTGGGAGAAGATTGGGGCCGTCGAGCGCGCGGTCGCCGGGAGGGCGCGCCCGCGAGTGTTCCTGGCCGAGTGGATCGAGCCGCCGTACTGTGGCGGCCACTGGATCCCGGAGATGATCGAGCTGGCTGGTGGAAGCGCTGTGATCGGAGCGGTGGGCGAGCCCTCGCGTCGGGTGAGCTGGGAGGAGGTGGTCGAGCGGGACCCCGACATCGTGGTCATCTCGCCCTGCGGCTTTGACGCGGCGCAGGCGGCGGCCCGAGCAGCCGAGCTGCGCCTGCCGTGCCGCACGGTGGCGGTGGACGCGGACATCTCCTATTCACGCCCCGGTCCCCGCCTCGCCGACGGGGTGCGCCAGCTCGGCCATCTCCTGCACCCCGACGCGGTGGGAGATCCGGGACTGCCGGCGATCGAGCTGTGGCCGTAGCCGTCTTGCCCGCTATCTTCTTCGCTCGTGGTCACGACCAACCAATTCCGCAACGGAAATCACATAGACGTAGAGGGGACGGTCTTCAAGATCCTCGAGTTCCAGCACGTGAAGCCCGGCAAGGGCGGCGCGTTCGTGCGGACCAAGCTGCGCAGGGCGAGCGATGGCGCCGTGATCGACCGCACGTTCAGGGCGGGCGAGAAGTTCCGCGCGGTGCGGACGGAGGCGCGCAGGATGCAGTTCCTGTACGCGGATGGGACCGACGCGCACTTCATGGACAGCGAGTCGTTCGAGCAGATCGCGGTGCCCGAGGCGGCGTTCGCCGAGGCGTTGCGTTGGACGACGCCGAGTAGCGAGGTGGATGTGCTGTTCATCGACGATCGGCCGTCGGACGTCCAACTGCCGAGCGCGGTGGACCTGAGCGTGACCGAGACCGAGCCGGGCTTGCGCGGCGATACGGCGTCGGGCGGCGGTAGCAAGCCGGCGACGCTCGAGACGGGCGCGACGATCCAGGTGCCGCTGTTCGTCGAGGTGGGCGAGAAGATCCGTGTGGATACTCGCTCCGGCGAGTATATGTCGCGGGCGTGATGGCGTTCGGAGATCTGGGGCGCTAGTCGGATGCGCCGCTCCGAGCAGCGCCGGGCGGCGGTGTTTGCGCTCTACCAGCACGATCTCACCGGTGTGGAGGTGGGCGAGGCGTTGGGTCGCGACGCGTCGCTGCTTACGCGCGCGCTGGCGCACGCGGCGGCGGATCGCGCGGAGGAGCTCGACGGGGTGATCGACCGCCACGCCCATGGTTGGTCGGTAAAGCGGATTCAGCCGCTCGAGCGCAGCATAATGAGGGTGGCGCTCATCGAGATGGTTCACCCTGATGTTGCGCCCGGCGATACGCCGATTCCGCCGGAGGGAGCGATTGAGGAGGCGATCGAGAGCGCCAAGACCTTCTGCGGGAGCGAAGCGCCGGCGTTCGTGAATGGGGTGCTGGGAGCGGTGTTGCGTGAGTTGCGACAGAATGCGAGCCACAAATGAGTTTGGAGCGGATCGACGATCTCATCGAGCAGCTGGAGCGGGCCGCGGAGCAGCTGCGCTCGGGCGAGCTTTCGGCCGACGCTGCCGCCACTCTCGTGGAGGATTGCGCGTCGCTTGCCACGCAGGCGAGCGCGGAGCTCGAGCGCGAGGCGCGCGCTGAAGCGGCGTCGGTGGCGCCGGGGCAGGATTCGCTCCTGTAGGGGCGTTCGTTGGAGGTCCTTTACCCGGAGCACCTGCGCGAGGAGGTCGAGCGCCGGTTGGTGGGCATGCGCTTCTCCGAGGCGTCGCTGACGGCGGGCTTGGAGGAGGCGATGCGCTATTCGCTGCTTGCGGGGGGCAAGCGCATAAGGCCGGTGCTCGCGCTCGCGACCGCTCGGGCGGTGGGGTTGGAGCGCGTGCACGCGATGCCGTTGGCGGTGGCGCTCGAGCTGATCCACACGTATTCGCTGATCCATGACGATTTGCCCGCGATGGACGACGACGAGTTGCGACGCGGGCGGCCGACCTGTCACGTGGCGTTCGGGGAGGACGTGGCGATCCTCGCCGGCGATGGGTTGTATGCGGAGGCTTTCCACCATCTACTCGCCGCGGATGGGCTCGCTCCTGAGCGTGTGCTGGCGGCGGCCGTCGAGCTGGCGGGGGCGACTGGCGTGAACGGGATGGTGGGGGGTCAGTATGTGGATGTGAGCGCTAGCGCGCCCGTCGGGCCCGAGGGGCTGCGCAGGCTGCACGAGCTGAAGACGAGCCGCCTGATAAGCGCGTCGGTTGTGTGCGTGCTTTTGCTGGCGGGAGCGCGCGAACCTGCGACAATGGCGTTTCGGCGCTTTGCGGCGGAGCTCGGTGTGTTGTTCCAGATCGTCGATGACATCCTGGACGTGACCGGCACCGACGAAGCGCTCGGCAAGCCGCGGGGAAGCGATGAGAGACACGGCAAGCGAACATACGTGAGCGAGTTCGGGGTAGATCGAGCCAGGGAGCTGGCGGCGGAATCCCACAGGACCGCTCGGGAGGCGCTTGCTGGAGCGGCGGTGGCGGAGGGGGAGCCGCTCTCCACGGACGCCGCCCCGACAGCGGAGCTGGAGCAGATCACCGACTTCATTTACACACGCACATCGTGACCATCATCGACGGCATCGACGGACCGCGGGATCTCAAGGACCTCTCCGAGGAGGAGCTGGCGCGGCTGGCGCAGGAGGTGCGGGAGCACATCATCGATACGGTGGGCGAGATCGGCGGACATTTCGGCGCGAACCTCGGCACGTGCGAGCTGGCGGTGGCGTTGCAT
>DATBTP010000050.1:0-3453 GCA_036559185.1 Solirubrobacteraceae bacterium | reverse complement strand
TCTCCTACTGGCTGTTGGTCACCTTCAACGTCAGTGGAATTCCGGCGGTGCAAGTCCATCACGCGCTCGGCCTGTACCTGTGGGCGTGGGCGATCTTCACCGCGTACATGACCGTCGCCGCGCTGCGCACCAGCGGCGCCGTGCTGCTCGTCTTCGCGCTGCTGACCGTGACCTTCGTGCTGCTGGCGATCGGCGCCTCCGGCGCCCACCAGACGGTCACTCACTGGGGCGGCTACATCGGCCTCGCCACCGCCGCCGCGGCCTGGTATGCGTCGTTCGCGATAGTCACCAACTCCACGTTCAACCGCACCGTCCTCCCGGTGATGCCGCTCGGCGATCGCTAGAGGAAACTCCACGGCAACCACCACGCGATCGCTAGAGGAAACTCCACGGCAACCACACGAATGGCGACAGGCAACGAGTGCAAGGGAGCTACCGGCTAACCCCGGCGTGCGCCACGCGGCAAGCGTCCGGGGTTCGCCGTTACAGTCAACACATCGAACCGCACGGGAGGCTGGGCTTTAGATGACAACCAACACCGACACGCTTGACAATGAGCTAGCTCGCATGCTCGAAATCGAGCGCTTCGAGCCTCCCTCTCGCTTCCGCGAGCACGCGCTGCTGAACGATCCCGCCATCTACGAGCGGGCGGCTGCCGACCCGCGGGCGTGGTGGGCCGAGCAGGCCGCCGAGCTCCACTGGTTCAAGCCATGGGAGCGGGTGCTCGACGACTCCAATCCCCCGTTCTACAAGTGGTTCGTCGGCGGGCAAATAAACGCCTCCCACAACTGCCTCGACCGCCACGTCGAAGCTGGCAGGGGAGACCGGGTCGCGCTTCACTGGTGCGGCGAGGAGGGCGAGCGCCGCGACATCACCTACTCCGAGCTGCTCGCCGAGGTCAAGCGCTTCGCCTCGGCGCTCAAGAACCAGGGCGTGCGCAAGGGCGACGTGGTGGGCATCTACCTGCCGATGATCCCCGAGGTGGTCGTCGCGATGCTCGCCTGCGCGCGTATCGGCGCCCCCCACAACGTCGTCTTCGGCGGCTTCTCCGCCGAGGCCGTTCGCGAGCGCATGGAGTTCTCGCAGGCCAAGGCGCTCATCACCGTCGACGGCGCCGCTCGCAAGGGCAAGACCGCGCCCGTGAAGGATCGCGTGGACGAGGTAATGGGGGATCTCGCGACGCTCGAGAGGATCGTGGTCGTTCGCTCCAAGGGCACACCCTGTTCGATGAAGGAGGGGCGCGACGTCTACTACGACGAGATCCTTGCCTCCGCCGACGCGGAATGCGAGGCGGAGCCGCTGGAAGCCGAGCACCCGCTCTACATCCTCTACACCTCGGGCTCCACCGCCAAGCCCAAGGGCATCCTCCACACCACCGGCGGCTACCTCACGGGCGTCACCGCCACCCACCGCTACGTGTTCGACCTCAAAGCGGAGTCCGACGTCTACTGGTGCGCAGCCGACGTCGGTTGGGTCACCGGCCACTCCTACATCGTCTACGGCCCGCTCGCAAACGGCGCCACCTCGGTGATGTGGGAGGGCGCGCCCGACTACCCCCACAAGGGCATCTGGTGGGAGCTCATCGAGCGCTATAAGGTCTCCATCTTCTACTGTGCGCCCACCGCGATCCGCGCGTGCATCAAGTGGGGGCCCTCCCACCCCGAAAAACACGACCTCTCCTCCTTGCGCCTGCTTGGCACCGTCGGCGAGCCGATCAACCCGAAGGCGTGGCTCTGGTACCACAAGGTCGTGGGGGGCGAACGCTGCCCCATCGTCGACACCTGGTGGCAAACCGAGACGGGCGCCATCATGATCACCCCGCTCCCGGGCATCACCGCCACCAAGCCCGGCTCCGCCACCCAACCGTTTCCGGGCGTCGAGGCGCAGGTGCTCTCCGAGTCGACGGGCGAGCCCATCACCGAAGGCCAGGGGCTGCTCGTGCTCACCAAACCGTGGCCCTCGATGCTCCGCACGCTCTACAAGGAGCCCGAGCGCTACATCGCCGCCTACTTCGAGCGCTTCGGCAAGGAGACATACTTGGTGGGCGACGCCGCCCGCATCGACTCCGATGGCTACATCTGGGTGATCGGCCGCATCGACGATGTCGTCAACGTCTCCGGCCACCGCCTCTCAACCGCCGAGGTGGAGTCGGCCATCGTCGCCCACCCCGACGTCGCCGAGGCCGCCGTCATCGGCCAGCACGACGAGCAAACCGGTCAAGCCATCGTCGCCTTCGTAACCCTCCAGGGCGACCTCCACGGCGACGACTCCACGATCGAGAGCGTCCGCGAAGTCGTCGCCGAGCGCATCGGCAAGTTCGCCCGTCCCAAGCGCATCATCTGGGCCGACGATCTCCCCAAGACGCGCTCGGGCAAGATCATGCGCCGCCTCCTGCGCGACATCGCCGAGGGCCGCGCGCTGGGCGATGTCACCACCTTGCGCGACCCCGCGGTGATGGGTCAGCTCGAAGGGCGCGTAAAGGAGCTGCAGGCCGCGGAAGGGTAGGGCAACCGGCGCTGACCGGGAGTCACACCTTGGGGTGCTCGGCGACCCAAGCGCCGTCTTCGCGGCGCGTGAAGTCCTGGAAGAGGCCCGGCGCCTCGGCTTGCATGAGGCGGGCGACGAGGTCGAACACGAGCCGCAGCTCCTCCTCGGCGCTCGCCGCCGTGCGCATCTCGATCACGTGGCGCAGCGTGCGCGCGTTGGCGCTCCACACGATGTCGGTGGAGAGGCCCATCGGCGCGAGACGGCGCAACGCTGAGGTGACCTCCTTCTTGACGCGGAACGGCACTCCCTCGTCGTCGATGCCAAGCGCGCTCGCGGCGCTCACCTGAAGCTCCTCGAGCTGCTCGACAATGCTCAGCACCTGCTCGCGCATCGGCTCGAGCGCCGGGGGCACGCGGAAGCCGATATCGGCGAGTCGCACGTAACGCAGGCTCTCCTGGCTGAACGCCGAGCCCGCGCGATGCCTCACCAGCTCATGGGTGAAGGCGCGGCTCACGTGGCGCAGCGCAAACGACCAGTTGGCGTGCTCCAGCACGCTCCCATGCTGGCTCGAGAGGATGTTCGCGAAGTACTCCCGCTGGTCTACGCGCACCTTCGTCACGTTGGGGTTCAACCCCGGCTCCCAACTGCGGTAGCACGCCCTCCCCGCAAACTCCACGAGCAGCTCGCCCGCGCACGGCGCCCCATTCGACTCCTCAATGCGGCGCTCAAGCCACGACTCGCCGCCGACGTCCTTCAGGTAACCGCGCATCCCCTCCACGTCGACCGCGGGCCTCGCGACGAGGAAGACCTTGGGTGTCGTCTCGTGCACCGGACCGGCGATGCTAGCGCTCGTCTCGGCGTTCGCGCAAGCACCGATAAGCTCTGCGGCAATGGCGAGTCACACCATCTCAACGCCCGTCGATCGTGAGCTTGAGCGGACGGCGTGGGACCTATCGCCGCTCGTGG
>DATBTP010000049.1:0-1646 GCA_036559185.1 Solirubrobacteraceae bacterium | reverse complement strand
GAACGAGTTGAGCTCGGGGTCGATCCGCTCAATCCTGCCCAGAGACAGCTCGACGAGCTCCCGCGCAGAGACGGCACCACTTCGAACCAGCTCGATCTGGCCCGCCAAGCCCGCGAACGCCACATCGTCACCGGCCACGCGCCGATCCTAGAGGCCCCCGATGGCCCCGTCCAGAACGCCGCAGAACGCTGCCTCCACCCTCGCCGGCCAGGTGGGACCCAGAGCAGGACCCGTCCGTCGCATCCCGCCGGCGACAGAGAGCACGAGCGTGCTCCGAGCTCAAACCACCGCTCCGGGCAAACGCGGTCGCTTCGGTTTCACGAACAAGCGACCACCTCACGTGGGCTCGCGGCCCAGCGTCAGGCTTCCGCTAAACGCTGGAAGCAGCCAGAACGCGGCGTCGGACAGGTCGGCCCTGACGAGCGCTTTCGCCATCGGACCCCTCTCGCGGCTCACGAGCGCAACGGCGACGGTCCGATCGCCGGGGCTCAGGCCCGGCGCCGGTCGTCGAGACCGCAACCCGAGAGCACTCGGAGCGGCTCTGCATATGTAAATGGCTCATTCCGCCAGCTGCGCGGTGCGTCCTGGTTTCGGCGACAACCGGGTCTCCGAATCTCCGGCCTGTGCGATCGCATTCGTCTGCTCGCCGACGCCCGCGGGGACGAGCGCTTGGCGACGAAAGGAGCACTACGACGCAACGGCCGAGATTGGTGGATCGATCGAGAAACAGCAGACACCCACGCTCGTCGACTGTCCGTTGATCCTCGGGCTACGGACATCTGTGATGCCTGACTTCGCGTGCAGGAAGGCGCAGCGGGCTCGACCGCGTCGTCGGCTGCAACGATACTGAGATGATTCTGGAGCAAGCCCACCTCGATGTGATCCCCGACCAGGAGGCGGCATTCGAGGCGGCGTTTGAGCGGGCGAGACTCATCATCTCCGCCATGCCGGGCTTTCGCTCATTGCGGCTGAGCCGGTGCGTCGAGCGACCCAACCGGTACCTCCTACTCGTGGAGTGGCGCCGACTTGAGGACCACACCGAAGGATTCCGACGCTCGCCGGAATATGAATCCTGGCGTGCCCTGCTTCATCACTTCTATGACCCATTCCCAGTCGTGGAGCACTACGAAGACATCGAGACCATCAGTGGCCGTTGATGGAGTACTCGAGTTCGGAGTTGGCGACCGAGCAGAAGTCTGGTCGGGACGCGGGAGACTGCTGCTGCTGGTTCGGTAGCGAGCACGACCAAGCATTCCCACAGGCGCGGTCCCCTGCGACTATCAACCCGGCACGTCGGGTGGTTGCAGCCAGCGGATGGCCCGCTCATAGCGCTCGATGCGCGCCACGACATCAGGACGTCTCGCCAGGCGCTTGTTGTTCGC
Source organism: Solirubrobacteraceae bacterium (assembly GCA_036559185.1). GTDB lineage: Bacteria > Actinomycetota > Thermoleophilia > Solirubrobacterales > Solirubrobacteraceae > Palsa-744. The sequence goes on along the minus strand of DATBTP010000049.1, from coordinate 264 downwards.
GAGGTTGTCTGCAAGATCCGCGAGCTTGACCGGGCGCGCGATCGCGTTACCCGCGACCTGCTCGATGTACTGCTCATACGTCTGGCCCGACCTCCGCGTCAGCGAGGTCACGGCATCCACCACTTCGCTCGAGAGGTTCGCTTCGCTCAGCTTCTCGGCGGTCGCCGCGGTGTCCTCCAAGATATCGTGCAGCACAGCAACTGCCTGCGCGGACGCCGCTCACCCCGAGCATCACACGAAGAGCATGCTGGATGTAGGGCTCCG
>DATBTP010000048.1:0-2362 GCA_036559185.1 Solirubrobacteraceae bacterium | reverse complement strand
CTCGCTTCGTCGGGCCACTCGTCGACGACCAGCACGGAGTCTTTGCTGGCGTAGAACTGATGGTGGATTGCGCCGGCTTGCCTTGCCCGCTCGACGATCGAGTCGAGCAGCTCTTTGTTGTCTTTGGCCGCCTGCTCGAAGCGCGCTGGATCGGCCTCGATGACCATGCCCATCATCACTGACATAACGTCCTCCCGTCGGGTTGCGTATTGCTCACGCGTGCTCCGGGATGATTCGAGCCTCCCGGAGAGCGACCGTGGATCAGGGTTACCCGTAGGTCGTCATTCACACGCTCAGGTGGCGTGTTCCACAAAGCGCGAGTGGGCGCGCACGGCCTGCACTATCTCGGCCGGCGCCGTGTGCGGCGAGCCCGCGTCGAACGGCGGCTGGGGGTCGTACTCGAGTCCGAGCTGGATCGCCTGCGCGAGCCGCTCCCCGCCGATGCGCGAAGCCAGCTGGAGCGCCATGTCGATGCCGGCGGTGACGCCGGCGGAGGTGACGAGCTTTCCGTCGAACACCACGCGTTCCTCGACGGCGTTGGCGCCGAGCGCGCGCAGCTCCTCGATCGCCTGCCAGTTGCTCGTGGCGCGCCTGCCGTCGAGTAGCCCGGCGGCGGCGAGGATGAGCGAGCCTGTGCAAACCGAGGTCGTCCAGGTGGAGGTTTCGTGCGCCGCGCGCAGCCACGCGTGGACCGGACCATCCTCCATCAACGCGGTCTGGCCAGGTCCGCCAGGCACGACCAGGATGTCGGGATGGGGCAGATCCTCGATCGCGGCGTCGGCGAGGATCGCGAGGTGGGTGGTGTCGGTGCGCTGCGGTGAGGCGTACTCGGCGACGAATGTCACTCTTGCGTCGGGGAGGCGGCTCAGCACCTCATACGGACCGACCGCATCGAGAGCCGTGAAACGGGGGTAGATGAGAATCGCGATGTCCATAGAGGCGCCTTTCGGGTGGGGAGGGATGGATTAGGGCTAGCGCGGGGCATCCGCGATCGCGCCGAGCTCAGGCGACCGCCGTGGACGCGGATGCGTCACCGAGAGGGTGAAAGCGGCGGCGGTACTCGGCGGGAGCCACGCCGAGCGCGCGTAGGAATGAGCGACGCATCGTCTCGGGTGTGCCGAAGCCGCAGGCTTCGGCCACAGTGGCGATGGGCGCGTTCGTGTCCTCCAGGGCGCGGCGTGCCGCCTCCAGTCGGACACTCTCGACGTAGCGGGCCGGCGTGACGCCCGTCTCGGCGCTGAAGCTGCGAGCGAAATGGCGCGAGCTCATATTGGCGACGTCGGCTAGCGCCTCGACTGAGAGATCGTCGGCGATGTGCTCGAGGATGTGGCGGCGAACCTCGCGCAACGGCTCGCGAGCGGGCTCTTGGGCCGCGAGCGTCGCGGAGAACTGCGACTGGTTGCCGGGGCGACGAAGGAACAGCACGAGGTGGCGAGCTATCGCGAGCGCCAGGTCGCGCGAGAGGTCTTCTTCTACCAGCGCGAGCGCGAGGTCCATGCCGGCCGTGACGCCGGCGGAGGTCCATATCGGCCCGTCGCGCAGGAAGATGGGCTTGGAGTCGACCTCGACCGACGGGTAGAGGCGGGCAAGCTCGGAGGCCGCCCCCCAGTGGGTTGTGGCGCGCCGCCCGTCGAGCAGGCCGGCGGCGGCGAGCAGGAAGGCTCCGGTACAGACCGAAGCCGTGCGGCGCGCGCGGGCGGATGCGCGCTCGATCCAATCGAGCGTGACGCGGTCGAGCGATGCCTCGCGCGAGCCGTAGCCCCCGGCGAGAATCAGCGTGTCAAGGCGGGAAGGAGCGCTAGAGCAGTCGCCGTCGGGCACAATCGTAAGTCCGCTCGAGCAGCGCAGCGGCGCGCCGTCACGGCTCAATACCCGCACCTCGTAGCCGTGGTCTGAGGGATCGGTGGTGTGCAGGAGGGAATTCGCCGCGACGAACACCTCCTGCGGTCCGGCGATATCCAGACTCTGAACGCCGGGGTAGACAAGGATCGCAACCTTGCGCGGACCGGTGTGAACCGCCAGGGGCTCTCGTGCCGGAGTGGCTTGTGTGTGGTCGGCGTAGGAGTGCATAGCTCGATGATGCCCCAGCCCGGCCCTGTCCGCAAGGACCGATTTCCAACGATTCCTGCCACCGCAGTGCGGATGGAACAGGGCTAGCCCGAAGCCACGGCGGCTGAGGTGCCGAGCACCTCTTCCCGCGCGCCGATCGCCTGCGCGGCGATGTACCGCGGCGGGGCGGATATCGGGATGGAGGTCTCGAAGCCCTCTGTGGTGGCGGTGGCGAGCGGAGCGAGCGCACCCACGGAAGGGCCCCCGATCACTCTCCAGCGCGCGACTTCGGTGGCGCCGTTCCAGCTCACGT
>DATBTP010000047.1:0-2294 GCA_036559185.1 Solirubrobacteraceae bacterium | reverse complement strand
ACGTGAGCTGGATGACCGGGAATCTCGCGCCCCCCGCGCTGGCCGAGCTCGAGGTCCCCGTCGTGCTCGACGGCGCCCAGGGCGTGGGCGCCGTGCACACCGACGTGGGAGCGCTTCGCTGCGACGCCTACGCCGGAGCGGGCCAGAAGTGGCTGTGCGGACCCGACGGGACGGGCATGCTCTACGTTGCGCCCGCCCTGCGCGAACGCATCCGCTGCAAGCGTCGCGGCTACGGCAACCTCGTGGACCCCGAGGCGGGGCTTGACGCCCGCCTGCACCACGACGCCAAGCGCTTCGACACGCTCGCGCTGTCCGCCGAGACGCTCGCCACCGCCCTCGCGGCCATGGACGTATTGGAAACGCCCGGCTGGGCGGCCGTGCACGAGCGCGCACTGGCGCTCGCAGGCACGCTCGCTCAGCGGCTGGAGTCGATCGGTCGCACGGTCATCCAGCGCGAACCGTCCACCCTGGTGTCGTTCTCGAGCGCCGATCCCGAAGGCGAGCGAGCTGCGCTCGCCGAGCGGGACGTCGTGCTGCGCGACATCCCCGGCCGGCCGTGGCTGCGCGCGTCGGTGGGAGCCTGGAACGACGAGCGCGACCTCGACCGGCTGTTGGCGACGCTCGCTCGATGAGCCCCACGCTACGCGCGCGAGGAGGTGTCCTCGCCGGCGCCCTCGCGGCGATCGCCCTGAGCACGCTCATCGCCGCGCTCGCACTGCAACTCGGCGAAGCCCACCTCTCCCTGCCCTGGAGCTACGCGAGCGAGGGCGACACCAAGTTCTACCTGCTGCTCGTCAAGTCGATCGTCACCCACGGCGGCTACCAAACCAACTCAAGCCTCGGCGCTCCCTTCGGGCTGGCGCTCTACGACTTCCCCCAGGGCGGCGACAACCTGAGCCTGCTACTCGTGCGCGGGCTGGGCGCCTTCTCGCAAAACCCGGCGTGGGTGCTCAACGTCTTCTTCATGCTCACCTTCCCGCTCACGGCGGCGAGCGCCTACGCCGCGTTGCGCCTGCTGAAAGTGTCGGTCGGCGTGGCGGTGGTATGCGCCGTCATCTTCGCGCTGCTCCCCTACCACTTCTACCGCGGCGAGTCGCAGGTTCTGCTCTCGGCCTACTACGGCGTCCCACTCGGGGCGCTCACGTTCCTGCGGCTGTGGGACGAGCGCGGGCTGTTCGCGCGGCGGGGCGCTCGTGTTGATCGAACGCCGGCCGGGCGGGACGCGGCTTGCGAGCAGCGGCAGGCGCGGACCTCGGCGCAGGCGCCACCTGTCAAGGAGAGCATGGCGCGACGCGCGGGCGCATGGCTCTCGGGCACGACGGTGCTCACCGTCCTGTGCTGTCTCATCGTTGGCTCCACGGGCCTCTACTACGCCGTGTTCACGCTCCTACTGTTGCTCGGTGGCAGCCTGCTGGCGTTGCTCGTGGGTCGCGGATGGCAAGCGGCGCTGTCGGGGACCCTTGCCGCGAGCCTCATCGCCGCAACTCTCGCCGTCAACCTCGCACCCAGCCTCGCCTACCGGTCCGCCCACGGCGCCAACGTGGCGATCAAGCGCACCACGATCGAAGCCGACCAGTTCGGCCTGCGGCTCACCGACCTTCTGCTCCCCGTCCAGGAACACCGCTTCGGACCGCTCGCAAACGTCAACCAGCGCTACACCGAAGCCACCTCGACCGGCTACTGCGAGGCGTGCTTCGAGAACCTCGGCGCGGTCGGCAGCGCGGGCTTCTTGTGGCTGGCCGTGGTCGCCCTGGTCTCGATTGCGGGCGTTGCCGGGGCCGCGGGCGCCCGTCAGAGCAGAGCCAACCGGTTCGCCGCCGCTGCCTACCGGCCGGCGTCGCTAGGCGTGGCGCTCTGTTTCGTGCTCGCCACGATAGGCGGCATCGCGAGCCTGATCGCGTTCTTTCTCACGCGCGACATTCGCGGTTGGAACCGCATCTCGCTGTTCATCGCCTTCTTCTCTCTCTACGCGGTCGGCATGCTGCTCGATGCTGGGCGGCGCAGGCTCGCCGGGAGCGGCGCCGGGCGACTCGCAACGGCTGTGGCGCTGGCGGGCGTGCTTGCCTTCGGCGTGCTCGACGAGACATCGGGATTCTTCGTGCCCAAGTACGCCAAGAACGCCGCGCAATGGAAGAGCGACGCGAGGTTCGTGGGAGAGATCGAAGCGCGCATGCCGGCCGGCGCGTCGATCTTTCAGCTGCCCTACGTCCCCTTCCCGGAGGGCTATGGCGCGACCGGCACGAGCGTGTCTCCGCCCAACCCCAACTTCGGCACCACCTACGAACTGGCGCGCG
>DATBTP010000046.1:0-4637 GCA_036559185.1 Solirubrobacteraceae bacterium | reverse complement strand
CGGGCCGAGGCGAAGGAGTTCATCGACGCCTACCTCGAGCGCTTCCCCCGCGTGGCGGCGTTCATGGCCGACACGATCGAGTCGGCCAAGGAGCAGGGGCACGTGACGACCCTCTGGGGCCGGCGCCGTCAGATCCCGGAGCTGCGGGCGCGCAACTACCAGGTGCGCACGCTGGGCGAGCGGCTCGCCGTCAACACGGTCATCCAGGGCACCGCCGCCGACATCATCAAGCTGGCGATGGTGCGCTGCCACCACGCGCTTCGAGAGGGCGGCTTCTCCACCCGGCTGATCCTCACCATCCACGACGAGCTGCTCTTCGAAGCGCCCCCAAAGGAGCGCGAGGCTGCCTGCTTGCTCGTCGAGGAGGAGATGTGCGGCGTATGGACCCACTCTCCGCCGATGGCCGTCGACATCGGCGTCGGGCGCAACTGGCTGGAGGCGAAGTGACCCGCGGGCTCGCGGTCGTCCTAGCCGCGCTCGCGGGCGTCCTCGTCGGTATGCAGGCCCCCGTCAACTCCCGGCTGGGGCGCACCCTCGGCAGCGTCCAGGCCGCCACCTTCTCCTTCGTCATCGGAACGGTTGGGCTGGCGCTCGTCGCCTCGCTCTTCTACGGTGGCCTGAGCAGCTTTGGGGAAGTCGGCAAAGTGCCCCTCTGGGCGCTGGTCGGGGGGCTGCTCGGCGCCGTCTACGTCACTGTCGCAATCCTCACGGTTCAAACGCTGGGCGTCTCAGGCCTAACCGCCATAGTCATCTCCGGCCAGCTCGCGGCGGCGGTCGTCATCGACCGCTTCGGCCTGCTCGGCATCGCCAAGCAGCCGATCGGGGCGTCGCGTTTCGTCGGGCTCGCGCTGCTGGTCGTGGGCGTGCTGCTTGTGGTGCGCCGATAGCCGACGTAGGCGATTCTCCCTCGCTCATCAAAGGTGCGCCAGGAGTGAAGCTCTGCATCCGCGGCGTCTGAGCTCGACCTGGCGGGCGGTCGCTGATAGCATGGTCCTCCCTCACCATATTTCCATTATTTCGAATCGTTCGATATTGATGGGTCCCGCGTCTGCCGGCTTGTGGGCTTGGGCTGGTGAGATCAACCAATTCTCAAAGGCAAGATAGGAGTATCGAAAATGAGATTCAGAACGATAGTGGGGCTTTGCCTCGCGGTAGCGTTTGCGATGGGCACGGTCACCTTGGGCACGGCGGCGGCGGCGGAACCTACGTTTCATTTCAAAGGAAAAGCCATCGAAGAAGAATTTCCTGTGGAAGGTACAAGCGGGCCAACATCCATGTGGATCAAAATATTCCCAACCCTACACCTCATTTGCAAAAAGGACAGAGTCAAAGTGATTATGATACCGGGAGGCGCAACCAAGAACCTCAAACTGATACTTGAAGAATGTGTAGTAGTTGGGTCGCCTGGATGTATCGTAACGATAACCATAAAAGCGCTGAAGGATCAGCTGTGGTGGATTGAAGGTACATCGAAAAAAAACGTGGCTGATGTTCTTGAACCGGAAACCGGCACAGAATTCGGCAGTGCGACCTTGGAAAAAGGCACCGGATCGTGTCCCATCGAAGGCAAATTTACGATAACTGGCAATATCGCCGGGGAAGCGTCTCCGGTAAACACGGAAGTGGTGACCGAGAGCCTGCTTTTCAAGGTATCTGGTGAAAAACAGGCCATCGAAGAAGTCCAAAACGAAACCGAAAAAAAGAAACTCAAGCTGGAAGTCGGCGGAGTGGAAGCTCGGATGGAATCGACCGAGGAACTCCAACTGGCCGCGCCGCACGAAGGCGAAAAATTCGGGATCTACTCGTAGCGCTCGGGGGCGCCGTCACATCGTTGTAAGGCGGGTCGTGGGGCAAACGCTTGCGCGGCCCGCCTACGGCGCCGGAGGCTTGCGGCAGCCGACACGGCCTAGCCGTCCTCGGAGCTCGAGCAGAGGGTCATGTCGGTCCTCAGCAGAGACGAGATCCTGCGCCTACGGCGTTACGGTGCTGTGGTAGCGACTCAAGCGTTCGTCTGCGCAACCGAAGCACGGTCGTCCCATGGCTCGGGCACCGCGCACACCATGCCCTCGGTGAAGCCGGCTGAGCCGATGTCGAGCGCCGCGTTGAAGCGCGCGTGCAGGTTCTCGATCGCGATCGCGCTCGTCAACTCCACCATCTGACGCTCGTCGAAGTGCTTGCGCAGCGACGCAAACAGCTCGTCGGAGACCTCCACCGGGGTGCGGCTGATCGCGACCGCGTAGTCGAGCACGAGCTTCTCCACCTCGCTGAACTCGTCGCTTTCCCTGTAGCGAGGCAGCGCCAGCAGCTGTGCGTCGCGCAGGCCCGACTTGCGCGCCGCTGAGGAAGCGATGTCGATGCAATACTCGCAATTGGCGAGCGTCGCCGCCTTGACCGTCGCCATTCCCTTCAAGCGCCGGTCGACGCGGCTCTGTTTGTCTGCCGCCCCGACGAACATCCCATAGCCGATCAGCACGCTTGGGAGGTGCCCGTACACTTCCGCCGGTTCGATCGCCCGCTCGGTCTGGTTCTCGGCGATCTCGCGCATGTGGCGCCTCGTCATCGCGTAAACGAACCGCAGCAGCGGTTTGCTCCATCCTGCCTTGGCGCCTTCGATGCGACTCATGACGATAGCTCCGTTTCTCGAAGTGACTTGCGCGCGAGCCAAACCAGGATCGCCGCGCCGCTCGCGAGCGATATGAAGTCGGCCGGCCCCAACCAGTACGGGTGCGCGTCGCCGATGTCGGCGAGGTGGTTGAGGGAGTGCAGCACGAACTGCACCGCAACGCAACAGAGCACCGGCGCCCGCCACGACGGTCGCCGGTAGGCGACGGCGAGCGCCACCGCGAAAGCCATGTTGAAGGTGGCCGTGTCGCGCAGGTAATGATCGTTACGCACCCCAAACGGCCCGATGTCTTCGAAGAAGGTTCCCGGCGCGAACACCATCAGCGCGGCGAGCACGAGGTGATAGACGGCAAGCGCCGCTACGCCGAATCGAACGATCGCGTCTGAACGCGACGGTTGGGCGGTGTCGGTCATCCCCGAACCCTTTGCGCTCGTCGCGGTGTCGATCCCGATGCTTGACATGGCGCTTACTCTACCCCTAGGTGGACCCCCAAGAGTGACCACTACGATGCAAAATACGGGTACCAATGTCGGCCCCGAGCTGTTGATCGGCTTGCGCCACGGTGGCGCCCGCGACGGCGGCCGGCGCGCCCAGCTGGAGGATCGTCTGCGGGAGCTCATACGCGAAGGCGCGCTCACCGCCGGAGCGCGCCTTCCCTCCTCGCGCGCGCTCGCGAGCGATCTGGAGGTGTCGCGCCGGCTCGTTGTCGAAGCCTACGCGCAGCTTCTCGCCGAGGGCTACCTACGCGCCACACCCGGCGGAGGAACCTTCGTAGCGGCCGCTCTCGCCGTCCGTGAGCCACCGCCTCAATCGCGCGACGCCAGAGCGTTGAGCTTCGACTTCTTCCCTGGCGCCCCCGACCTCGGCTCCTTCCCCCGCTCGCTGTGGCTGCGAGCTATCCGCGACGTGATCTCGGGAACGCCCCCGACGGCTTTCGCATACCCCGATCCGCGCGGCGCGCCCGCCCTGCGCCACGCGCTCGCCTCATACTTGCGACGCGTCCGCGGTGTCGTCGCCGACCCCGACTCGCTCGTAATCTGCTCCGGCGCCACCCAGGGCCTCGCGCTACTCGGTCGTGTTCTCGCTCGCCAAGGGGTGAGCACGATCGCGGTCGAGGATCCGAGCCTGCCGCCACACCGCGCCGTGCTCGCCTACACAGGGCTCGATCTCGAGGGTGTGGCTGTCGACGCGCAGGGAATCGACGTCGCCGCGATCGACGCCCCGGCGGTGCTCACCACTCCCGCCCACCAGTGCCCCACAGGCGTCGTCCTCTCGCCTTCGCGCCGCGCCGCGCTCGTGGAATGGGCCCGCGCGGGCGGCCTGGTGATCGAGGACGACTACGACGCCGAGTTCCGCTACGACCGCGCCCCGCTCGGAGCTCTCCAAGGGCTGGCGCCCGAGCACGTCGTCTACCTCGGCACCGTCTCAAAGACGCTCGCCCCAGGCTTGCGTCTGGGCTGGCTTGTGCTCCCATCCGCGCTGCTCGGACCGGTCATCGAGGCAAAGACGCTCGACGACCTCGGCTCGCCCACCCTCGAGCAGCTCGCGCTCGCGCGGCTGATCGATACGGCCGCCTACGATCGCCATCTGCGCAAGGCTCGCCGTCGCAACCGCGATCGTCGCGATGCGCTCATCGCCGCCGTCGCACGCCACCTGCCGGGTGCTCATGTGAGTGGCATCTCCGCCGGCCTTCACGCCCTCGTGCGACTCCCAGTCGCCTTCGATGCTCAGCGTCTCATCGAGCGGGCGATGGAACGCTCAGTTGGGGTCTATCCGCTCGCCAGCCACATGATCCACCCGCCGCGTCATTCAGACGCTCTGATACTTGGCTACGCCGGGCTCAGCGAGCCCGCGATCGAGGAGGGCATCCGCCGGTTGGGCGGGGTTCTGTCGAAGGAGAGGAGCGGTAATGGCAAGTCGTGTTGAAGCATTGAAGGCCCGTCCCCGCGCCCGTCCGGTGCCCGGACGGCGACCGCCGGGGGCGCTCGCCGGCGCTCGATTGGCCGCGCGCGTA
>DATBTP010000045.1:0-4291 GCA_036559185.1 Solirubrobacteraceae bacterium | reverse complement strand
CGCGCTCCGGTCGCAGCTAAGCAGTCGAAGCAGCGCCGGTGCGCGCGGCGATCGGCAGCGCGAAACCGCGCGCCCGCGCCCGCTCGGCCCCGGCGCGACGCTCGGCGTCGAGCGCGTGGAGGTAGTCGTCGAAATCGACCTGGATGGTGTGGCGCTTGGAGGCCACGTAGCGCTTGCGCATGGCTGCCTGGTCGGTGGCGATGTCGCGGCGCAGATCGGCCGGCGAGGGCAGCGCGTACTCGCCGCGCAGGTGGTCGCCCACCCATGCGCTCTGGGCCTCGGCCAGAGGCATGATCGCGCCCAGGGGCTGCAGGAGCCCGATGAAGTAGAGGCCGTCGATGTCTGGATGAAAGACGCGCCGGAACAGCTCGATGTGATTGTCGGGCGCGGCGAGGAAGTCCTCGTCGAAGAATGGGAACGAGATCTTGTAGCCGGTGCAGTAGACGACGACGTCGGCATGCACTTCGCTGCCGTCTGTGAAGCGCACGGTCTCGCCCTCGAGCGAGGCGACGTTGGGCTTGGGCGCGATCGTGCCGTGGGCGATGCGATCGAGGATGCGCCCTGAGACGGTCGGATGCGACTCGCCGAACTTGTGGTCGGGCTTGGGCAGCCCGTAGCGCTCTGGCGGGCCAGTGATCGTCTTGATCGTCTGGTGGATCATGCGCTGGCGGATCGCGAAGGGAACGCGCGGGTTGTTGGGAAGCTGGTCGACCGGCTTGCCGAACACGTACTTGGGGATGATCCACGCGCCTTTGCGCGCCGAGAGGTAGGTGTTGGCGGCCACATACGAGCTCTCCACGGCGAGATCCATCGCGGAGTTGCCCATGCCGAGGATGACGACATCCTTGCCCGCGAAGATCGAGTTATCGACATAGGAGTGGGCGTGCAGTTGCCTACCCTTGAACGTGTCGGCGCCGGGGAAGGCGGGTTCGGGCCAGCGCGCGTCCCAGTGGTGGCCGTTGGCCACCACCAGCGCGTCGTAGGAGCGGGTGTGTCCCGTGTCGAGTGCGATCTCCCAAGTCCCGTCCTCGCGCTTGCGCGCGTGCTCCACACCCGTTTCGAACGCGATGTGCTCACGCAGGCCGAAGCGGTCGACGTATTTGTCGAAGTACTCCTTGATGTGCGTGTGGTGCGGGAAGTCTGGATAGGAGGTGGGCATCGGGTAGTCCGCGTACGCCATGCGCTCGCGCGAGACGTTGATGAACAGGTCCCGGTACGCCGCCGACATGCCGTTGCGGTTACCGAAAACCCAGTTGCCCCCCACCTGGTCTGACTTCTCGAAGCAGTCGAAGGGGACACCGCGGTCCAAGAGAGCCTTCACGGCGGCGATCCCCGAGGAGCCGGCGCCGATGACGCAGACACGCGGCAACTCGCCCGATGATTTGGAGCCGTTGCCAACCGTCGCGGAAGCGGCGCCCCACGTCACGGACCCGTTGTCAGAGGCGTTGGCCACGCAGCCAGTCTAGCGCCGAGGCGCGCACGGACGCTATTCGGCGGGCACGCCGGGGCCGACGTGTTGCGGCGGACCCTCTGGCCCTTCGTCGGCGTCGGCGTGCCCGGCGATACCGGCGTCCACCGGCGCCGAGCCGTTAGTGGCGGCGCTTGCCGCCGGATCGGCGCGCGGGCCGGCCAGATAGCGGTCGACCATCCGCGCGCATTGGCGCCCCTCGTTGATGGCCCACACGATCAGCGACTGGCCGCGGCGGGCGTCGCCGGCCGCGAACACGCCCTCCACCGAGGTGGTGTAGGGCTTCACGGCCTTGACGTTGCCTCGTGGGTCCTTCTCGACGCCGAGCTGGTCGAGCAGCGGCTGCTCGGGGTGCAGGAAGCCCATCGCCAGCAGGACGAGCTGAGCCGGCAGCTCCCGTTCGGTGCCGGGCACCGCGGCAAACGGCGGCGCGGGCTCGGCTTGCGCGATGTGGAGCGCGACGACGTTGCCGCTCTCGTCGCCCGCGAAGCGGGCTGTGGCGACCGAGTAGTCCTGCTCCCCCACGCCCGCCGTGCGGGCCTCCTCCATGGCGTAGGAGAGGCGGTACTTCTGCGGCCACTCCGGCCACGGCGTGCGCTCGTCGGGACGATGCGCGGGCGGCTCGGGGAGCAGCTCGAGCTGGACGATCGAAAGCGCACCCTCGCGCAGCGAGTTGCCGACGCAGTCGGCGCCCGTGTCGCCTCCCCCGATCACCACCACATGCTTGCCGGCCGCGGTGATCGGCTCGCCCGTGGCGGGCTGAGCGACTGTGGTCTGGTCGGTGGCCGGGGGGACTGTGGGTGGGGGACCGAATTCGCGGGCCGCCCAGCGGTTGCGCTGGTAGAGATAGTCCATCGCGAAGTGGATCCCGCCAAGCTCCCGACCGGGCGCGGGGAGGTCGCGAGGAACGCGCGAGCCGGTGGCGAGCACGACGGCGTCGAAGTGCTCCCGCAGCTCCTCAACCGAGACGTCAACGCCGACGTCCACGCCGCAGCGCAGCTCGACCCCCTCGGCTACCAACTGCTCGACGCGCCGCTGCACGACGGTCTTCTCGATCTTGAAGTCGGGCACGCCGAAGCGCACGAGCCCCCCGGCCGCCTCGTCGCGCTCGAAGAGCGTGACGTTGTGTCCGGCGCGGCGCAGCTGCTGGGCAGCCGCCATCCCGGCTGGGCCGGAGCCGATCACGGCCACTGACCGACCGGTCTCGTGACGGGGCGGCTCGGGCTTGACCCAGCCTTCCTTGAAGGCGCGGTCGATGATGGAGTGCTCGATCTGCTTGATCGTCACGGAGTCGCCCTCGCGGATCTCCAGCACGCAAGCCGCCTCGCACGGGGCGGGGCACAGCCGGCCGGTGAAGTCGGGGAAGTTGTTGGTCGCGTGGAGCTGGGCGACCGCCTCCCGCCAGCGGTCGCGGTAGACGAGGTCGTTCCAGTCGGGGATGAGGTTGCCAAGCGGACATCCGTTGTGGCAGAAGGGGACGCCGCATTCCATGCAGCGCGCGCCCTGGTCGCGCAGCTCTTGCGCCGGGCGCTCGGCGATGAACTCGCGGTAGTCGCCCACACGCTCGCGCGCGTCGCGGTAGGCGATGCCGTGGCGCTCGATCCGCAGGAACCCGCCGAGCTTGCCCATCAGGCCGCCACCCCCTCGGAGCGCTCCTCGGCTTCGGCGAGCTCGCGCAGCACGCGCTTGTAGTCGTGGGGCATCACCTTCACGAACGCGCCCGCCGCGAGCAGCTCCTCGAAGCGGGCGAGCACGTCGCGGGCGACCGGCGAGTCGGTGCGGTGCATGTGCTCCTCGATCGTCGCCCGCAGCTCGATCGCGTCGGCGGAGGAGATCTCGTCGAAACCCACCATGCCCATATTGCAACGGGCCGGAAAACGTCCATCCTCGTCGAGCACGTAGGCGATGCCGCCGCTCATGCCGGCGGCGAAGTTGCGCCCGGTGGGGCCGAGCACGACGACACGCCCGCCCGTCATGTACTCGCAGCCGTGGTCGCCGACGCCCTCGACGACGGCGCTGGCTCCGGAGTTGCGAACGGCGAAGCGCTCGCCCGCGAGGCCCCTGAAGAAGGCGCGTCCGGAGGTGGCGCCGTAGAGAACGGTGTTGCCGACGATGACGTTCTCCTCGGCCACGAAGTGCTCGCCCACCCCGCGGGGCGGGCGCACAGACATGACGCCGCCGGAGAGGCCCTTACCCGTGTAGTCGTTGGTGTCGCCCTCTAGCTCGAAGGTGACCCCGGGCGCGAGCCAGCCGCCGAAGCTCTGACCCGCCGACCCCTGAAAGCGCACGTGGATCGAGTCGGGCGGAAGTCCCCGCGCGCCGCGGGCACGGGCGATGTGACTGGAGAGGATGCCGCCGACGCAGCGGTTGACGTTGCGGATCGGCATCTCTATCTCGACCGCACTCGCGCGCGAGCGCGAGTCATTGCTCTGAGAGACAACGTCCTCCACCGCCGCCGCGGCCAAGACACCATCCTGTGACCCGTCGAGGCTCGCCAGCTCCCCCGCGTCGCTACCGCCGCTCTCGATGAGGGCGAGCGAGCGCTCCACGAGCTCCCAGTCGAGCGCGTCGTCGAGCACGGCCGGCGGGGGTTCGACGCGGTGGCGGGGGGCGCCGTGCGGCAGGTCGATGTGGGCGAGGATGTGGGTGAGGTCGACGCCGCGCGCCTTCCAGTGCTCGATCGCGTCCCGCGCGCCGAGCAGGTCGACGCGGCCGATCGCCTCGTCCAAGGTGCGCAGGCCGAGCGAGGCGAGGATTTCGCGGACTTCCTCGGCGACGAAGAAGAAGAAGTTGACGACGTGCTCGGGCGTGCCCTTGAAGCGC
>DATBTP010000044.1:0-5909 GCA_036559185.1 Solirubrobacteraceae bacterium | reverse complement strand
AGGATCGCGGCAGCTGGGGCCTCGTAGATGTCGCGCACCTTCAAGCCAACGATGCGATCCTCGATGTGATCGACGATCCCAACGCCGTGGCGGGCAGCGATCTCGGCGGCCTGTTCGAGCAGTGCGACGAGCTCCATGCGCTCGCCGTTGAGCGCGACCGGCACGCCGCGATCGAAGCCGATCTCGAGCACGCACGTCTCGTCGGGCGCCTCCTCCGGGCGGGTGACGAGCTGGAAGACGTCGTCCTCGGGGGCGTGGTCGAGCTCCTCGATCCAGCGCCCCTCCGACGAGCGGCCCCAGAGGTTGTCGTCTATCGAGTATGGCGCGACCTCGGTTCCGCCCTTGACCGGAATACCGTGCTTGCGCGCGTAGGCGATCTCCTCTTCGCGGCCCATCCGCCAGGAGCGGACCGGCGCGATCGTACGCAGCTCGGGGGCGAGCGTGGCGACGGTGGCCTCGATGCGAACCTGATCGTTGCCCTTGCCGGTGCAGCCGTGGGCGATCGTGTCGCAGCCGCTCTTGCGCGCGTAGGCGCAGGCGAGCTTGGCGATGAGCGGACGGCCGAGGGCGGTGAACAGCGGGTAGCCGCCGCCGTAGAGGGCGTTGGCCTTGATGGCGGGGGTGACGTACTCCGTCGCGAACTCCTCGCGGGCGTCCACGACGTGACACTCGAGCGCGCCGAGGCGCAACGCCTTCTCTTCGATGACCGAGTAGTCCTCGCCGGGCTGGCCGAGGTTGACGGTGAGGCAGACTACCTCGGCGTCGTAGGAGTCCTGGATCCACTTGAGCATGACGCTCGTGTCGAGGCCACCGGAGTAGAGGAGCAGCACGCGGTGGACATTCTCGGGATCGGCCTCGTATGAGGCGGTGGGCGGTGGGAGGTTGTCGGGGAGGGGCGCCACGGCGCGAAAAGGTTATCCGTCGAGCGCGGCGCCGAGACGGACGAGCGCCTCGGAGACCTCGGTCGCGGTGATGGTGAGCGGCGGGAGAAGCCGCACGGTCGTAGGCCCGGCGGCGTTGACGACGAGGCGTTGCTCGAGCAAAGCGCGACGCACGACATCGGGCGCGGAGACGTCGATCTCGCAGGCGAGCATCAGTCCGCGGCCGCGGACGGAGAGGACGCGCGGCAGTTGCGCGAGGCCCTCGGCGAGCCGTGCGCCCTGCTCGCGGACGTTCGCGAGCAGCTCCTCGCTGTCGGTCTCCTGTAGCGCGGCGAGCGCGGCGGCGGCGATTACGGGTCCCCCCGCGAACGTGGAGCCGTGGTCGCCGGGCTCTAGCACGTCGGCGAGGCCGGGGCCGGTGATGAGCGCGCCGATCGGGAGTCCCCCGCCGAGCGCCTTGGCGGAGGTGATGGCGTCGGGGAGGACGCCGGTCTGCTCGTATGCCCAGAGCGTGCCGGTGCGGCCCATGCCGCACTGGATTTCGTCGAAGACGAGGGCGGCGGCGTGCTTGTCGCATGCCTCGCGCGCGCACGCGAGGACCTCTTCGGAGAGAACGTTCACGCCCGACTCCCCCTGGATCGGCTCCAGCAGGACGGCGGCGGTGCGCGCGTCGACCGCCGCGGCAAGCGATGCTGGCTCGGCGGGAACAGCGCGAAAACCGGGGACGAGCGGGGCGAACGGCGCCTGCTTCGACTCCTGCGGAGTGGCGGAGAGGGCGCCGTAGGTACGACCGTGGAAGGCACCCAGAACGGTGACTATGTTGCCCGCGTGCTTGGCCTTACGGGCGAGCTTGATGGCGGCCTCGTTGGCCTCGGCGCCGGAGTTGCAGAAGTAGACCTTGCCGCCGAGGCTGGACTCGGAGAGCCGTTGGGCCAGGCGCATCGCGGGCTCTGTGTAGAAGAGGTTGGAGGCGTGCACGAGCGTTGAGACCTGCTCTTGGACGGCGGCGACCACCCGCGGGTGGCAGTGCCCGAGTGAGGTGACGGAGATGCCGCAGAGGAAGTCGAGGTACTCGATGCCCTCGGAATCCCAAAGCCGGGAGCCCTCCCCGCGGACGAACTCGACGGGGAGCCGCGCGTAGGAGTGGACTACGTGCGCGCGCTCCAGCTCTCTTAGCTCCGCGAGGCTCATGCCGCGAGCCCCGGACGTGAGGTGTTGGTGTGCGGCCTCATGCCGCCAGCGCCGCAGGTGGGATGGTGGCGTTGCGGGCTCACGCCGATACCTGGATCTTCGTGCCGATCCCGGCATCGGTGAAGAGCTCAAGCAGTAGCGAGTGAGGAATCCGTCCGTCGATGATGTGAGCGGAGTTGACTCCGCCGTTGATCGCCTCTACGCACGCCGCGAGCTTGGGACGCATACCCCCCTGTAGCGTTGGGAGTCGCGCGTCAACCTCCGTCGCGGTGGCCTGGCCGATGAGCGAGTCGGGCCGCTCGGGGTCGGCGAGCCACCCGGGAACGTCCGTGAGGAAGACGACCTTGTAGGCGCCGAGCGCGCCGGCGACGGCGCCTGCGGCCTCGTCGGCGTTGACGTTGTAGGAGTTGCCCTCGCGGTCGGAGCCGACCGAGGCGATGACGGGGATGTAGTCGAGCGCGACGTGGTGGAGCACATCGACGTTGACGCGCTCGATGGAGCCTACGAAGCCGATGTCCTCCCCGCCGGGAGCCGTGCGCCTGGCGATGCGAAACAGCGAGCCGTCGTCGCCGCAGAGGCCGACCGCGGGCTGGCCGTGGCGGGAGAGTCGCAGGACGATCTCCTTGTTGACCTTGCCGACGAGCACCATCTTCGCTACCTCGACGGTGGCGGGGTCGGAGACGCGCAGCCCGCCGACGAACTGGACGGGCAGCCCGAGGCGTTCCATGTAGGAGGTGATGTCGGGGCCGCCGCCGTGCACGACGATGGGATTCAGCCCGACGTACTTGAGCAGGACCACGTCGCGCGCGAACTCCTCGCGCAGGTCGAGATCCTCCATCGCGGCGCCGCCGTACTTGATGACTACGGTCTTGCCGTGGAACTCCCTGATGTAGGGGAGCGCCTCCAGAAGCGTCGCTACGTCGCGCATGGGGCCCCTCACGTTGTGTAGTCGGCGTTGATGGTCACATACTCGTGAGACAGATCGGAGAAGAACACCTCGGTTTCGGCGCCCTCGCCCGGAAGCGTGATCTCGTACTCGATCTCCTTGCCTCGCACGACCTCGGCGAGCGCGGCGTCGTCGTGATCGATCGCGGCGCCGGCCGCGCACACCTGGATCCCCTCGATGACGAGGTCTAGCGGGAGGTGAGAGCCACCTAGCCCACCGCCGCCCAGCGCGCCGCCGAGCGCCTGCACAATGCGACCCCAGTTTGGGTCGGCGCCGTGAAGCGCGGCCTTCACCAGCGGCGAGTTCGCGACCGCGCGGGCGGCGATCTCGACGCGATCCTGCTCGCCGCCGCGCACGACCACGCGCGCGATCCGGCCCGCGCCCTCGCCGTCGGCCACCATCAAGATCGCCAGCTGGCGCATCAGCGCGTCGAGCGCGTCGCCCAGGCGCAGCTCATCCTCGCTTTCCGCGGCGACCCGCACGCCGCTCTCCCCAGAGCAGATGAGAGCGGCGGTGTCGTTGGTTGAGAGCTGACCGTCGACGGTGCAGCGGTCGAAGGAGCGCTTCAGGCACACCGACAGCAGCAGCTCTGCTGTCTCGGGGGCGAGCTCGGCGTCGGTCTCCACAAAGCAGAACATGGTGGCGAAGCGCGGCGAGATCATGCCGGCGCCCTTGCACTGCGCGCTCAGCCGCACTTCCCCCGATGGCAGCGTTACCGCGAGGTTGGCGCGCTTCTCGAAGGCGTCGGTGGTTTGGATCGCCTGCTGGAAGCCCGCGTCGCCCGGCCGCGAGAGCGCGCGGCCGGCGTCGAGTATTCCGCGCAGCATGTTTTCGACGGGCAGGTAGTCGGAGATGCCGCCGGTCGAGCCGAGCAGCACCTCGGAGGGCTCGATCCCGAGCGCCATCGCCGCCGCGCCCTGTGTCTTGGCGGCGTCATCCATCCCCCGTTTGCCGGTGGCGGCGTTGGCGCAACCCGAGTTGGCGAGGATCGCGCGCAGCGCCGACAGGGTGCAGCGCTCGCGGCTGAGCATCACCGGCGCGGCTGGCGTGGCCGTGTCGGAAAAGCGCGCGGCGCTCGCGGGGGTGGGGGCGTCGCAGACGAGCAGCCCAAGATCGGGGTTGCCCGATGGCTTGATCCCGCAAGCGACGCCCGCCGCCCGGAAACCGGCGGGCAGGCCGGCATCGGGTCCCAGCTCGCGTACGTGCGCCGGCGCTTCCACCCAGCGTGAGTGGAAGAAGGGTCGCGGCGGGCCGGCGGCGGCCCTGTCGCCCCTAACCTCCGTGCCCGCGCTCATATCAGGCCCGCCGTCTCGTCGAGGCCGAACATCAAGTTCAGGTCTTGGACAGCCTGCGAGGAGGTGCCCTTCCACAGGTTGTCGATGGCAGAGAGGACGACGACCTTGCCGGTGTGGTCGCTGGCCGCCACGTGCAGGCGGCAGATGTTGGTTTCGCGCACGTCGCGCACCTCGGCGGGAAGCGGCGCGATCTCCACGAACGGCTCGCCCGCGTAGGCGTCCTCGTACATGACGTCGAGCTCGTCCTGCTCGATCGGTCGGGTGGGCGTGACGTAGCAGTTCACCAGCTCGCCCTGGTCGAGCGGCACGAGGTGCGGGGTGAACTGGATGCGCAGATCCGGGTGGCGGGGGTCGAGTTCGGCGAGTTGCTCCTCGATCTCCGGCGTGTGGCGGTGGTGGACGATGTTGTAGGGGAGGATGTTCTCGCCGCTGTTTGAGAAGTGCGTCTGCCACGTCGCCGAACGGCCCGCTCCCGACAGGCCCTGCTTGGCGTCGATCACGAGGTCTGAGATCAAGCCCGCGCGGGCGAGCGGGGCGAGTCCCAGCAGCGACGCGGTCGGGTAGCAGCCCGGCGTGGCGACGAGATCGGCGGCGGCGATCGCCTCGCGGTGCAGCTCGGGCAGTCCGTAGGAGGCGTATTCGAGCAGCTCGGGATGCGGGTGGGCGCCATACCAGCGCTCGTAGGTTGAGAGCTCGGCCAGGCGGAAGTCGGCGCTCAAGTCGACCACGCGCACACCTCGGGCGCGTAGCGCGGCGACGAGGGGCGCCGAGGCCGCGTGTGGGTAGGCGACGATCGCCGCGTCCACGTCGGCATGGCGGTCGAGGTCGAGCTCCTGAAGCTCGAGCGGCACACGGTAGCGCGGGTACATCTCGTCCAGCCGCCTGCCCGCGTCGGCGCGCGCGGTGACGGTGCGCAGCTCGAACTCTGGGTGGCGCCAGAGCAGGTCGGCGGCAAGCGCCCCGGCGAAACCCGTTGCCCCGGCTACCAGCGCGCTAGGCACGCAGCTCACCCCCCATGCCGCCAAGTGCGGCGAGGATCTTCTCCCTTACCGGCGTGACGTCCTCGTCTGTGAGTGTGCGGTCGGGCGCCCTGAAGACGAGCGAGAGCGCGAGCGAACGCTTGCCCTCACCGACCTGCGGTCCGCTGTAGACATCGAAAACGTCCACCTCGCAGAGCAGTGCGCCCGCCGCCTCTCGTACGGCGTCGAGCACCCGCCCGGCGGGAACGTCCTCGGGGAGCACAACCGCGAGATCCTGACGTAGTCCGGGGTAGGAGATCACGTCTCGATAGAGACTTTGGCCGCAAGCCAACACGATGAGTCGGTCGAGCCGCAACTCCATCGCCGCCGCCCCCTCGATGCCCCAGTCGCGGGCCACGAGCGGGTGCAGCTCGCCGAGCCAGCCGATCGCCTCGCCCTCGCACACGACGCTCGCCGCGCGTCCCGGGTGAAGGAAGGGCTCGGTGCTGGCCCGGCACTCGAGCGACACGCGCAGCGCGACGTCCAACGCCTCGAGGATCGCCTTCACGGCGAACAGGTCCGCCTTCGAGGGTTCCGGCAGCCCCCATGTCGCCGGCGTTACACGCCCGCTCAGCAA
>DATBTP010000043.1:0-6821 GCA_036559185.1 Solirubrobacteraceae bacterium | reverse complement strand
GCTCAAGAGCTCCTCGAAACCCAGCGCCTTGCGTGCGGTGGCGCTCGCACCCGCCGCGTGTGCGCGCAAAACCTCGTCGCGGACGCCGGCTCCCAGCATCTCCTCCACGCGCTCCTCGATGCGCGCATACAGCCGCTCTCGCTCCATCACGAGCCCCACGAGCAGCGTCGGACGTCGAACGTCCTCCGTCCACAGCTGCGATGGCCCGTCCGGCCGATCGCCTGGATCGGGCAGCTCGCCCGCGTCGAACAGCTCCAGCGAGCGCACGATGCGCTGACGATCGTTCACGTCGATCCCCTCCGCCGCCCAGGGCGCGCGCTTCGCAAGAAGCGCGTGAAGCGCCGGTGCGCCGTGGCGCTCCAGCTCAGCGATCCACCGCTCGCGTACGCCCTCGGGCGGCGGCGGGCGCAGATTGAGCTCGGTGAGCGCCGCCCGCAGATACAAGCCCGTCCCCCCAACCACCAACGGGCGGCGGCGTTCGGCGAGTGCCCCATCTATCTCCGCGTGCGCCAGCTCCGCATACTGCCCCGCGCTGAAGCTCGCGTCCAGCGGCAGAAACGACACGAGTCTGTGCTCGAGCTCGGCTCGCTCCGCGCCGCTGGCCACACCCGTGAGCGTCTCGAGGCCTCGATACACCTGTAGCGCATCGGCTGAGATCGCGACGGGTAGCTCGCCGCGTAGCCGCAACGCTCGCGCAAGCTCAACCGCTACGGAGGTCTTGCCCACGCCGGTCGGTCCGAATATCGCGACGATCCGTGTACTCGCGGGCATCGCGCCCAGGCCGGTGGGCTGTCCGTGCGAGCTCGGGGATGCTCCATGCGGGAGTTCAAGCATTCGCGTAGGCTCTCACCTGATGGAAATCTCCGGCTCCACCGTCCTGCTCACAGGCGCCACCGGCGGGCTCGGTCACGCGATCGCGCGTGCTCTCGCGGCGGAGGGCGCCGAGCTTGTCCTCACCGGTCGTCGTTCCGACGTTCTGGAGCCCCTCGCCTCCGAGCTCTCCGCGCGCGCCCTGGCGGTCGATCTCGCCGACCCCATCGAGGTCGATCGCCTGCTCTCAGAGGCCGGCGAGCTCGACATCCTCGTAGCCAACGCCGCGCTGCCAGCCAGCGGCCCGCTCGACTCTTTCACGATCGAGCAGGTCGACCGTGCGCTCGACGTGAACCTGCGCGCACCCATCGCCATAACCAGCGCACTCGCGCCCGCGATGGTCAAGCGCGGTCGCGGTCACCTGCTGTTCATGTCCTCGCTCTCGGGCAAGACCGGCACGGCCGGCAGCTCGATCTACAACGCCACGAAGTTCGGTCTGCGCGGCTTTGCCATGGCGATGCGCGCGGAGCTGCACGGCACGGGTGTAGGCGTCTCGGCCGTCTTCCCCGGTTTCATCCGTGAAGCCGGCATGTTCGCCGAGGCGCAGGTTCAACTACCCAAGGGTGTCGGCACGCGCAGCCCCGAGGATGTCGCCAAGGCAGTGGTCGACGCAATCGCGCGCAACCGCGGCGAGGTCGATGTGGCGCCCATATCTCTTCGCCTCGGCTCCGCCTTCTCCGGTCTGGCCCCGGAGGTGGCAGCCTCGTTCACGCGCAAGATGGGCAGCGACAAGATCGTCCATCAGTTGGCCGACGGTCAACGCTCGAAGAGGTAGGACCTCGCTGGGCGGCGCGGTTCGATACGCGCCACCCAGTCGACCGTCAGGTCAAGCGGCGCGGGTGTCAGCCTCCGGCGGATCGGGAGCCATCGCCAACGGGGTCTCGGTCCCCTGGATCGGCCTCACTTTGTCGGCTCCGATCCCGAGTGCCGCGTACACCTTGCGCTCGATCTCACCGGCGATGGTCGGGTTCTCGTCGAGGTATGCCTTCGCGTTACCCCTCCCCTGACCGAGTCGCTCGTTGCCGTAAGAGAAGAACGACCCCGACTTCGTCACGATGCCGTGCTCGATCCCGAGATCCACCAGGCAGCCCGAGGTGGAGATGCCCTTGCCGAACTCGATGTCGAACTCGGCCTGTCTGAAAGGCGCGGCGAGCTTGTTCTTGACGACCTTGACCCGCACCCTGTTGCCTACCGCCTCGGTGCCGTCCTTGAGCGTCTCGATGCGCCTGATGTCAAGGCGCTGAGAGGCGTAGAACTTCAAGGCCCGTCCACCCGGCTGGGTCTCCGGCGAGCCGAACATGACGCCCACCTTTTCGCGGATCTGGTTGGTGAGGATGCAGAGCGTCCCGGTCCTGTTCAGGTTGCCGGCGATCTTGCGCATCGCCTGGCTCATCATGCGCGCCTGCGCGCCCACGGTCTGGTCGCCCATCTGGCCCTCGAGCTCCACGCGGGGGGTCAGCGCGGCGACCGAGTCGATCGCGACGACATCCACGGCGCCCGAGCGCACGAGCATGTCGGCGATCTCGAGCGCCTGCTCGCCGTAGTCGGGCTGGGAGACGAGCAGCTCGTCGATGTCCACTCCGATCTCCTTGGCATAAAGCGGATCCATCGCGTGCTCGGCGTCGATGAAGGCGCACACCCCGCCGAGCCTCTGCGCTTCGGCGAGCACGTGGTAGATCAGCGTCGTCTTGCCGGAGGACTCGGGACCGAAGACCTCGACTATGCGCCCCTTGGGCACCCCGCCGATGCCGAGCGCCAAATCGAGCGACAGCGCGCCCGTGGGGATCGCGTCGACGCGCACCTGCGCGCCCTCGTCGCCCATGCGCATGACCGAGCCCTTGCCGAACTCGCGCTCGATCTGCCCGAGCGCGCCCTGCAGGGCCGCATCGCGCGCCTTTGCGGCCTTCTCCTCATCGGTCACGGGCATCGTCTTATCCTCCTGTCGAAAAGTTGGAGATGAAAATGTATGGGGGCCGTCGGACGGAACAATGAGAACACATGTTCGCCCCGCCGGGGTCGAGTCCTCCAATCGTCTGCGCGTCCACCCACGTGTCCGTCGGCGCCGAGTCCTCGGCGCGTGGGCTCGCCGGTAGCGTTCGAAGGCCTCGGCCTGTCAGCCCGCGGCGCGGGCGAGGAGACTCTCCTCGCCCGCGAGCGTCTGGCTGGTGGCCGCCGTGATCCGCACCCGCGTCAGCTCGCCGGGATCGGCCAGGCCCGAGAAGTTGACGACCTTGTTGTGGCGCGTGCGCCCGCGCCTGCGCGCGGGATCGGTGCGCGAGGGACCCTCCACGAGCACCTCCAGGGTGCGGCCCACGAAGCGCCGGGCACGCTCGCCGGCACGCCGCTGAACGACCTCCACGAGGCGTTCCATACGTTCCACCTTGACCGGGTGAGGTACGACGCCCTCGACGATGTCGGCCGCCTCCGTGCCCCTGCGGGGCGAGAAGACGAACGTGAAAGCGCTGTCGTAGCCCACCTGCTCCGCCACTTCCAGCGTTTGCTCGAAGTCCTCCTCGGTCTCTCCGGGAAAGCCCACGATGATGTCGGTCGTGAGCGCGACGTCGGGCACGTGCTCGCGGATCAAAGCCACGCGATCGAGGTAGCGCTCGCGGTCATACGTGCGGCGCATCGCCTTGAGGATCCGGCTCGAACCCGACTGCAACGGCAGGTGGATGTGCTCGCAAACGCTCGCGAGATCGGCGTGCGCGCGGATCACATCCTCCTTCATGTCCTTCGGATGCGGGCTGGTGTAACGAATGCGCTCGATGCCTTCGATCGCGTCGAGCGCATGGAGCAACTCGGCGAAGCTGCGCGAACGCGTCCTCGCACGCGCGCGCGAGTCACCCCCGACAGAGATACCCACCTCCCCTCCCTCGACGTGCAGGTCCCGCCCATAAGAGTTGACGTTCTGGCCCAGCAGCGTCACCTCGCGCACCCCTTCGCCCGCCATCTTCTCGACCTCCGTCACGAGCTCCTCGAGCGGCCTGGACACCTCCCGTCCGCGGGTGCTCGGCACTATGCAGTAAGAGCAGCGACAGTTGCACCCCACGCTGATCTGCACCCACCCTTGAAACGGCCGCGCCCGCTTGGCGGGAAGGTGGCCCGTGAAGCCCTCGAACTCGAAATACCCCTGCGCGGTGAGCGAGTCGCTCGTCAGAAACTCGGCGAGCTTGTGGGTCTGACCGGGACCGAAGGCCACGTCCACGAACGGGAAGCGCTCGAACACCTCCTCCTTCACCGATTGAGCCCAACACCCCCCCACCCCGACCACCCGCTCGGGCCGTTCCCGCTTGAGCCGCTTGGCCTCGCCGAGGTGGGCGACGAAACGGCTGTCCGCGCTCTCGCGGATCGAGCACGTGTTGAACAGGATCAGGTCCGCCTCTGCACGCTCGGGCGCCTCGTTGTATCCGAGCGACTCGAGCATCCCCTTCATCCGCTCAGAGTCGTGCTCGTTCATCTGGCAGCCGAATGTGGTGAGGTGGTAGCGCTTCGTCATGGCACCCACAAGAGTAACGGCGCAAGGACAGCCAGCGTGCCTCCGGCCACCGGTCAGCCGATGGGTCGCGCGGCCACCGCCTCGTAGCTCGCCCCCCGCGGCGAGAGCCAGGAGCGGTACAGCACCAGCTCGGCGGGCACGAACGACAGCGACGGTGTCGGGGGCAGCACTCGCCCGCGCGACTCCCAGCCGCGGCCCATCCGCGCCACGGTCACGTGCGGGCGAAAGCGTCTCGCTCCCGAACGCCGCTCGCCGCCTTGTGCTTCGCCGGACACGTGTTCGAGGGCCACAGCCACGCTCGCCCGCAAGCGCGCGAGCTTTCCATCTTCGTCGTAAAGCTCCACCGCCAGCGCCCGCGGACGGCGCGGCGGCAACCACAGCGGAGCCCCCACCGACAGCTCTCCCACAACGCCCCCGCACGCGGCGAGCCGAGCTTCGAGCAAGTCGATCTCCCCCACCGGGCGCTCACCGAGAAAGCACAACGTCACGTGCAACAGCTCGGGTTCAAGCAACCTCGGAGTGCTGCCCGCCCGCGCGAGTTCCCCCGCGCCTCGCAGTGCGTCCCGCGCCCACCGCGCAAGCGCTCGGCTCACCTCCGCCGGCGGGTCCACCGCGACGAACAGGCGAGCTGTCGGGCCGCGGTTCATCCGCCCGGCGTACGCGCGGCCACGTTCGTGACCGCCGGGCGGGTCTGCTCGCTCATCGCAACAGCGGGCCCTCGGGCGCCGGCCTCACGCCGCGCTCGCCGTCCCCCTCGCCGCTCAGCAGACGACGGAGCAAGTGCATCGCCACCGTCACCGCCCGCTCGCGGACGTCCAAGCGTCCGCCGGGCAAGCGCACGGAGCGTGTCAAGCTCGCGCCGTCGGGTCCCACCACGCACGTCCACACGAGTCCCACCGGCTTGTGCTCGCTCCCCCCTCCCGGTCCGGCGATACCCGTGACACCCACGCCAACCTCCGCGCCCAGCGACTCGCGGGCGCCGTCCGCGAGCGCACGCGCCACCTCCGCCGACACCGCCCCGTAAGTCTCGATCGTCTCGCTCCTCACGCCCGCGGCGGCGACCTTCAGCTCGTTCGAGTACGCCACCACCCCGCCGAGCACATACTCCGAGGCGCCCGGCGGATTCGTCAGGCGCGCGGCAAGCAGCCCGCCGGTGCACGACTCCGCCACCGCGATCGTCCGCCTCTGGCCCGCCGGACCGCTTGGCTGTGTCGGCTCGTTCTCTCGTGCGCCGAGGGCCGCGGGTGGCTCGCCCCGCAAGAGCGCCGCCACCTGATCGTCCACGGTGGTCCCGTCCGTCGAGTAGAGCGTGTCGGTGTGGCGCTCTCGCACAACCGCGGCGAACGCCTCGTACGCCTCCTCGGCGCCGGGCTCGTAGCGCGTCACGATCTCGATCTCTCCGGCCCGCAAGCAAGTCGTGATCTCGAGCTCCACGAGGTCAATGCCTCGGCGTTCGGCCTCGCGCAGCGTCTCGGCGATCTCCGACTCCGGGATCCCGAACAGGCGCAACATCCGCTGGCGGTATATACGCGCGCCCGCCACCGCTTCGCGCCAAGCCTCGCTCGCCACCGCCTGCTCCCACATCGGGCGCAACTCGCGCGGGGGTCCCGGCAAGACGACGATCGTGGGACCCTCCCGTCCCCGCGCCGGCGCGACCACGAGCCCTGGCGCAGTGCCCACCGGCTCGAGCACCGTTGCGCCCAGCGGGATCCTCGCCTGCTTGCGATTGCCGGCCGCGATCGCCTCCCGATCGAGGTGCGGGTAGCGCGCCGCGAGCGGACGCAGGATCTCGGCGATGCGGCGCTCGAGCGCCTCGTCCACTACCAGCTTCCGGCCCTGAAAGCGACCGACGATCTCCGCCGTCAAGTCATCCGCGGTCGGTCCCAAGCCGCCACTGGTAATCACGACCTCGACGCCCTCTCGCGCCATGAACGAAAGCGCCGCCTCCATATCCGCGGGGCGATCCCCCACGATCGCGATGTGCGCCAGATCGATCCCGCCCTCGAGCAGCCGGTCTGAGAGCCACGGGCCGTTGCGGTCGCGCACGCGACCCGTCAACACCTCGGTGCCGGTCACCACGATCCCGGCCCTCACCGGCTTACTCATCTACAAGTGGGCTGCTTGGCCGCGGCGAGCGTTTTGCGACCAGCGCTCGTAATCGTATAGCCGATCGCTCTCGCCGAAGCCGGCACCGTTCGGAGCTTGCCGTCCACATACATCGTCACCGCGTTGTTGCCCAGCGTGATTTCAAAGCGCCTGGCGTGGTAAGTCACCGGTGTGTAAGGCGGCTGGATGATCGCCCCCGGGATCAACTTGCGGCCGTTGTCGCCGATGAGGCACACATACACCGGCGCCGAAGGCCGCAACGACACCGCCACGAGCGCGCCGGCGGTGAGCGGGGCGGATCCCTTCGAGGTCGCGCTCGGGGTGCCGCGGACGGTCGTCTGCGCCGTCG
>DATBTP010000042.1:0-4767 GCA_036559185.1 Solirubrobacteraceae bacterium | reverse complement strand
GTGCCCGAGCTGACCGAGGAGCGCCGCAAGGATCTCGTGAAGGTCGTACGCAACCTCGCCGAGGAGGGGCGCGTGGCTATTCGCAACGTGCGCCGCGACACCATGCAGCATCTGCGCGAGCTGAAGGCCGAGGGCGAGGCGGGCTCTGACGACGAGCACCGCGCCGAGGTCGAGCTGCAAAAGCTCACCGACGGGCGCATCGCCGACCTTGACGCTGTATTGAAGGCCAAGGAGGAAGAGATCCTGGAGGTGTGATGGTCGGGCAGGACGCAGCTCGGGCGCGCTACGTCGCCATCATCACTGACGGCAACGGCCGCTGGGCTCGCGCCCGTGGCCTACCGGTGAACGAGGGGCATTCAGCCGGCGCCGACACCGTGAAGGCGCGGCTGGGCGACGCCGTCGAACTCGGTATCAGGGAGCTGACGGTGTATTCGTTCTCTACCGAGAACTGGTCGCGTTCGGCCGAGGAGGTGGAGGGGCTGATGGCCATGTTCGACCGGCGCATCGCCGGTGAGACTCCCGAGCTACACGCCGAGGGAGTGAGGATGCGCTTCATCGGCAGGCGCGAGGGGCTCGACAAGCAGCTTGTGGATCGCATGAGCTGGGCGCAAGAGCTAACCGACGCCAATACGCGCATCACGCTGTTCGTCGCCTTCAACTACGGCGGTCGCGCCGAGATCGTCGATGCCGCGCGCGCGTTCGGAGGCGGCGAGGAGGAGGACTTCCGCAAGCTCCTCTACGCGCCCGAGATGCACGACCCGGATCTCATCATCCGTACCAGCGGCGAGCGCCGCCTGTCCAACTATCTGCTGTGGCAGTCCGCCTATTCGGAGCTCATCTTCCGCGACGAGCTATGGCCGGACTTCTCTCGCGTCGCGCTCGAAGAGTCGCTTGCCGAGTTCTCCGCCCGCCGCCGCCGCTTCGGCGGTCGTTGAGCGGCCATGGACGATCCACGACCAAACCCCGCGGCCGCGCTGGCCTCGCGTGCCGGGGGCTCAGACCTCGGCTCCCGCCTGCTGTTCGCGCTGCCGCTCGTCGCGCTCGCGCTGTTCCTCGTCATCGAAGGCGGCGCCGTGTATACGGCGGGCGTGCTCGTGTTGGGCCTGCTCTGCATGCACGAGCTCTACGGCATGTACGAGCGCGCCAATCCGGTTCGCCTCGCCGGCTTTCTCGCGCTCGCGGGGCTTCTCGCGGCCGCCCTCTACGGCGGACAGTCGCAGGTGCTGCTCGCCGCGGTCCTCGCGCTCCCACTGCTCTTCGGGTTCACGCTCGCCCAACCCGCCCCGAGCGTCGGCGGCATGGCGCTCACGCTGCTCGGGATCTACTGGATCGGATTCGGGCTTGCTCACGCGGTGCTGCTGCGAGGGCTGCCCCACGGCGAGGGGATAGTCATCGACGTGCTGGTGGGCGCCTTCCTCGGCGACACCGGCGCCTATCTCGGTGGACGGCTGTTCGGCCGGCGTCCGCTCGCGCCTAGAGTCTCGCCAAACAAGACCGTCGAGGGACTGCTCATCGGAATGGCCGTCACGGTACTCAGCGTTTGGTTCGCGGGGCGCTATCAAGACTGGCTCCCGGGCACACACGCGCTCGTGCTCGGTCTCGGCGTAGCCGTGTTCGCCCCGATCGGCGATCTTTTCGAGTCCTTCGTCAAGCGCCAAGCCGGCACGAAGGACACCGGCACGCTGCTCGGCGCCCACGGCGGCGTGCTCGACCGGCTCGACGCGGTGTTGTTCGCCGCCATCGTGGGCTACTACATCTGGCTGGCTTATGTTTGACCCACGCCCGCAAGCGGATCGCCGTCGTGCCTAAGCGCGTGCTCATCCTCGGCTCCACCGGCTCCATCGGCACCCAGGCCCTCGATGTGCTCGACTGTGGTGGAGGGGAGCAGCTGGAGCTTGTGGGTCTCTCCGCTGAGCGCTCGTGGGAAACGCTTGTGCGGCAGGCCCGTGCCCATGGAGTGCGGCGCATCGCGCTCGTCGACGAGCACGCGGCCCAGCAAGCCGTTCGCGCCTGGCCCGAGGGGGAGGTGCTCGGCGGAGCGGAGGGGCTGGTGCGACTCGTGGTGGAGTCTGGCGCCGACCTCGTCCTCAACGCGCTCGTGGGCTCCGCCGGGCTCGGCCCCACCGTGGCGACGCTCGGTGAGGGCATCGATCTCGCGCTCGCCAACAAGGAGTCGCTCGTGGTTGGCGGCGAGCTCGTCGTAGCGCTCGCCGAAGCCACCGGCGCGCAGATCGTGCCGGTCGACTCCGAGCACACGGCGCTCCATCAGCTCCTGTCCGGTCAGCCCCCCGGAACCGTCGAACGCCTCACAATCACGGCGAGCGGAGGGCCGTTCCGCGGGCGCTCGCGCGAGGAGCTCGCCGGGGCGAGCGTCGAGCAGGCGCTCGCACATCCCACCTGGGCGATGGGGGGGAAGATCACGATCGACTCCGCCACCCTGATGAACAAGGGCCTAGAGCTGATGGAGGCCCATCACCTGTTCGGCACGCCCTACGAGCGCATCGATGTCGTCGTGCACCCCCAATCGCTCATCCACGGCATCGTGCAGCTCGCCGACAAGGCCATGCTCGCGCACATGGGACCGCCCGACATGCGCATAGCCATCTCCTACGCCCTACACGGCGCCACGAGCGTCGATTTGCCGATCGAGCCGCTCGATCTCGCGCGAATGGGCGCGCTCACGTTCGAGCCCGTCGATCTCGCGGCCTTCCCCTGCCTGCGCCTGGCGCGCGAGGCCGCGCTCGCCGGCGGCACCGCGCCGTGCGTGCTCAACGCCGCCAACGAGATCGCCGTGCACGCCTTCCTCGCCGGTCATCTCCCGTTCCTAGCCATAGCCGAGGTCATCGAGCGCACGCTCGCGCGGCTCCCCAGCGCGGCGGTCCGGGCCTTCGAGTCGCTGTACGAGGCCGACCGCCAGGCGCGGGCCGCGGCGACCGAAGCCATCGCGGTGGTCGGTTGAGCACTACGCGCCACACCCTCAGCGCACGCTGCCCGCGTCTAACGTCCATCGGCGGAAACTCCTAACCGGCCTGCCAAACTGACTCCATGAACTGGCCGATCGCGATTCTCGGCATCATGGCGTTGATCGTCCTGCACGAGGCCGGCCACTTCGTCGTGGCGAAGGCCGTGGGTATGAGGGTGGAGCGCTTCTCGCTGTTCTTCCCGCCGAAGCTCGCCGGGGTCAAACGGGGCGAGACCGAATACATGATCGGCGCGATCCCCGCGGGCGGCTACGTGAAGATCACCGGCATGAACCCAGCGGAGATAGAGGAGCTACCGCCGGAGGTAGCCCGCCGCGCCTACTACACGCAGGCGCCGTGGAAGCGCGTCGTCGTGATCCTCGCCGGACCCGGTGTGAACATCCTGATCGCCTTCCTGCTGTTCTGGCTGGTGCTCGTCGCCGGCAGCCTCAACGGCGCGCTCACGCTCGAAGGCGTCAACCCCGACGTGAGCACGCTCGGTCCCGAAACAGCCGTCGTGAGGGCCGTCGAGCGCGGCGCGCCGGCGGCGACGGCGTTGCGTCCCGGCGATCGCATCGTGTCGGTTGACGGGAGCGCGGCGACACCGCTCACCTCCGTGCGGGCGATCTCCTCGCACCGTTGCCCGGGAGCGCTAGTCGAGGGCTGTCGCGGGCGCACGCCGGCGGTGCTCACGGTAAGTAGGGGCGGGCGTCTGGTGAAGCTCGTCCTCTACCCGCGCTACAACGCCGCCAACGAAGTGAAACGGATGGTGCTCGGCTTCGAGTTCGCCCCGCCCCCGGTCAAGTCGTTCGGCGTTCTCGCCGCCGCCGGCGCGTCGGCGCGCGAGATGTGGGGAATGACCGCGCAAACCTTCAGCGGCCTCGCCAAGGCGCTGACGAGCTCCAAGCAGCGCAAGCAGATCTCGAGCATCGTTGGCATCGGCCAGGTCACCGAGCAAGCCGTAGCGGCCGGCCCCGGCAGGGCGCTCGTGGTAATCGGCTACGTATCGCTCATCCTCGCGGTGCTCAACCTGCTGCCCTTCCTCCCGCTCGACGGCGGCCACGTGCTGTGGGCGGTCGCCGAGAAGCTGCGCGGGCGACGCGTATCGCTCCAAGCAATGTGGCGCTTCAGCTCGGTCGGCATCGCGCTCCTGCTGTTCCTTGTCGTGAACGGTTTCAGCAACGACATCAGCCGGCTCGGCGGCTGACGCACACCCAGCTCTTCACGAACGGCCCCAGTCGCTCCGGTAGCGCCGGTCCGAAGAGCCGTTCCAGCTCGTGGCGCGAGAGCAACGGGATCTCCTCCCACGACCCCGCCGCCCCGAGCTTCCAGTAGGGCTTTCGCAGACGCGGCGGCAGCCAGTGGGCGCCCGGCAGCAGCGAGTGGGGCTCGATAGGGAAGCCGAGGGCGGGCGTTTGCACGAACCAGCCGCGTCCCACCCGACGCACCTCCCGCGCGAACGTCTCGCGGCGCTCGCGCGGGACATGCTCGATGACGCTCGAGCAGTACACGAGGTCGAACTCCCCGTCTGAGAATGGCAAGCGCGAGGTGGCGTCGACGCGCACGAACGGACCCGGATAGCCGGGCTGGTCGGCGACATCCACGCCCGTGATGTCAAGGTCCGGCTCGAACGCCCGCAAACCTAAGCGACCGCACCCCACGTCGAGCACCCGCGCGCCGGGCCGCGGGCGCGCTAGCTCGAAGAACCGCTCGTGGCGGCGCCTGCGCGCGCGCGTCGCCAGCGGCGAGGCCAGGCGCGCGAGCGGGCGCCTGGCGGTCGCGTACACGTCGTGGGTAGGGGGCATCG
>DATBTP010000041.1:0-3436 GCA_036559185.1 Solirubrobacteraceae bacterium | reverse complement strand
CCTGCGCCCACGAACACGAAGCCGAGGTACCCGGCGCGCAGCGCTGGGTCGGTGAGCGACTCCGCGACGTCGAAGCACGTGAGCACCTGGTTGCGCAGCGCGGTGGCGTCGGACAGCGACTTGAGCCCGATCGCGTGCTCGGCGAGACCGTGGATGGGGAGCACGCGAGAGACGGACCCGAGCGCCACGAGCAGGTGGTCGTAAGCGAGCTCGCGCCACTCCCCGTCGACGCGGCGCACGCCGAGCGCGCAACGCCCGGCGTGAAGTCCGGTGACGCTCCCTATCAGCAGGTCGGTGTGGCGTAGTTGCGAGCGCAGGGGAACAACTACGTGGCGGGGGTCAAGCGTGGCCCCCGCCACGCCGGGAAGCAGGGGCGTGTAGAGCATGAAGTTGGCGTCGTTTACGAGCGTTACACGCACGCCGCGGAGGGTGGCGATGCGCTCGAGCGACCGCGCGGCGTAGAAGCCGCCGAAGCCGCCGCCGGCTATGACGATACGGATGGGCACAAGAGAGACGTTAGCCCCGAAACGCGGTCGACACCAATGTTACAAGCGTGTCACAAACTATCTCCCGCAGCGGCTAGGGCGGCCCTGCCGCGTGCCGTACGCCGTGAAGCGCGCTGAATATGCAAAATTGGTTGAGCATGAGCGCATCTCTCTACGCCGAAGCGATCGTGCCGTTCCTCCGGGAAAGCGAACGGTTGACGCCCGCTGGCGTGGAAGTGTTCGACGCGCACACCCACCTCGGCTTGGACGAGGACGGCCGCTCGCTCGACCTTCAAACGTTGCTCTCACAGCTCGACGACGCGGGGGCGCGGAGGGCGTGCGTGTTCCCGCTGCACGACCCCGAGCGCAAGCCCGCCTACCGCGTTCCCAACGATCGCGTGCTCGCGTGGGCGGGTGAGAGCGAGGGGAGGCTGATCCCCTTTTGCAGACTCGACCCCGCCGAAGCGCCCGTCGCGGAGGGGGAGCGCTGCGTCGAGAAGGGGGCGCGCGGGATCAAGCTCCATCCGCGCGCGCAGTCGTTCTCCTTCGACGGCCCGGAGATGGAGGGCATCTTCGCGCTCGCCGGCGAAGCGGGGGTGCCGATATTGATCCACGCGGGACGCGGAATGCCGCCGATCGCGGACGGGCTGGCGAACCTTGCGCTGCGCCACCCTGAGGTGGTGTTGATCCTCGCGCACGGCGCTATTTGCGACCAGGGCATCCTCACCTCGCGCCTTGCCGACCATCCGAGCGTGTTGTATGACACGTCGTGCTTTTTTCCGATCGACGTGATCGAGTTGCTCGCGCGCGTGCCCATCGAGCGAGTGGTGTTCGCGAGCGATCCCCCCTACGGGCTCACCGCAAGCGGTTTGTACCTCGCGCTGCGGGTGGCCGCCCACGCGGATCTGGACAGGCGGGCCACGAGCGCGATGCTCGGCGGGACGATGGCGGGGCTCGTCGACGGTAGGGGCCTACCCCCCACCAACCCGCCTCGGGGCGCGGCTCACATCGCGATGAATGGTCGTCTCGCGCGCGCCTACGGCTACGGGAGCCTCGCGGGGCCGGCGATGTTCGCCGGAGCGGTGGAGCAGGCTCGGGGGATGCTCGATCTCGCGATCGCGGTGTGCCGCGACCCCGAGCCGGGCGATGCGGGAGAGGCGCTCGACGCGATCGGCGCGGGCCTTGTGGCCGCGCGGGCGCTGCTCGACACCGAGGGCGGCGTGCGCGGAGCGCTCGACCTGCTGTTCAGATCGGTCGCGCGTGCGGCCACCGAGCGGTTGCCCTCAGTGCCGTTTGCCGGCTCACGCGACGGCGAGACGAGCCTTACGAACGCTCCGCTCGTCAGCCGCGGCTGAGCCACAGCGCGGCCCATTCGCCGCGCTCGCGACGCGCGAGTTCACACATTCCCAGGCGCTCGGCGTACGCCACGGCGACCTCGTCGGCCTGCTCAGACAACAACCCGCTCGCGATCAGATCGAGCCGATCGGGCGGGTGTGAGGCGGGCATCGCGTCGGCAAGCTCGATCAGCAGTGGGCGCAGCAGGTTGGCGAGCATCACGGCGCGTCCACAGCTCGCTTTGCGCTCGGGCCGCTCGCCACGGCAACCGGCGAGAGGCGCGGGCGCGATGCCCCCTCCCCCAATCACGTCAAGCCATGGCAAAGTCTCCTCGCGCAACTCGAAGCGGCGAGCATCGATATCCACGCCGTTCACCGCGGCGTTGGCGACGATCGCGCGTACGCTCTCACGGTCGTTGTCCAGAGCAAGCACCGGGCCATAGCCGAGCTTTAGGGCCGCGATGGCCAGCACGCCCGAACCAGAGCCCACGTCGAGCACCGCTCCGCGAGCCTGCTCGCCGGCGGCGATCTCGAGCAGCAGTTGCAGGCACAGATACGTGGTGGCGTGCGCTCCTGTGCCGAACGCTTGGGCGGGGTCGATCACTATCTCGAGCGCTCCTGGATGTTCGCTTGGAGCCTCCCACGGCGGTCGCACGTGAAGAGCCGGCGCCCGCGCGACGGACGACTCGATCAGGACCGGGCGGTGGAAGCGCTTCCAGCGCTCCGACCAGTCGTCGGGGACTTCCCTTGTGGAGACCTCCACAAGCGCGCCGCCGACCGCCGCGCGCAGGTCCGGCAGGTCGGGCAGCTCCCCGGGGGCGCCGTACACGGCGTACTCCACCACGCCCTGCTCCCCGTCGGCGACGGGTAGCTCGATCTCCTCCACCCCACCCGGCGCGAGCTCGAGCAGGTCGGCGAGCACCAGCTCGGCGTCGGCGCGCCTCACACGCAACGCGACACGAATCATCGCGACCGCCCTCCGCGTCCGGAGCCAAACGCCGCGACCAGCCGCCCCCGCGGAGACCAGGTCACGCGGCGTGATGGCGCAGCGCGCGGCGCAGCTTGCCGAAGACGGACTCCTCCGAGCGCAGGTTCTCCTCGGTCAGCGTGTCGTTCAGACGGGCGATCAAATCGCGCTGCTCGTCGCTGAGGCGGCGCGGAACGACGATGTTGACGAGGACCCTTAGGTCGCCGCGGCGACCGCCGCGCAGCGAGGGCATGCCCTCACCGCGCACGCTCAGCACCTCGCCGGGCTGAACGCCCGCTGGCACCTCCACCGCCCTCGAGCCCTCGAGCGTGGGCACCTCGAGCGTCGCGCCAAGTGAGGCGAGCGGCGCGGATAGGTCGAGCGCGGTGATCAGATCGTCGCCTTCGCGCACGAAACGTTCGTCGGGACGAACCCGCACGAGCACGTAAAGGTCGCCCGAGGGGGCGCCGCGCTCGCCCGCGTGGCCCGCGCCACCCACACGTATGCGTTGACCGTCGGCGATGCCCGCTGGCACAGAAACCTGCTCGCTGCGTCGTGTAGGCCGCCGGCCGTGGCCGCGACACTCCCCGCATGGTTGGGTGGGCAGCCGACCGTCGCCGTGGCAGGCCCCGCAGAGCATGGTGCGCATC
>DATBTP010000040.1:0-3083 GCA_036559185.1 Solirubrobacteraceae bacterium | reverse complement strand
GCGCGAGTACTTGGCGTAGTTCATCGAGCCCATGTTCAGGGCGGCGACTTCGGGGCGGCAGGCGCGCAGGTACTCGATCCGCTTCTCCACGGGCACGCCGATGGTGCCGGTGGAGAAGTTGATGATCGCCGCATCCCCCACCTCGCCGCGGATGGCGTCGCTGATCGCCTGGAAGTCCTCGATCTCATAGCTGGGCGTGCCGTCGGGTTTGCGGGCGTGGATGTGGATGTGCACCCCGCCCTCGTCCACGATCCGCCTTGCCTCGGCGGCGTACTCCTCGGGCGTGTAGGGGATCGCAGGGCACTGCTCGCGGTTGGCGATCGCCCCGGAGATGGAGCAGGTGATCACTACGGGGTCATCGAGGCTCATCGTTCGCTCCGTTCCTAGACCGGTACCACGCCCTGGCGCTTCCATGGCCGCTCGATTTTCTTGTTCTCGGACATCTCCAGCCCCCGGCAGATCGTCTCGCGCGTTTCGCGCGGGTCGATCACGTCGTCGATGACGTCATTGCCGGCGGCTACATAGACGTCGAAGATCTTGCGGAAGCCCTCGATCAGCTCGGCCTTCTTGGCGGCGGGGTCCTCGGCCGCTTCGACCTGCTTGCGGAAGGCGATCTCGACGACACCCTCGGCTCCCATTACGCTGATCTCGGCGCTGGGCCAGGCGACGATCAGATCGGGCTCGTAGGCGCGGCCGTTCATCACGTAGTAACCGGCGCCGTAGGCCTTGCGGGTGATCACTGTGATCTTGGGCACGGTGGCGTTGGCAACGGCGTGGAGCATCTTGGCGCCGTGGCGGATGATGCCTTCCGCCTCGACCTTGGTGCCAACCATGAATCCGGGAACGTCCTGGATGAACAGGAGGGGAATGGCGAAGGCGTTGCAGAGGTTGACGAAGCGGGCGGCCTTGTCGGCCGAGTCGTTGTCGAGGATGCCGCCGAGGTGCTTGGGCTGGTTGGCCACGATCCCCGTGGGCCGCCCGTCGAAGCGGGCGAAGCAGGTGATGATCGTCTTGGCCCACTGGCTCTTGATGTCGAAGTACTCGCCGTCATCGACGATCCGGCGGATCACCTCATACATGTCATAGGGCTTGCGGTTGGATTCGGGCAGAACGTCGAGCAGATCCTCCTCGCGGCGGTCGATCGGGTCTTCGACCTCGCGGCGGATGGGGGCCTTCTCTTCGCAGCTCTGGGGCATGTAGGAGAGGTATTGCTTGATCCGCTCGATGCACTCCTCGTCGTTGGCCACTTCCATGTCGCCCACGCCGGACTTGCGGCAGTGCACACGCGAGCCCCCCAGTTCCTCCTGGGTCACGTTCTCACCCACGGCAGCACGCACGAGATGCGGCCCGGCGAGCGCCATCGAGCCCCGACCCTTGACCATGGGTACGAAGTCAGCCAGTCCGGGGATGTAGGCGGTGCCGGCGGCGCAAGGGCCCATCAGGGCGGCGATCTGCGGGATCACACCGCTCATCACCACCTCCTCGCGGAAGAGGTGGCCCGAGCCGGCGAACAGCGCACCGGCGGCCTCCTGCACGCGCGCCCCGGCGGAGTCGAGCAGCCACACGAAGGGGATGCGCTTGGTGAGCGCCAGCTCGCGCAGACGCGTGACCTTGATCTCTCCGGTCATGCCCATCGAGCCGGCCATGACGGTGAAGTCGTATGCGCAGACGGCGGTGAGGCGCCCGTTGACCTTGCCGTAGCCCGTGATCACGCCGTCGGCGGGGGCGTCCACTCCATCCATGGCGCGCTGGGAGAAGTGCGGCTTGCCGTGGATGCCGAGCTCGACGAAGGTGCCGTCGTCGATCAGCAGGGCGATGCGCTCGCGCGCGGTGAGCTTTTCGCGCTCGTGTTGCGCTGCGATCTTCTCCTCGCCGCCGCCCAGCCTGATCCGGGCGCGCCGCTCGGCCAGATCCTCGACGAGCGGACGCAACAGGGAGGATGACTGAGTCGGCCGGCGCTCCGTGCCGGCCTCGGAGGTGTCGGGAGCGCTCATCTCAGCGTCCTTTCCAGGTGGGGTCGCGTTTCTCGAAGAAGGCGGTGACGCCCTCGACGATGTCTTCGGTGGAGAGCGCGAGGCTGAGCTGGGCGCGCAGGTAGTCGAGGGCGTCGTCGAGGGGCATGTCCATCTGGCGGCGCATGGCCTCCTTGCCGAGACGCATGATCACTGGGGACTTGCCGGCGAGCTTGCCCGCCCACTCGCCCACGGCGCCGTCGAGCTCAGCGTCGGGCACGATCTTGTTGACGAGACCCGCGGCGAGAGCCTCTTGGGCGCTCCAGCGCTCGCCGAGCAGCAGCAGCTCGTTGGCCTTCTTGCGGCCCACGTTTCGGTAGATGAGGGCCATGATCATGAAGGGGAAGGTGCCGACGTTGATCTCGGGCGTGCCAAAACTGGCCTCCTCGGAGGCGACGATCAGGTCGCAGGCGAGCGCGATGCCGAGCGCGCCGGCGAGCACGTGACCGCGTGCCTTGCAGATGGTGGGCTTGCCGAGCTGGCCGATGAGCTTGAAGAGTCCGACGAAGAGCTCGGAGCCGAAGTGCTTGTGCACAAGTGAGGCATCGCCGGCGAAGCCGCCGAGGTTGGCCCCCGAGGAGAAGGTCTTCTCGTGCGATGAGGCGAGCACGACGCAGCGCACCTCATCGGCGTCGCGCGCGCGCTCGAAGGCCTCGGTCAGCCCGGCGAGCAGCTCGGGAGAGAGCGCGTTGCGGGTGTCGGGGTCGTCGAGCGTGATCGTCGCTATCCCGCTGTCATCGTCGGTGTAGAGGACCTTGTCCGTGGACACCGGCGCATCCTAACCGGATGAGGCCCTCGCTGGAAGTGCGCAGTCCTACTATCTACTTTGCGTCACCACCGCGGGCGGCCGGCCTGCACCTACCAATTATCATACTAATTCCCCACTTGCAGTGTATCTTGCTCCCCATTTGTATGCGCATCAACTCCCCATTTGTCAGATGAGGGCGGTACCCTGTATCCACCGTGCCCACAGCCTTCATCGAACGACACGTCAGGCCAGCAGTCGTCGAGGCTCTCACGGAAGCACGGGCTGTGTGCCTGCTTGGAGCACGGCAGACGGGGAAAAGCACC
>DATBTP010000039.1:0-2262 GCA_036559185.1 Solirubrobacteraceae bacterium | reverse complement strand
GGCCCCGCACAGACCGCCACCACGCGCCACGCCCGCGTCAAGCCGCGCGGGCGCCGGGGGAGGCGAGCGCGAGCTCCGGCTGGCGCGCGATGAGCCGGCGCTCGACGAGGATGCCCTCGCGCAAGCCGGCGCCCGTCACCTCGAGCGCGTCGAACTCGCCGCGGCGCATCACCTCCTGGATCACAAGCGCACCAGCCAGCACGATGTCGGCCCGCGCGGGTTTTATGCCGGGCACTTCGCTGCGCTGGACGGCGGGCAGCGCCGCCAGACGCCCGATCAGCTCATCCAGCGCGCCGCGCTCGAGCACGAACCCCTGCACCTGCTCGTCCGGAAGGCCCGCCGCGCGCTCCGCCGCGGCGGCGAGGTTGCGCACCGTCCCGCCGAGGCCGATCAGCTGCGAGCCGGCCGCGGCAAGCCAGGGCGCGCGCTCGAGCTTGCGCGCCACGTGCGCCTGTAGCGCCTTGCACTGGCCGCGCTTGGCCGGGTGGGTGGGTCCTTCATCTGAGAGAAAGCGCTCGGTCATACGCACCGCTCCAAGCCGCCACGAGCCCGACTCCCGCGCTATGCGTCCCGCGACGCGCACGAGCTGCATCGAGCCGCCGCCGAGATCGAGCACGCACCCGTCAGAGAGCGTCGTCGAATGCACCGCCGCGAGGTAGCCGTAGCGCGCCTCCTGCTCGCGACTGAGTATCCGCACGTCCAAACCCGTGCGCGCCCGCACCCGCTCCAGGAACGCCCGGCCGTTCTCCGCGTCGCGGATGGCGCTCGTCGCCACCGCGTCCACCTCGCACTCTCGCAAGCCATGTTGCCGGCACAACGCGGTGAACTCGTCGAGCGTGTGCAGCGCTCGCGCCATCGCCTCCTCGCTGAGCCGTCCGCTCGCGGCGAGACCCTCGCCGATACGCACCGCCACCGAGCTCTCCCGCTCGCGGACCCACTCCGCGCCGCTCGTGGCGAACACGACCATCCGAAAAGAGTTCGACCCGAGGTCGATCACCGCGACGCGTTCTTCCTGCTTTGAAGAGTGCATGCGTGAAGGGTAATGGGACGATCGGAGGCCACCACGGAATGGGATCGCCGCCACACGGGTACACCGGTTGCAGTAGCGCTCGGCCCGTCACCGACCGACTCCGGCGCCGCGGTCGCTACAGGCCCGAGCCCGCACCGGTGGCGGGCTCGGCCCTTGCCCGGTCTCACTCTCCAAAGGAAGGCGAACAAACAATGGGTGCTCAAGAGAACAAGCAAACCGCGCAGGCCGCCTACGCCGCGTTCAGCAGCGGCGACGCGGAGGGGGCGATGCGCGACATCGACGACTCGATCTCCTGGAACGTGCGCGGCAAAAACGCGCTCACCGGCTCATACAAAGGCAAGCAGGCGGTGGGCGAGCTGTGGGGGAAGTTCCTCGGCGGGGGCTTTCGCACCGCGCCGCACGACTTCATCGCCGAGGGCGAGAAGGTGGTGGTGCTCACGACCGTCAAACTCGACGGCGAGTCGGTCGAGAGCGCCGACGTGCTCACCTACGACGACGCCGGCAAGCTCGTAGCCTTCGACACGCTCGGCGATCCCACGCTGGCCAACCGCGTGTTCGCCGCGTAGAGCGCCGGGCCGTCTCTAGGATGTGACATCTCTCACACGCCGTACATGTGGCCCTAAGGGCCGCCCCCGAAGCTCATCTCCATGTCCGCCTCACCGAAACGACCGACCCTGCGCTGGCTGGTGGCCGGCGCGGTCTTGGTTGCATTGGTGGTTGGAGCCGTGGCCGCCGCCGACCCGGATGGCTCGGGGTCGGTCTCGCGGCACTCGAGATCGGTCTCGCGGGGCTCGGGACGGGTCGCCGCGGCTGACGGGTCGGGCGTGTCCGCGATCGGCTCCGCCGCCACCGCGGGCGAAACGACTCCGCACGGCGCCTGCGGCGCGGCCAGCGCTCGGACTATCGCGGGTGTGTACGACAGGGTCGCGCGGCGGATTTACGTCGGCGAGATACACGGCGGCGAGGTCAGAGCGGACATCGCGCACGTCACCGGCTCGCGGGAATTGCTAAGCGCGCTCGCGAGCTCCAACGTCCAGGCGGTGCGCAGCGCCGTCTACGGGATCGTTTACATGCCCCACTGGCACATCGTGCGCCTGCGGGTCGCCCAGCACGGGCGCGTGCTCGCCGACGTCGGCGGCCCCTACATCATCGCGCCCATATCGGGGCCGTTGTTTTCCCACGGCTCGAAGGTGGGAACCTTCACCATGTCCGTACAGGACGACGTCGGCTAC
>DATBTP010000038.1:0-1639 GCA_036559185.1 Solirubrobacteraceae bacterium | reverse complement strand
AACAGCGCCAGCTCGCCAAAGAACTCGCCCGGGCCGAACGTAGCGAGCGTGATCGTGCGGCCGCCGGTGTGCTCGCGCACCGCACGAGCACGCCCGGAGCGAACGATGTAGCAAGTGTCGCTCGCATCGCCCTCACGGAATACGACCTGGCCCGGCTCGAACTGGCGCGGCACCGCGAGATCGGCGATCCGCTCCAGGTCGGGGCGCTCGAGCGTGGAGAGCACCGGAACGCGCGCGAGCAGTTCCACCACCTCCGCTGAACGCATGCCCGCCATCACGCAGGCATATCACAGGCCACTCCACCGGCGCCACCGGAGGACCGGCGGCGCTATCTTCAGGTGCACGATGGTCTCCTGTAAGCCGATCGCATTGCTGGCGGCGCTCCTTGTGCTCTCGTTTACCTCCGTCTCTGAGGCGAGCGCCGCGACCGGCCACTCGCTCTTCCACTCGCGCCAGCTGTGGGCGACGATCGATGTCTGCACCCCCAAAGACCAGCCAAACACCCTGGGTATCCGCGGCTCGATGCCCAGCGACGGCTTCGCCAGCGACAAGATGTACATGCGCTTTCGCCTCCAGTATCAGAACCCCACCACCAAACAATGGATCGACGATCCAGCGCGTGGCGCGGACTCGGGCTTCCTCACCGTCGGCCCGGCCTCCTCCGCGCGCCAGAACGGGCTCAGCTTCCAGCTGACACCCGTCCCCGGCAAGCCAGCGTTCACGCTGCGCGGCGTCGTGAGCTTTCAATGGCGCAAGGGCGTCCATGTCGTGCACTCGGCCTCCCGCCCGACCACGGCCGGGCATCAGAGCCTCGCCGGGGCCGATCCGGCGGGATTCAGCGCGGCCACGTGCGTCATTGGTTGAATAGGCGCGGATCGTTCGTGATGATCGCGTCCACGCCCATCGCGCTCAGCCTGGCGATCTGCGCGGCGTCGTCCACTGTCCACACGTAGAGCTGGCCCCCGCCTTCGGCCACAGCGCGGACGAGCGCTCTAGTGACTAGGCGCCAGTGGGCCATGATCGCATCGAAGCGGCCGGCGCGCAGGGCTTCACGAGCGCGCCGGGGCAGAAGCGCGCGGTAGCCGCTGAGTATCACAAGGGCGGGAATCGCTGTGAGCATGTCGGTCGTGTAGTCGCGCCGCAGGCGCGGCACCGACCAACCGAGGCGCAGCCCAGGCTCCAGAGCCCGGATCGCGTCGAGCTCAGAGGTGTACATGCCGCTCACGAGCGAGCGCTCGATAAGCCCCTTCTCGCGCAGCGCTCCTACGACGCGTCCCCCGTAGCCGGGGATCTTCACGTCGACATCCAGCTCGACCTCCGCGAACGCCTCACCGGCGAGGTGCTCGAGCGCCTCCTCGAAGCTCAGCGGCGTGCGTGCGCGCATGTCCTCGAAGTCGTGGGCGACCAGCAGCCTCCCGCTGCCGTCGACGTGCTCGCTCAGCACGTCCAGCTCGATCATGTCCACGCCGTGGCGCAGCGCCGCGTCGAAGCTCGCCAGGGTGTTCCCGGGCTCGATGTGAGCGGCGCCCTTGTGGCCGACGCGGCGAGGGGAGCGAGCGTTCATGCGCTGAGCGTGAGCTTGCGCGGACCAGAGTGGAAGCCGAGCTCGATCAGCGCTCCGACCAGGTCCGAGCCGATC
>DATBTP010000037.1:0-3613 GCA_036559185.1 Solirubrobacteraceae bacterium | reverse complement strand
TACCGTCGACGCGCTTGACCACCTCCACATGGCCTGAGAGGATCATGAAGAGGCTGTCGCCGGCGTCGCCCTCCTCGAAC
This sequence comes from Solirubrobacteraceae bacterium, assembly GCA_036559185.1. GTDB lineage: Bacteria > Actinomycetota > Thermoleophilia > Solirubrobacterales > Solirubrobacteraceae > Palsa-744. The sequence goes on along the minus strand of DATBTP010000037.1, from coordinate 3,533 downwards.
ACTGTCTCGCCCTGCTCGTAGTGGGCCTGCCTCGCGCCCCGCCCGCCACCGAGGTTGAGCTGCACTGGATGGGAGGGGAGCACGAGGTCGCTGAGCCACGACACCGCCACGCGGGTCTTGCGGCTGGCCCCCGGCAGCTTCGCCCAGTAAATGGCGCGCCACATCAACCACGCCAACACACCCTCGACCGTTATGCCGCCGGGCAGCTCGGCGACGGCTCGATGGTGGCCGAGCGCGCCGAGCTTGCCGAGGCCGGTGAACGCGTACGACCGTCGTCTCCCGCCCGTGTGAACGGCGAGGATGTTGGCGGCAACGAGCTTCGCTTGGCGGATCGCGTGTTGCGCTGTGGGCGGGCACGAATCGCCGCGAGGCAGCGGGATCCGCGCGCAGTCGCCCACCGCCCACACTCCCTCGTTCCCCTTCACGGCAAGTGTCGCCTCGCACTCCAAGCGCCCCTTTATTGTCGGCAGACCGAGCCGCTCGACGATCGGGTTGGGAGATGATGGAACAGTGGAGATGAGCGTGCGGGTGGCAACGCGCCGCCCATCTGAGAGCACAGCGCCGTGCGGGCTCGCCGCGACCAGGCGCTCACCGAGCAGCAGCTCGATGCCCTGCTCGGCGAGGGCGCTTGTCGCGTAGCGAGCAAGACGCGGAGTGAGCTCGCGCTCGAGCGCATTCTTGCCGCTATGCACGAGCACGATCCGCACCTCCTCGCGCGGGATCGATCGATAGTGCGAGATAGCCTCCCGCACGAAGTCGTTGAGCGCCGCCGCCACCTCGGTTCCCGAGAAGCCGCCGCCCGCAACAACGAACGTGAGCATCGTGCGGCGCAGCTCGCCGTCGCCGACAACCGAGGCCTGCTCCAGTACGTGGATCACGTGGTTGCGGATGCGCACCGCGTCGGCGAGCGTCTTGAACGGCAGAGCGTGCTCGGGTAGGCCCGGAGCCCCCCTGAAGTCGGTGACATTGCCGAGCGCGACCACCAAATGGTCGAATGCCAGCTCGTGGGTTTGGGGCGTGAGTCCCGCGCCGAGAATCGCCACCCGCCGCTCCATGTCCACACCCTCGATCTCCCGCACGAACAGCTTCGTATCGGGCAACAACTGGCGCAATGGGCTCACCGTGTCGAGGATGCCCACGTCTCCCGCCACCACCTCGGCCAGCATCGGCTGGAACACGAGGTAGTTCTCTCTGTTCACCAGCGACACCTCAAGAGGCGCGCCCCTGGCGGTCAGGCGCTGTAGATACAGCGCGGCATACACCCCCCCGAAACCGCCTCCAAGTACCACAACACGAGCCGTGCCGTCTCTCCTGATGTCGGCCGACGCCATGATTGAAGTATCTCGAATCCCAAACTCGACAATCGCGTCCTCGCCCGATGGTGGTGGGCGCGCAAAGCGATTCCTACCGCACGCTGCGCTACCTCGTGGAGCGGTTGCCTGGCATGATCGAACGATGCGGGCGATGCGGATAGAGCGGCCGGGCGCGCTCGAACCCGCGGAGCTCGAGCAGCCCGCTCCGGGTCCAGGCGAGATCCTCGTGCGGGTCCACGCGTGCGGTGTGTGCCGCACGGACCTGCACCTGCTCGACGGGGACGTCGAGATCCCCAAGCCGCCAATCGTCCCCGGCCACCAGATCGTGGGGACCGTCATCGCTCGTGGCGAGGGCGCGGGAGCCGGCGAGGCGCTGGAACCGGGCGCGCGCGTCGGCATCCCGTGGCTTGGGTGGACCTGCGGTCGTTGCCGCTACTGCCTCACTCGTCGCGAGAACCTTTGCGATCTAGCCCGCTTCACGGGGAGAGACATCGATGGAGGGTTCGCGGAGATGACTGTTGCCGACGAACGCTTCTGCTTCGCGCTGCCGGGCGGCTTCTCGGATCTGGAGGTGGCCCCATTGCTGTGCGCGGGCCTGATCGGCTATCGAGCGCTCGGCATGACCGGCGGAGCCGAGCGGCTCGGACTGTACGGATTTGGCTCTTCTGCCCACATCATCGCTCAGGTGGCCCGCTTCCAGGGTCGTCGAGTGTTCGCGTTTACTCGCCCCGGCGATGAGTCCACACAGGCCTTTGCTTTGAAGTTGGGCGCCGAGTGGGCCGGCGACTCGACAACGGAGCCGCCCGAGCAGCTCGACGCGGCGATCGTCTTTGCCTCCGCCGGCGAGCTTGTGCCGCTGGCGCTGCGCGCGCTTGCCAAGGGGGGCGCGGTGGTGTGCGCGGGGATCCACATGTCAAACATTCCGAGCTTCCCCTACGACATCCTCTGGGGCGAGCGCGCCATTCGCTCGGTCGCAAACCTCACGCGCAAGGATGCCCGCGAGTTCCTTGCCCTGGCTGCGCGCGTGCCGATTCGCGCAAACGTGCGCACCTACCCACTTGCGGAGGCTTCACTCGCGCTCGAGGACCTACGTGCCGGGCGCTTCGAGGGCAGCGCCGTTATCGATGTAGGGGCTACCTCCTAAAACCGATTCACGAGCCGCTCCTTTGGAAGTGCCGGTAAACGCCGCGTCGGTGTCCGAGCGCTCTGGGCGGAGCCTTCGCCTTCGGTCCAATTTTCGGATGCGTTCGGACATTGCGCCGCGCGGGACACTACCGCCTCATCTACCGCAAATCACGGTGTTCATTCCAAACGAACCGTTCGATCAAGTAGGTATGCGGCGCATCCCCGCCAGCTACCGATCGGGCGGCCCTGCCGACGCGGCTAGATCACGCGGCCTCACCAGAAGGGGCGGGCGCTGGATGCTGGTCGCATGCACGATGCTCGTATTCGGCCTGGTGGCCTCCGTTGCGGGCGCTCTGCTGTGGGGCTCCAGCGTGCGTGCCCACGAAAAGCAAGCGTTTCAGACGACGGCGACCGATGTCAACGAGACACTCGAGATGCAGTTGCGCCGCGACACCGAATTCCTAGCCACGCTCCGCGGTGTGCTCACGATGCAGCCCTCGATGGGCGCGACCGCGTTCAGCGAATGGTTCGCCGCCATCGAAGGCCACAAGCGCCAGGTGGGGGGGCTAGGAAATCTCGTGGTCAGATCCGTGTCCGCCGCCCAACTCGCCGGCTTTCAGGCGCGCCGCGACGCCGACCGCGCCTTCAGGGCGCTCGTAGGGGGTCAAGTCGTGCCGGCGCCGCCGGCTGGACGCGCGCGCTATTGCCTGCTTTCGGCGGGCGCCGTCAACACTCCATATAACCCGGACATCGCGCGACTGCTACAGGGAGATTGGTGTAATCAGAGCTCGCCGATCGGCGGCTATCCGGCGGGGGGAACCTCTCAGGCGGGCCTCTTGCGCTCGCTCACCGACAGCGGCCAATTCCTTGTCTATCGCGTCCAAGCGCAGGGGGTCAGCACCTTCTTCATCGAAGGCGCCTTCTACAGGCGCGGCGCAACCCTCGCGACAGTCGCACAGCGCCGCGCGGGACTCATCGGCTGGGTCTCGACGTCGGTTGACACGCCAACGCTCATACGCTCGGCTATCGGCGAGCATCGCGACATCGCGGTCGCGCTCTTGCACCGCAACCCTGGCCGGCCGCTCGAACCGATGG
>DATBTP010000036.1:0-2869 GCA_036559185.1 Solirubrobacteraceae bacterium | reverse complement strand
GCAGCATGAGCCGTCCTATCTTCGACCAGATCGTGCAGCGGATCAGGACCAGGCAGACCGATGGCGTGATCGTCGCCAAGCTCGACCGCTTCGCCCGCACGCTCGTCGGTGCCCTCAGCACCCTCGAAGAGTTCGAGCGCCACGGCGCGGTGCTCGTCAGCGTCGCTGAGAACCTCGACCTCTCCACACCCATGGGCAAGGCATTCATGCGCATCCTGCTCGTCTTCGCCGAGCTCGAGCGCGACCGCATCTCAGAGAACTGGGGAACGGCCACCAACAACGCCATCGCGCGTGGGATCCACATCTCCAAGTTCACGCCCATCGGCTACGACCGCGGTCCCGACAAACGGCTCGTCCCCAACACCCAAGCGCCCGCCATCCGCGAAGCGTTCCTGATGCGCGGCGCCCACCAAACACGCACCACAATCGCCCGCCGACTCGACGAGATCGCCCCGCGCCCCAACGCAGGACGCTGGACCACATCGAACGTCGAGCGCATCATCAAGAACCGCGTCTACCTCGGCGAGGCATACCGAGGCGACACAATCAACCCCAACGCCCACGAGGCGATCGTCAGCCCCGCCGAGTGGCACGCAGCCAACCTCGCGCCGGTACGCGCCGCTCCCCGCGGGAAAAAACCCAACCTCCTCGGCGGAATCGCCCGCTGCGCGGGCTGCCGCTACGTACTCGCACCACAAGTCTACGGCTCGGGAAAACGCACACCAACGCCCGCCTACCGCTGCCGCACTATCCACAGCGCCGGCGCTTGCCTGGAACCGGCGGACATCAAGCGAGACGTGCTCGACCTCTATGTCGAGACGGTCTGGCGCGAGCAGGTGGCAAACCAAGCCGTCTCGATCACGCACGACTCCCAAGCGCTCCAAGCGAGCGTCCTCGCCCTTGAAACCGCCGAACAGGAGCTTGCCGACTTCGCCTCGGACATCACCGCGCGACGCGTGCTCGGCGAGAGCTATCACGCCGCCCTGGAAGCCCGCGCGACAGCCGTCGACCAAGCCCGCACCGCGCTACAGCGCACAAGCGCATTCGCACCCACCGCCGACGCCATCGAGACCTACGACGAGCTGCCCGTCGAGGACCGCAAGCGCATACTCTCGAGCTCCATCGACGCGGTCATCGTCAAGCGCGGCAACGCCTCAACCCCCGTACAAGAGCGCGTCACGATCCTCTGGCGCGGCGAAGGGCCGGATGATCTGCCCCGACGCGGCAGAAACAACGGTCCGGTCCGCCCCTACGCCCCCCAGGGGAACGAGAACGACACCCGGATGACGCTCGCCCGCGATGCGAGCAAAAGTCTCGAGCGCCGCCCGCGCCGCGGCGGCCGGCATCGGAGCGACCGTTGACATTTTTGTGACGCACGCCATCTCCCCCTAATCCGACAGCCCCCACACAACGGGACATCAACGCCGTGGCGTTGAAGCGCGCAATGCACGGCGGCACCATGAGGGCCATGAACGCTCCCGCAACAACCACGGTTGAGTTCGACAGCGATCTGTTGAGCAGGGTGCGCGAGCGTGCGCCGGGCACGAGCGCCCGTGAGGCGCTGGAACGAGTAGCGCGGATTCAGCTTGGCTTCGACACCATCCGTCGCGTGCAGGAGCGCAATCTCGCCGCGGGCGTCGATGACGACGAGGTCATGTGCGAAGCCGTCCGCGCCGTACGCGAGTCGCGTAGAGAACGGCCTGCTCGACGAGCCGGCGGTTGAGTCACGTCCGTCCCGCCGCGAACGCCTCAAGGACTCTCCAACACGACCCTTTGGTGCTGCTGTTCCGTCCCTCCACCACGCTCACGGAGCCTGTCGATGCGTAGCTCCGATGAAGGGTGTGTCTCTTCTGTCAGCCACACGAACGGGACGGGATGGTCGTGGATGAGCGTGTGTGTCTCGAGGAAGTCGGCGAGCTCGTCGGCCTGGCCGAGGCTTGCGGCGTAGGCGTCGGCCCGGTACTCGCGCCCGCGCCAGTACGCGCCCCACAATGGCCGCGTCAGCCACAGGCCGAACCCCCCGTTTGCGAAGCGCGCTGTCGCCCTGGCGATCCATTTCAGGACTCGCATCGCGAACAGCGCGAGGATGAAGCGCGGGTCGAGCAGCTCGACCCCAACCCGTTCGCGGCGGCGCTCTTCGTAGCCGGCTTGTTGGGGCTGACGTGGTCGTGGTGGGATCAGCACGAGCCGGTTTATCGCGGCTGTCAGCTTCCCGTCGGGTGTCGCGAGGTGTCCGAGCTCATGCGCCACCACCGCCGGCAGATGCTCGCTCTCGAGCACTCCCCTCGAGAGCATCAAAGTCTCACCGCACACCGACGCGTCGAGCGTCGGGGTATCGAGCACGAACCAGCTCTTCGGCAACGGCAAAGGCTCGGACGAGCTGGCTTGCAGGAGGCTCACCGCGTCCTCATAGGCGAGCCGCTCGCGCTCTGAAGCGCGCCTCCCGCCCATGTGCTGCTTCCACCACCACCCGGTCCCAGCCGGTGTGGCGAGCGCGAGCATCGACCAGAACGTCGGTATCAAACCGATTTCTGTCCATCCCACCCCCGCGCCGTGGGGGCTTCCGGTCGCGGCCAGAGCGAACGACGCGAGGATGAATGTGAGCGTTGTGCGCAACAGGATCGTCGGCAGTTCGCTTACCACCGCGAGCGCATACATCGCAACCGAATCGAGCGAGAACCGTCTGAGCGCCTGCCTTACGAGAGCGATCGTCTGAGCGAGCTTTCCGGGTTGTGCCCTCATCACCGCGTCTCCTTGTGCCTAGAAGGGAAGTGCTGCCACCTCCCCTTCCGACAACACGCTCCTTGGCGAGACACCCGGCCGCGGGTCTTCTTCGGCCTGCCTCCCACTCGCCGGCGCCCTCTTCTCC
>DATBTP010000035.1:0-4651 GCA_036559185.1 Solirubrobacteraceae bacterium | reverse complement strand
TGAGCGTGCGCGCCTCCTGCTCGGCGACCGGGTCGTAGGCGCTCACGATCGCGCCGTCGGCGTTCAGCCGGGCGGAGAGCACGAGCGAGGATGCCTCGCGCATGTCGTCGGTGTTCGGCTTGAAAGCGAGGCCGAGCAGCGCCACACGCCTACCCACCAATCCCCCCAGGTGCTTCTGGAGCTTTGCGATCACCCGGCGCTTCTGCAGCTCGTTGACCTCGATCACCGCCGTGAGCAGCTGGAAGTGGTAGCCGGAGTTGCCCGCCAGCTGCTTTAGCGCGTCGACGTCCTTGGGGAAGCAACTGCCGCCGAAGCCGATACCCGCCTGCAGGAACTTCGGCCCGATGCGCCCGTCCAGGCCCATGCCGCGAGCGACCTCGACCACGTCGGCGCCCGTCTCCTCGCAGACATTGGCGATCTCGTTGATGAAGGAGATCTTGGTGGCGAGGAAGGCGTTGGACGCGAGCTTGACCATCTCGGCACTGGCGATGTCGGTGCGCACCAGCGGCGCCCCCAGCGGCTCATAGAGCTTTACGACCGCTTCGCCGGCCCAATCGCCGTTGTCGCCCACCACGACGCGGTCGGGATTCATGAAATCCTCCACGGCCGAGCCCTCCTTGAGGAACTCAGGGCAGGAGACGTAGCGCAAGCCGGCCTTGCCGCGCTCACCGAGGATGCGCTGGATGGACGCGCCCGTGCCGCAGGGCACGGTGGACTTCATCACGAGAGCGTGGTGCTCGGAGGCGGGAATCGCGTCGACCACGGCGTTGACGGCTGAGAGGTCGGCGTCGCCCGAATATGTCGGTGGTGTGCCGACCGCCACGAACAGCAAACGGCTGTGCTCCAGCGCCTGGCTGAGGTCGGTGGAGAAGTGAAGGCGCCCGGAATGCTTGGCCAGGAGCTCCGCTAGCCCGGGCTCGTAGATCGGTACCTCACCGCGGCGCAGGCGCTCGACCTTGGCGGCGTCGATGTCCACGCACCACACCTCCGAGCCGAGCTCGGCGAAGCCGGCGGCCGTGACGAGACCGACGTAGCCGGTGCCGATCACCCCGATCGGCTCGCGCTCAGCTGCCATCTCGTGCTCGTGGTTCGCGCCGTCCGATCATGAGGCAGCGAAGGCTAGCCGGTGCGAATGCGTTAGGTCGTGACAGGCGCGCTTCGGGGATCAGCCGGCGACCGACAGGAAAGCCTCGTAGCGCTTCGCGTCGCGTAGCGCTCGCGCCTCCTCCTCGCTGCCCGCCTGGGCTCTCTCGGCCGCGGCGCGGGCGTCCGAGAGCTTTGCCTGAAACGTCGCGCGGTCGAGCGCGTCGGGGGGGATCGCCTCCTCGACGAGCACTAGCGCGCGGTTCTCGGAGAATTGCAAGTACCCCTCGGCCTGCGCGTAGCGCACGACCTCTGACTCCGAGCGATACAGGCGCAGCTCGGTCGGTTCCAGCCGTGCCAGCAGCGGCTCGTGACCGGAGAGGACGCCGATCGAGCCCACGGCTGTGCGCGTGGAGAGCATCTCGACCTCCTCGTTGAACACCTCGCCCTCGGGTGTGAGCACTTCGACGGGGAACCTGTTGCGAGCCATCGCTATCAGCCTTTGCCGGCGTCCTCGAGCACCTGCTCGATCGTGCCCTTCAGGAAGAAGGCGCGCTCTGGCACATCGTCGTGCTTGCCCTCGATGATCTCCTCGAAGCCGCGAATGGTCTCGGCGATCGGCACGTAGGCACCCGGGGTGCCGGTGAACTGTTCGGCGACGTTGAAGGGCTGGGAGAGGAAGCGCTCGATCTTGCGCGCGCGCTGCACTGTGAGCTTGTCCTCGTCGGAGAGCTCGTCGATGCCGAGGATCGCGATGATGTCCTGCAGCTCCTTGTAGCGCTGCAGGATCTCCTTGACGCGGTTGGCGATACGGAAGTGGTCGTCGCCGAGGATGTCGGCCTTCAGGATCGTGGAGGTGGAGTCCAGCGGATCGACGGCCGGGTAGATGCCCTTCTCGGAGATCGCCCGCGAGAGCACCGTGGTGGCGTTGAGGTGGGCGAACACCGACGCCGGCGCCGGGTCGGTGAGGTCGTCGGCGGGCACGTAGATCGCCTGCACGGAGGTCACCGAGCCCTTGCTGGTGGAGGAGATGCGCTCCTGTAGCTGGCCCATCTCTGTCTCGAGCGTGGGCTGGTAGCCCACCTGCGAGGGCATGCGCCCGAGCAGCGCCGAGACCTCGGAGCCCGCCTGGACGAAGCGGAAGATGTTGTCCACGAACAGCAGCACGTCCTGACCCTGGTCGCGGAAGTACTCGGCCATCGTCAATCCTGAGAGCGCCACGCGCATACGCGCTCCAGGCGGCTCGTTCATCTGACCGAACACGAGCATCGTCTTGTCGATGACGCCCGACTCCTTCATCTCGAGCCACAGATCGTTTCCCTCGCGCGAGCGCTCGCCCACGCCGCAGAACGCCGACAGCCCGCCGTGCTCCTTGGCGAGGTTGTGGATGAGCTCCTGGATGAGCACCGTCTTACCCACGCCCGCTCCGCCGAACAGGCCCACCTTGCCGCCCTTGGCGTAGGGGGCGAGCAGGTCGATCACCTTGATGCCCGTCTCGAACATCTCGGTCGTGGGGATCAGGTCCTCCACCTTCGGAGCGGGCTGGTGGATCTGGCGCCGTGGAGTGTCGGCTGGGAGCTGCTCGCCGAGGTCGATCGGTTCGCCGAGCAGGTTGAAGATGCGCCCGAGCGTAGCCTCGCCCACCGGCACCGTGATGGGGCCGCCCGTGTCGATCGCCTCGGCGCCGCGCGCGAGGCCGTCGGTGGTGTCCATCGCGACCACCCTCACGCGGTCGTCGCCGAGGTGCTGCTGCACCTCGCACACGAGCAGCTCGCCCGACTCGGGGCTCACGCCCTCGGCCTCCTCCTGGGCCGCGGCGGGCGGGCGGGCGATCGTGATGGCGTGGTTGATCTCGGGGAGCTTGTCGGGGAAGACGACGTCGAGCACGACGCCCTGGATCTCCTCGATACGCCCGACGTTGCGCGTGCCGGTATCCGCGGCTGGCGCTTCCTGGGTTGTCGGCTTGGTGGCGATGCTGGCGTCCATTACGTTTCAGTTCTCCTAGTGGTCTATCAAGTCGTGGTTGGTGACCCGGTTCGAGCGTGTGGCGACCGGGCTCAAATCGTCTGTCGTGGCCCGGCTCAGCTCAGTCCCTCCGCTCCCGCCACGACCTCCATGATCTCTTGCGTGATCTCGGCCTGGCGGGCTCGGTTCATCTGCAGCGTGTATTCCTCGATCAAGGTGCCCGCGTTCTCCGAGGCGTTGCGCATCGCCGTCATCTGCGCACCGAAGAAACCGGCGGTGGACTCGATCAGGGCACGGTAGATCGAGATCTCCACGTAGTCGGGCACGAGACGCTTGAGTATCTCCTCCGGGCCAGGCTCGTACTCGACGAGCGCGCTCGGGCCCTCCTTTGAAGAGCCCTCCGAGTCTGCCTCCTCGATCACCGATTGCGATAGCGGCAGCAGGGTCTCACGCGTGACGTGCTGGGTGAGCGGCGAGACATACGCGTTGTAGAGGATCTCCACGCGGTCGAGGCGCCCGTCCACGTAGGCGGTCATGAGGTCGTCGGCGATCGCGCGCGCGTCGGCGTAGGCGGGGCGGTCGGTGAAGCCGGTATAGCTCCCGCTCAGCTCGCGCCCGCGGAAGGTCAGCGAGGAGACGCCGCGACGGCCGGTGGCGTACCAAACGCTCTGCAGCCCCTCCTCTCCAAGCTCGGATCCGGCGCGCACGCCGGCGCGGATGATCTGCGAGTTGAAGGCTCCCGCCAGACCACGGTCGCCCGTTATCAGGAGCAAGCCGACGTTTGCCACTTGCTCGTGCTCCGCGAGCAGCGGGAAGGAGCCGGCCTCAGCACCGGCCGCCCGCGCGGCCTGGTGGGTCATCCGCCGGATCGCCTCCGCGTAGGGGCGCAGCCTGGCGATGCGCTGCTCGGCGCGGCGCAGCCGCGCGGCCGCCACCATCTCCATCGCACGCGTGATCTTCTGGATGTTCTTGACCGAGGCGATTCGGTTCTTGACGTCGCGCTGGGAAGCCATGGCTGTGTGCTGTCGGGGACGCGCTCTGTGCGAGCTACGCCGCCTTGGCCCCCTCGAGCGGTCGATCGTCCTCGAGCGGAAGGCCCTCCTCGTCGAGGTCGTAGCCGAAGTCGGCGGCAAACGCCTCGACGGCGGCGTGAGCGCTGCTTTGGACGCCCTCGGACCAGTCCCCGCCGGAGATCTTCACGCGCAGCTCGCCGTGTTCTGAGTGGCAACGTTCGGTTAGCTCGGTGAGGAACTCGGGCACGCGATCGGCGTTTATGCGATCGAGGAAGCCGCTGGTGGCGGCGTAGATCTGGATCACCTGGTCCTCGACTGGGAGCGGGGCGCGCTCCCCCTGGTTGAGGGTCTTCACGATGCGCTCGCCGCGCGCGAGCGTACGCTGCGTGTCGGCGTCGAGGTCAGAGCCAAATTGGGCGAACGCCTCGAGGTCGCGGTACTGGGAGAGCTCGAGCTTGATACGACCCGCCACCTTCTTCATCGGGGAGATCTGCGCGTTGCCGCCCACACGCGACACGGAGATACCGACGTTGATGGCGGGACGCACGCCCGAGTAGAAGAGCTTGGGCTCAAGGAAGATCTGCCCGTCG
>DATBTP010000034.1:0-2324 GCA_036559185.1 Solirubrobacteraceae bacterium | reverse complement strand
GGTCGGCGATGAGCTTGAGCTCGTGGAGGCACTCGAAGTAGGCCATCTCGGGGTCGTAGCCGGCCTCGACGAGCGTTTGAAAGCCGGCTTGGACCAGCTCGGAGGCGCCGCCGCAGAGAACGGCTTGCTCGCCGAAGAGGTCGGTCTCGGTCTCGTCCTTGAAGGTGGTCTCGATGACCCCGCCGCGCGTGCAGCCGATGCCCTTGGCGTAGGCGAGCGCGAGCGAGCGCGCGTTGCCGGTGGCGTCCTGGGCGACGGCGATGAGGCCGGGGACGCCCGAGCCCTCGGTGAACTGCCGGCGAACGAGGTGGCCGGGCCCCTTGGGGGCGACCATCGCGACGTCCACGCCGGGGGGAGGTGCGACCTCGCCGTAGTGGATCGAGAAGCCGTGACCGAAGAGCAGCGCGTTGCCCTCGGCGATGCCGTCGGAGATCTCCTCCCACACGGCGTGGTGGAGCTCGTCTGGGACGAGCATCATCACGAGGTCTCCTAGCGATGCGGCCTCCACCGGCGAGAGCACCTCGAGGCCTTCCGCGCGAGCCTTCTCAGCTGAGGAGGAGTCGGCGCGCAGCCCAACCACGACGGAGACGCCGGAGTCCTTCAGGTTGAGCGCATGGGCGTGGCCCTGGGAGCCATAGCCGATGATGGCGACGGTCTTGCCGTCAAGGAGCGTGAGGTTGGCGTCGTCGTCGTAGAGCATGCGCGGCAGGTTATCCCACGCGCATCCGAGACGGTCGGGCCGTGGATGGGATCCACCGCGGCCGATTGAAGTCGACGGGGTTTTCGGTCGGACAGCGCGGGTGTGCTGGTTGTTAGTCGAGCACCAGGGGGCTAGCCAGAGAGAGCGGCGGAACCGGCCGTTTCAGGCGGCGCCCACGGCCACGAGCGTGCTCATCGGTATCTCGAGCGTGCCGTCGACGGCCGTGAACGTCGCCAGGCGCTTGGCGAGCGAGGCGCGGATGTCGGCGATCTCGGGCTCTGGGCGCGAGAGCACGGCGTCGTGGAAGTTGCGGGCCATGTCGAGCGTCGTCTCCCAAAACTCGTCGAAGCTCGGCGCGCGCTGGGTGAGGTCGATCTGTTGCACCCACACCTCCTGAAAGCCGGCCTGGTCCATCAGATCGCGCAGGCGTTGCTTGTCGCCGAGCGCGAACGGGCCGGGAGCCCCCGCGGCGGGCGGTTGTGCGAGGCCGCGCTCGAGCAGCTCGGCGGCGGGATGAAGCGCCCACGGATTGCGATCCAGCGAATCCCATACCGCCAGCGCGACGTGGCCTTCCGGGCGCAGCACGCGTCGCGTCTCGGCGAGCGCCGCGGAGGGGTCGGCCATCAGCATGTAGCCCCATCGGCAGAGCACGACGTCGACACTCGCCACGGGCAGGTCGATCCATTCCGCGTTGAGCACCTGGAACTCGACGTTGGTGAGACCGAGCTCGTTGGCGCGCTTGCGCGCTCCGTCGAGCATCGCGTCGGCTTGGTCGCTGGTGATGACGCCGCCGACTGGCGCTACCAGCTCGGCGGCGAGGAAACCGGTCTCCCCCAGGCCGGCGGCGAGCTCCAGCACGCGCTGTCCCGGCTGGGGGTCGACCGCCTCGACCATCCAGTGGGAGACGGGCGCGGAGAGCTCGCGGAGCATCTCCTGGCGCGCCACCCAACCGGAGGCGGCCTCTTCCCAGTGGATGACGCTCGCCGCGCGGTGCGCCCGCGCGGCACCCTCTCCGTCGTCTTGCTCCGGCTGAACGGTGCTCATCTCAGGATCCCTTCATAGCTCCCTGCGAAGAAGCTTGCCAGAGCGCGTGCGGGGGAGCGGCGCGGAGGTGCGCTCGACGCGCTTTGGAACCTTGAATGGAGCCAGTCGCGCGGCGCAATGAGCGCGCAGGTCCTCCTCATCGAGGGTTGTGTCGGGCGCGGTTAGGACAATCGCCACGACCGCCTCCCCCCACTGCTCGTCCGCACGCCCCACCACCGCCGCCTCCGAGACGGCCGGATGCGTCTCGAGCACCGCCTCGATCTCGCTCGGGGCGACGTTCTCGCCGCCGCTCACGATCGTGTCGGATGCGCGTCCGCTGACGTGGAGGCGACCGCGCTCGTCGAGGAAGCCCAGGTCGCCGGTGTGCAAGCGGCCGTCGGCCGCGAGCGATGAACGCGCGACGGTGGGACCGGAAAGCAGGATTTCGCCGTTGGGAGCGATGTGGGTGCGGGTGCAGAACAGCGGCACGCCCGCGTCCGCGTCGCCTGCCCGCGCGCTCGACCTGTCCGCGTCGCCGCGAGCGCTGAACGCGGCGCCGGCGACATCGACCTTCTCCCCTCTAACCGCGAGGGTCGCGAGT
>DATBTP010000033.1:0-16029 GCA_036559185.1 Solirubrobacteraceae bacterium | reverse complement strand
GGGGAGGCTCCACCGAGTTCATCGTGGGCGCCAACCACACCGCCACCTTCCACGTGTCGGTGCAGGCGGGGGTGTTGCGCATGAGCGAGCGCCACATCCACACCGATCCGCCGGCCCCCTCCGAGCTGCAGGAGCTCGCGGCGGACACGCGCGCGATCTTCCTCGCCGGCCTGCCCGCCGAGCGGCGCGCGTCGGTGGGACGCGCGATCGCCGTCGCCGGCACCGCAACGTCCGCCGCCGCGATCGACCAGGAGCTCGACCCATACGATCCCGAGCGGGTGCACGGCTACCCGCTCTTGCTCGCCACTGTGGAACTGCTCATCGCGCGCCTTGCCGACATGAGCGAAGCTCAGCGGCGCGAAGTGGTTGGGCTGCATCCCGATCGGGCTCCCACCATAGTCGCGGGGATGATCCTGTTGGAGCAGGCGATGCGCGCGTTCGACCTCGACCAGGTTGAGGTCTCCGAGCACGACATCCTGCGCGGGGGCACCCTGCTGTTGGCGAAACTGGATTAACCCTCGACATGACCACCGCAACTCTGGACATCTGTCCGAGAAGTTCGCGCGCGCGCTGATCCACTCGCCGATATCTGCCGAAAAACCCCTATCGGCTGTGGGGCGTGGGCTCTGTTGCGCGCTTCACCTCCGGTCCATAAAGCCCGCACACCAGCCGAGCAATCGGCTATCCCGCTGTGTGGGCTGTCCTACCTGGCTTCGAGGCTCGCACCCTGCCATTGCCTCGAGGTCATCAAAGTCCCCTGAGGAAGCCGCCCACCAGGCGGCTTCCTCGCTCTCCGTGGCGCCCGCACAGGTCAAGTCGAGCGCGGCGATTGTGTGGCCGATCGCGCCACTCGACCGGTCGGTTGCTATGCGAGGTTCGACTTGCGCGGGTAGGCGACGGTGGGGTCGGTGAGCACGTTCACGAGCGCCGGCTTCCCCGACGCGAACGCCCGCTCGAGCGCCGCCGCTACGTCCGCCGGTCGCTCCACCAGCTCGCCGTGCCCCCCGAGCGCCTTCACCACCTCATCGTAGCGAGTGGCGGGACGCAAGTCTGCGGCCACCGAATACCCATAGAGGAACTCCATCGGGTGCTTCTCGAGCGCCCATATCCCGTTGTTGCCCATCACCCCGACCACGTTCACGTCGTGGCGGGCGAGCGTGTCGAACTCCATCCCCGCGAAGCCGAAGGCGCCATCGCCGAGCAGCAGCACCACCTGGCGCCCGGGGTGGGCGAGCTTCGCGGCGAGCGCATACCCCGGCCCCGTTCCGAGACACCCAAACGGCCCGGGATCGAGCCAGCGGCCCGGCTTGAAACTGTCGATCACGCGGCCCGCGTAGGACACGAAGTCGCCGCCGTCGCCGATCACGATGGCGTCGCGGTCGATCACCTTGCCAAGCTCTGCGTAGAGACGCATCGGGTGAAGCGGCGCGCGCTCGTCGTCGAGCTCGCCGCGCTCGGCCTCGCGGTGCTCAATCTCCGCGGCGCGCAGGTCGGCGAGCCAGGGCTTGCTCGCGAGCGCCTTTCCGCCCGCCGCCATGCGCAAGTCGGAGAGCGTGGCGAGCAGATCGCCGTAGAGCTCAACCTCCGGTTCGCGCGGGTGGCGACGCTCAGGCTCCGCCACGTCGATCGCCACGATCGCGGTGTCCTCACCGAAAGAGTCGCCGAAGCCGAGCCGGAAGTCCATCGGCACGCCGATAACGAGCGCCACGTCCGCTCCTTTCAGGGCTTGCGAGCGTGTGCGCGAGAAGAACAGCTCGTGGTCGGCCGCCACGCACCCGCGCGCCAACCCGTTGAGGAACACCGGGATGCGCAGAGTCTCGGCAAGCTCCAATAGCGCCTGCTCCCCGTGGCCCCAATAGAGGTCGGTACCCGCCATAATCACCGGCCTCTCGGCCTCGCTCAAGAGTCGCGCCGCGCGCTCGATGGCCGGGGTGTCGGCTCCGCGCGAAGCATGCCCTGGGCCCGCCGACGACGCATCGGACTCGGCGGCGCTCATGAAAACGTAGTCGAGTGGGAAGTCAAGGAACGTGGGCCCGCCGTGGGGAGCCATCGCAATCGCGAGCGCCTCGTCTACGAGGCCGGGGATCTCAGCGGTGCTCTGAGCCGTCGTGGCAAGCTTGCATAGCGGACGCACGAACGGCACGTGATCGATCTCCTGCAGCGACCCCTGGCCCCAGCGCAGTGCCGGAGCCCTACCGCCGAGCACGAGCATCGGCGTGTGATTGGCCTGGGCGCTCGCCATCGCGCTCATGCCGTTTGTCACGCCAGGCCCGGCGGTAAGCGCGCACACTCCCGGCGCGCGCGTCACCTTCGCCCAACCCTCGGCGGCGAATGCGGCCGTCTGCTCGTGGCGGACATCCACGATGTCTATGCCCTCCTCGCGGCAACCGTCGTAGATCGAAAACAGGTGTCCGCCCGAGAGCGTGAACAGCTTGCTCACACCGTGCGCCTTCAAGCGGCGCGCGATCAGTCTCCCGCCATGCAGCTCCTGGGTCTGATCCGGGCTCTCCCGTAGGCTCTCCGTGGACATCGCGACCGCGACTCTATATGTCCGGGCGAACCCGAGCCTCCAAACAGACATCATGGCCCCCACTGTGGGGGCCATGGGCTCGATCAAGGATGGTGCGCCAGTCTAGACGCTATCCAAACGGTCCAGCCGGGGTTTGATGGTTTGGTGGAGATGCTGATGCATCCGGTCGACCGGCGGCTGCGACAGAAGTTGGTGAGAGACCGCAAGGAAAATACGGGCTAGTGCCCTGACGCATTAATTGTGTTGCAGTATTCGGCGAGGTTGTCGAGGATTTCCTCGGCGGTCTTGGTCCAGACGTATGGGTTGGGGTTCTCGTTCCAGTGTTCGACCCAGTTCTCGATGTCGGCGTTGAGCTCGGTGACGGAGCGGTGCACCCCGCGGCGTAGCTTGCGAGCGGTCAGCTCGGCGAACCATCGCTCGACGAGGTTCATCCATGAGGAGCCTGTGGAGGTGAAATGCAAGTGAAAACGCGGATGAGCGGCCAGCCACCGCTTGATGGCCGGCGTCTTGTGGGTGGAGTAGTTGTCGAGGATCATGTGAATGTCCAGGTCGGCGGGGACTTCCCTGTCGATCTTGACCAGGAACTTCTTGAACTCGATCGCGCGGTGGCGGGCGTGCAACGAACGGATGACCTTGCCGCTAGTTGTGTTCAGCGCGGCGAACAGGCTGCTCGTGCCGTTGCGCTTGTAGTCGTGGGTGGCGCGCGCCGGTGTGCCGGGCAGCATCGGCAACGTCGGTGCCGAGCGATCAAGCGCCTGGATCTGGGACTTCTCATCCACACACAGCACGATCGCGCGCTCGGGCGGGTCCAAGTAGAGGCCGACGATGTCACGGACCTTCTCCACGAACAGAGGGTCCTTGGAGAGCTTCCAGTGCTCCACCCGATGCGGTGCTAGACCGAACGCCCGCCAGATCCGCGAGACCGCCGTCTGGTTCAACCCCGTCTTGGCCGCCATCTGGCGTGTAGACCAGTGAGTCCCGCCATCCGGCGGCGCGCTCTCCAATGTCCTGACGATCACATCCTCGACCTGCTCATCGCTGATCTTCCTCGGCTGCCCCGGTCGCGGCTCATCCAAAAGCCCGTCCAAACGCCGCTCGGCAAACCGTCCACGCCAGCGGCGGACCGTCGGTACCGAGACCCCGACCTGCGCCGCGACGGCCGTGTTCGTCTGGTCCTGCGCACACGCCAGCACTATCCGCGAACGCTGCGCCAACCCCGCCGCGCTACGCCGCCGCCGCGTCCACCGCGCAAGCGTCTCACGCTCCCCATCCGTCAACTCGATCGACACCGCAGCAGGACCCCGTGGCACCCACAAAGCATCCCACAAACCAGCATAAAAATAACGACTCAGGACACTAGTCGATCAAGCCCGGTTCTGCGACCCAAATGCTCTCGATCCCGAGCACCCGACAGAGCGCGTCGAAATGGTGATCGTAGTGCAGCACTCCAGCACCGCGCTCAGCGGCAGCCGCCGCAATGAGGTAATCCGCGGCCGGAATACGGCGCTCACCACGCAAGTCACGCGAGACACCGATAGCCGCCGCGCCGGCGCTTCGAGTCACGGGGGCCGCCGGTAGCGCCGCAAGCGTGCGATCGAGCTCAGTGAACTTTTGCTCATCGCGCGCACTCGCGAGTAGCTCCAGAGCGACCACCGGACAAACCGCAAGCAGGTCCGATGCGGCTGTGGCGACCCAGCGGGGACGTACGGTCCGGTCTCGCTGACGATTCCAAGCCGACGTGTCGAATACGAGTAGTCCGCCCGAACCGAAGGGTTCAGCGGGAGGCATGAAGTTGCTCTGAGACGGCGAAGTCGTAGCCGTCGTCCTCTCCAGCGGCGATCCGCATCAAATGCTCTTGAGCGTCGCGCCTGCCCGCGCGTTCGGCGCGGATCGCCTCGGCACCACGGACCGCGAGATCTCGTACCGCACGTGATCGTGGCTCCGTCCCGCCGAACTCGGCCACCGCTGTGGCCAACTCGGCGTCGAGCGTGACTTGGACACGACGCGTTACGGAGGACATAAAATCTACTGTACCACGTGGGCGGTACACAATGGCGAAAAATGCAGAGTCGGGGACAACGTCGGAACCCGATGGCTTCCTGGAGGCGCTGATGGAGCAGGTGGCTCGGCAAGCTCGGCGCCGTGCTCTGGGACGCACGGGTCGAGCATCGTAGTGGCAAACCGCAAGATGCGCGGTGTAATGTCGGCGGAACCGTCAAGGCAGAGCGCAACCCAAGTACGCCGCTGGATTGAGTCCACCGCACCAGATCAGCGCGATCGCTCGCCCAAACAGGGAATCGACCCTAGAACGACCATAAGCCCAGTTATCAAGAGGAGCCTTTGGTTCCAACGTCGATCGAAAATGCCCAGGGTGGGACTCGAACCCACACGCCCTTGCGGACTATCGATTTTAAGTCGACGGCGTCTTCCAATTCCGCCACCTGGGCAGGCATTGTCACTTTAGTCCACTAGCCGTCGCTCATGTCAGACATGGGCGTTTATGCCCGGTTTCGGGTGGTTGGCGATGATCCGAGATGACCGCAACTACCCGGTTGCTAGCGTGTACTTAGAGCAAGAGCAGCGAAAGGACCGCCGTGGAGGTCTCAGCCCTAAAAGCCCCGGTCGCACCAGCGTTGAGGAGTCCCTCGCCGCTACTGCGCCTGCAGTCCGACGAGCGCCTCATCGCGCTCATCCGCCGCGGCCAGCACGCCGCGTTTGAGACGCTCTTCTCGCGCTACCAGTCGCGACTGCTCGCCTTCTGCCGGCATATGCTCGGCTCCAAGGAGGACGCCGAGGACGTGCTCCAGGAGGTGTTCGTGGCGGCCTTCAACGCCATCCTCGCCGACGAGCGTGAGATCAACGTGCGGCCATGGCTCTACCGGATCGCTCGCAATCGCTCGCTGAATCATCTGCGCCGCGCGAGCGCCATCGGCGTGGACTCGATGGACACGCACTTCGCCGATGGAGGGCTCTCCACCGCCGACAAGGTGATGCGGCGCGAGAGCTTCAGACAGCTGGTCGGCGACGTGCAACAACTCCCCGAGACGCAGCGAACCGCGCTCCTGTTGCGTGAGATCGACGCTCTCTCATACGAGCAGATTTCAGACGCCATGGAGACCACCGTGCCGGCTGTCAAGTCGCTGCTGGTGCGCGCGCGCATCTCGCTCGCCGAGGCCGCTGAGGCACGCAGGCTCACCTGCGACGAGGCGCGCCTTGAGATGGGGGAAGTCGCCGAGGGCCTGGTCAAGACGAGCCCCGCCGTGCGCCGCCATACGCGCGACTGCGAGCGTTGCCGCGCGTTTCGCAAGCAACTCAAGGACAACAACGTGGTGCTCGCCGCGATCTTCCCGGTTGGTCCGCTGTTGCTGCTCAAGAAGCTTGTGCTCACGAAGATCGGGTCGACGGCCGGCGCGGGAGGCGCCCACGTCGCGGGCGCCAGCGGAGCTGGGGCCGCGGCAACCGCCACCGCGGCCGGAAGCGCGAGCACGGGCGGTGGTTTGTTGACGGCGGGCGTGGGGGCGCTCGCCACAAAGGCGGTCGCGGGGCTCGCGGTGGCCGCGATCGTGACGGCCGGCACCGTCGAGGCCGACCACACGGGGAGCCCAGCCCACCATCATCGTCGCGCGACGGTGGCCTCCACACTCGGCGCGTCGAGCGTAGCCGAACCCGTGGCCGCGCACGCCACCTCGCAGCCCGTCACGCTATCCCCGCCCCCCGTCGTCCTCGCGCGGGGCAGAAGGCACAAGGCGCGTGCGGCCACGAAGGCGAAGATCGCCGTCCCACCGGCGCCGACGACCACCACATTGCCGCTCGAAACCCCGCACAACGGGACGTCAACCGTCGCCGACAAGCCCGTGACGCCGCCCGTGACCGAGGTTACGACCGACTCGACACAACTCCCCAGCAGCCAAACGCAGTCAAGCGAACCGCCGTCATCCACCGAAGGAGCGGGGAGCCCCGCCGCTACTATTCCCACCACGGAAACCACGCCCACAACACCCACCACCACCACCACCACCACTACCACGACTCCTCCGCCGGCACCCGAAGCGGCGGGCGGTTCCACACAGGTGGTGACTGTGGGCTCACAGCAGCCCGCCACGCCGGGCGCTGTCGGCCCGCCGCCAAAAGACGGTGGCACGCCAGCGCTCTGACGGCCGCGCGGAGCGTTCGACTTCGAGCACCTGCCCGGCCCGCGCGGCGCCAGCCCGACTGGCTATCCGACCGTGAACGTCTTCAGCGGCGTTTCGAGTACCCCCGAGCTGGCCACCGGCTCGGCAACGCTAGCGTGAGCGGTTGTGAGCATCTCGATGACTACACCTTCGCGCACGTGCTTGCCCGGGGGCATGAGCATCACGTCGCGCCCATACATCCTGCGACCGTCGACGAGCGCGCTATAGCGCACGTCATAGCCGGCGAGCGTCGAGGTGATGCGCGTCTTGCCCTCGCCGTTTAGCTTGAAGCGAGCAAAGCGCGTGGCGAGCGAACGAGCGTATGCGGCGGCGAACAGCGGGAGCTCGCCCGTGACGCTTGCGCTGTAGGGGGCGAGCACTATGGGGGCCACCGCAAAGGAGTCCTCTAGCCGGCCCTGCGAGGTGCGCGCGACCTTCACATAGCCGCCGCGATCGGGTGTGGTGCGGTAAAGCCCTTTGTATTTGAAGGCGAAGGGCACCCGCCCGCCCTGGGTATAGCTCGCGTTGAGCAGCGTGAGCGCTCCGCCCACGGCCAGCACGAGCAGGAGTATGGCGGCGAGGACGACGAGAGCGCGCACGATCGGCGCGGCGGCGCGCCAGCGCGGCTCGAGCAGGCGTCCGAGCGTCGGTCCGTATTGGGGCTTCAGCGGCACCGAGGGCATCGCCCGGGACGCTACTCCCCGATCGAGAACAGCGCCTCCAGATCGTGCTTTGAGAACGCGGCGAAAGCCACCATCGTCTGTGTGCGCGCGACCCCCGAGAGAGCGCCGATGCGATCGGTGACCACCTCCGCGAGCTGCTCGTGATCGGGTACCCGCACGATCGCGACGAAGTCCCACTGGCCGGTGACCGAATAGGCCTCCGCCACCCCCTCGATGTCGGCAAGCTCGCCGCCGAGCGTTGAGAGTGCGTCGCGCTCGGCTTCGATGAGCACCACCGCGTGGGTCATGCTCATAGCCCTGCCACCTCGCGGGGCGGAGCGAACGGTTCGCGGTGGGCGACCGCCACAGAGCGGATCATGGCGAGTGAGTCTCGCCGGGCGCGAGCACGATCACCTGCGAGGAACCCTGCGCCTCGACCTCCGCCTTGAACGCCTGCGCGTCGGTGACGATCGGCGGGAATGTGTCGTAATGGCAAGGAATCACCTGCTTGGCGCCCACCAGCCGAGCGGCCTCGACGGCGTCGTGGCGGTCCATCGTGTAGTGCCCGCCGATGCACATCAGCGCCATGTCGATGGGGCCCTCCTGCTTGGCTATGAGCGCGAGGTCTGAGAACAGGGCTGTATCGCCGAGGTGGTAGATCGTCTTGCCGCCGATCCTCACGATCAGCCCGGCGGGTGTGTTGACGGTGCCCTTCGGCGTGGTGGATGTGTGCCATGCGGGCACAAGCTTCACAGAGCCCCAGTCGAGCTCGACCGTGCCACCGAGGTTGGGATCGCTGACGTTCGTCACGCCGTCTTCGCCGAGCTCGCCCGCGATCTCGACGATCGCCACCACGTGGGCACCCGCGCGCTTGGCGATCGACACGGTGTCGCCGATGTGGTCGGCGTGCCCGTGCGTAAGCAGGATTGTGCCCGGCGACAGCTCCTCCGCGGAGACCGCCGCCTTGGGGTTGCCCGTGAGGAAAGGGTCGATGAGCACGGAGTGCTCGCCGTCTGAGAGCTCGAACGCCGCGTGGCCGAGAAAGCGAATCTGCATGTTCTTACTGCTCCTCTGTCGATGGTTGATTGTGTTGGGTTCCAGCTCCGACTCCCGTGGGTGGGGTCAACCATTCTGATTCCACCTCAGCTCCTCTGGGGCGGTATCGACTTTCGGCCGCTGTGTAGGCGCGATCCACCAAAGCCGCTTCATGATAGGCGTCGCGTGGGCTCACACAGACCTCGCGCGGCTGAGCCCGAGCCCGAGCGTGAGCCCGAGCGCGGCGCCTGTGACACCGGCCAGCCAGCTCGCCTCCGGCCGAGCGAACGGCAGGACGAGCAGCACCACGGCGAATGCGCCGGCGCCGAGCAGGTCGGCCTCGTAGTAGTCGCCCGCTCGTGCCGCCACGAGGTTCGGCGCCGCCCAGGCGGCGAGCAATGCGAGCGCGCCCGCGTTGGCGCCGCTAACGATCGGAAACGCATAGAGCGCCTCAGCCGCAAGAGCGCCTGTAGCGCCCGCCGCGAAGAACAGCGCGAGCACTACCAGCGGACCGTGGCGGCGCTCCATCAGCCAGCCGAAGATGGCTATCGCAAACAGCGTCGCGAACATGTAGAGGCCGCTGTAGAAGCCGTGGAAGTAGACGAACTGACTCGTCAGCAAACGCCACCAATCGCCGTCCAGGGGACCGAAGATCACGTACTTGAGGACGTTCAGGTAGGAACCCTCTGTGGCAATCCACACGCCGCAGCTCGCCACCACGAGGGCGAGCGTGGCGTAGGGAGGCGTGTCGACGCGCACGCCAGCGATCTCCCCGCGGCGCAACCGGCCGAGGGAGGCGCCGCGAAACAGGCCTTTGCGCGGGGCGCCAAGGCGATCGCGCGGGAGCTTCGGGGCACGGCGGCGCAGTCTATGGCCGCAGTAGGGGCACTCGGTTATGTACGGACTAACCTCCGATCCGCACTTCTTGCAGACCACGAACAGATCGGCGCCTGAGGGCATCGTGTCATTCTAAGCGCCTATCCCTGTGGGCCCGAGGTGTTTTTTCAGACGCTCCGTGCGCGTGCCTCGGCTCCCCGGGAAGGGTGGCGGCGATAGAGTGCAAAGGTCCTCGCCGGTGACCTGCGGGCGCCGAGTGGGCGCCGTGGCGAGGCGCTACAAGCGACTGCCAAAGGAAACCGAACGATGCAACTCGGCTACGAGAAGAAGCTCTACATCCTCGCGTTCGACCACCGCGGCTCCTTCCAGAAGAAGTTCTTCGGGATCGAGGGCGAACCGGACCCCGAACAGACAGCCATGATCGCCGACGCCAAGCACCTCATCTTCGAGGGCCTGCAGCGCGCCATCGCCGCGGGCGCGGACGCCTCGATAACGGGCGTGCTCGTGGACGAGCAGTTCGGCGGGTCGGTGCCCGAGGAAGCGCGCGCTCAGGGTCTCAAGCTCGCAATGCCCGCCGAGCGCTCCGGGCAGAACACGTTCGATTTCCAGTATGGCGAGGAGTTCGGCGAGCACATCGAGCGCTTCGATCCCGACTTCACGAAGGTGCTCGTGCGCTACAACCCCGACGGCAACGCCGAGGAAAACAGCGAGCAATTGGGCAAGCTCAAGCGCCTGTCGGACTGGTTGCACGTGCGCGAGCGTAAGTTCCTCTTCGAGCTTCTAGTGCCAGCCGAGACGGCTCAGCTGCACGCGGTGGACGGAAGCACCGAGCGCTACGACGCGGAGCTGCGACCCGAGCTGATGCGCCGCGCGATCGCGGAAATACAGGACGCTGGCATCGAGGTGGACATCTGGAAGATCGAGGGCGTCAACGAGCGTTCGGATTGCGAAAAGCTCTCCGCCCAGTCCCGTAGCGGCGGGCGCGACGGGGCGGTGTGCGTCGTGCTCGGCCGTGGCGCCGACGACGCGAAGGTCGACCACTGGCTCGCCCAGGCAGCGCCGGTTGAGGGCTTCGTGGGCTTTGCCATCGGCCGCTCGATCTGGTGGAACCCGCTCAAGGAATATGTGGACGGCAAGATCGAACGCTCCACCGGCGCCGAGCGGATCGCGGAGAACTACTCGCGCTTCGTGAAGGTTTACGAGCGCGCCGAGGGCAAGACGCCAGTCGCCTAGCAAATGTGCGACGCAACGACACACGGCCCTTTCAAGGCGTCTGATCGTCGCTCCTGGCAACGATTGATGGCCCGCCCAACACGCGTGGCGTGTTCGGCACGCCAGCGACTGGGTGCGCCGCCAAAGGGCGAGAAGATGACGCCATGAAGATGCGCCAGAGCCTCACCGAGCTCGAGCGGGCGTTCGCGCGCGAGATCTCGATGGAGCGCCATCGGCGGGCTTCGCTGCGGCGTACCGCCGAGCAGCGCGCCATCAAGCGGGAAGTGGAGCGCCGTCACAAGCGCGGATCGGTGCGCTTCGCGATGTTGGTGCTCACTCTCGTCTTGACCGCCGCGCTCGTCACGGTGGTCATGTTCCGCACGCTCTACCTGCTGCTCAGCTGAAGACCAGCCCGGGCCTGTGCGTCAGGAGGACTCGCCGAGCTTGTCCAGAGCCTCGTCGACCTCTGCGCGCACGGCCTCGCCAGCGGCGATGCCGTCCTCCTCGCGCTGAATCTCCACGTAGATCTCGGTACGGAACACGGGGACTTCCTGAGGCGCATGGATGCCGATACGCACCTTGTCGCCCACCACCGAGAGCACCGACACCTCGATGTCGTTCCCGATCATGATGCTCTGGTTTGGCTTTCGCGTCAGAACCAGCATGTGCGGCACCCTTCTCGTTGGCGAAGCTGCGGATCGCCCCAGATCCGTCTTACGGGCAAGCATAGTGTCCCGGCCGACCGAACGCCGACGCGGTCGCCGTGGGAAGGTCATTGCGAAGCAGTCGATGCTCGTCGGAGGGGCGCCGGGAGGCTGATGTAGGCGAGTCGTCGAAGCATGCGCTAGTCTCCCGGGCCGTTCATGGCACGTAGATCACTGCGCCCGCACCTAAACCAAATCCGAAGCTGGGTACGACAGGGTCGTACCGACGCTTGGGTGGCCCACCAGCTCGAGGTCACCGTTCAGGACATCGAGCAGTTCAAGCGGCAAAACGACCTGCTCGACGACGATGGTCCCGCCGAGGGCATCGCCGCTGTGGCCTACCCTGAGGAGATCGACCTGCGGGCCGAGGACGACGAGCTGATCGCGGCCGAACTCGAGGCGGCGATGGAGGCCGAGAGGGCCAACGCGCAGGCCGAGGCGGCGGCCAAAGACGAGGGCGAGGACGAGGATACGCCCGCCCCTCGCCGTCGACGGGGACGTCGCGGGAGACGTTCCACGCCCCGCGGGGCGGGACCGCTCGAGGGCACGTTCGATCACGGAGAAGAGGGTTACGGCCTGTGGCTAGACCCGGCCGTGCAAGACAACCCGATCTACGCGGAGCATTGGGCTGGCCACCGCCAGGTGGAGATCACGATCGAAGAGGACCAAATCGTGATTCGCCGCATCGGCAGCGACGACTGAGCCGTTGGCTACCCCTCGGCTGGGATGAGCCGGCCCCCCGCGTAGTCAACCGCCTCGCGCAGGTAGCGCGCGAAGGCGGCGTCGACGACCACACGCGAGTCCCACGCCCACGGGTCCCCGGGGGCTATTTCCATCGCAAGCTGCAAACACCACGAGGTGCCGTGTTCGTAGAGTTCAGCGAGCTCCTCGGCGCTGAAGCGCCCGCCGAGGCGCTTGCGTAGCTCCACCACGAGCGTGTCGGCGATGCTCTGCAACAGCGGCCGGCGCTCGGCTGGAGCCCGCGAGAGTCGGCACTCGCCCTGCCGCCACTGGTAGATCGCGTTATCGAACCCGGGCACGGGGGCGAGGCTAGCAGTCGCCCGCCCGCCGCTCGCGGCGCGCGGGCGCCGAGAGCTCGGGGTCGGTTTAGTTCGCGGGAAGCCCGCTTACCACGTACGCCTGCTCGCCGCGGCGCACCATCCCGAGACGGCGCGCCTGCTCCTGCATGGCGTCGGGGTTCGCAAGAGCGGCGTGCTGACGCTGAAGAGCGCGATTCTCACGTTCGAGCACCCGCGCCTGGGCGCTATCGCGTTTCGACTCTCCCCACGCCGAGAAGAGGCGCATACCGGCGCTCAGGTAGAGATAGGCGATCGCGATCATCACCACCACCATCGCCCTTCGCCCCACGCGATCCCAACGCACCCGCGGGACCGAGCCTTTCGATGGGGGTCGGCGGGCGCGTGGAGCCCGCGAAGCGGCGGCGGTGGGCATAGGGTCGCATTCGCCCTCGCCCGCCAAGCTCCTGCTCGGGACCTATCCCGATGATGGGCCCCCAGCGGGCCTACCCGCCGAACACGGAGCGTCCCGGAAACTCTGCGTCGGCGCCCAACTGCTCCTCGATGCGCAACAGCTGGTTGTACTTGGCGACCCTGTCAGAGCGCGAGGGGGCGCCCGTCTTTATCTGGCCGCAGCCGGTAGCCACGGCGAGGTCGGCGATCGTCACATCCTCAGTCTCGCCGGAACGGTGGCTCATGACGGCGGTGTAGCCGGCCTCGCGCGCCATCGCGATCGCCGCGAGCGTCTCCGAGAGCGTTCCGATCTGGTTGACCTTGATGAGGATCGAGTTGGCAACCCCCATCTCGATGCCGCGCGCAAGTCGCTGGGTGTTGGTGACGAACAGGTCGTCCCCCACGAGCTGCACTTTCGCCCCGACACGCTCGGTGAGCGTCTTCCAGCCGTTCCAGTCCTGCTCATCCATACCGTCCTCGATCGAGACGATCGGGTAGCGAGCCGCGAGCTCGGCCCAATAGTCGGCCATCTCGGCGACACTGAGCGTGCGGTTCTCGTGCTCGAGCACATAAACGCCGTCCTCATAGAGCTCGCTCGTGGCGGGGTCGAGCGCGATCGCAACCTCCTCGCCGGGCCGGTACCCGGCGGCCTGGATGCCCGCTACCAACATCTCCAACGCATCCTCGTTGGAGCCCAGGTCGGGGGCGAAGCCGCCCTCGTCGCCACCCGCGGTCGAAAGGCCACGGCCGTGGAGAGTGCTCTTGAGCGCATGGAACACCTCGACACCCATCCGCAGGCACTCCGAGAAGCTTGGAGCGCCACAGGGGACCACCATGAACTCCTGGAAGTCAACCTTGTTGTCGGCGTGGGCGCCGCCGTTGAGCACGTTCATCATCGGCACCGGCATCACCCGCGCGGCGTCACCTCCGAGGTAGCGCCACAGCGCCAGACCCTCCTCGGCCGCCTGTGCGTGGGCGGCCGCCAGCGACACCCCCAGGATCGCGTTGGCGCCCAAACGCGACTTGTTGGGCGTGCCGTCGAGCGCGATCAGCGCCTCGTCTAGACCGTTCTGGTCGGAGGCGTCCATACCGATCACCGCCTCGGCGATCTCACCGTTGACGTTAGCCACGGCCCTTTCGACACCCTTACCGAGCCACCGCTCGCCGCCGTCGCGCAACTCGGTGGCCTCGAACTCGCCCGTGGAGGCGCCCGAGGGGACCGCCGCGTGGCCGTGCGCGCCCGAGCGCAGCGCGACCTCGGCCTCCACCGTCGGATTGCCCCGGCTGTCGAGGATCTGACGGGCGTGCACTCTCTCGATCTGGCTCATCTCTCTCCTTCTGGGTCGACAGAGGACCCGATCTTCTGGCGAAATCGCTGTGCGGCCGCGCGCAACGCCAACTCTGGGTCCACGTGTGCTCGGCGTGCCTCGTCCACGAGCGCGAACAGCCGCTCGCCTATCTCGTTGAAGCATTCCTCATCGCCGTGCCCGGCGTCCGGCCGCGCGTGCCTCCCCGCCGACGCCGCCCTGCGTTGGAACTTGCGAGCGTAGAGCAGCGCGGGTAGATTCTCGGGCACCTCGCCGAACACGCCCCGCTCGCGGCCCGGCTCGCCGGCCTTGATGGCGTCCCAGTTGCGCAACACCTCGCCCGCGTCCGCCACCTCGGCGTCCGCGAACACGTGCGGATGGCGGCGGATGAGCTTCTGGCGGCAGTGCTCCGCCACCTGCGCAAGGTCTCCCCCGCCGCGCTCCTCGAGTAGCAGCGAAAGGAACATCACCTGGAAGAGCACGTCGCCGAGCTCGTCGAGCAGCTTCGCGTCGTCGCCGCTGAGGGCGGCGTCGGCCAGCTCGTAGGCCTCCTCGACGGTATGCGGCACGATCGAGCGCTCGTCCTGTTCGCGGTCCCAGGGGCACTCGCGGCGCAAACGCCGGGTCAACGCGTCGAGCGCCAGCAGCGCCTGCTCAGGGTCAGGCGAGGGCACGCGCCGCCAGATGCTCGTACCGTTCCGTCATACCCCGCGCGAGAGGCTGGCCTTCCGAAGAGCTGCTACTTGGTGGTCCCGGAGGAGCGGCCCGTGCTCGGGGTGCTCGTCTGCGGGATAGCCGTGCCTGTGCTCGGTGTCGCGGGCGCCTTATAGCCCTTGCAATCCTTCACGGAGTAGTTGGCGCGGCATTCGGTGAGGCCTTCCCACTTCTTGCGGAACTTCTTCACGAATTCGCTGAGCGCCTTCTGCTGGTTCTGCGCGGTGAGCTGCTGCTGGATCGAGGACTGTACCTGCGAGAGCGTCTGCTGGCTCCCGGGGATCGTCTTCTTCACTTCGTAGATGTAATAGCCGAAGGGGGTCTTGATGGGCCCTCCGAGCACGTTCAGTTTCGCGCCGAACACGGCTTCGTCGAGGGCCTTCTCCTCCTGCCCCTTCACGACGCCGGACAGCGATCCGCCGGCGGCCTTGCTGACAGGGTCGATCGAGGATTTCTTGGCGACGCTCGCGAAGCTCTTGCCCGATTCGATTTCTTTCTTGGCCGCTTCCGCCTGCGCCTGGGTCTTGGTGAGCACGATCAAAATGTTGCGTTTTTCGGGCTGACCGAACTGTGCTTTGTGCTGTTCGTAGTAAGTCTTGATTTCCTGCTGGCTGGCCTTTTTGCTGGCGCCCTTGGTGACCTTCTGCTGGATCTTCGAAGAAAGCATGTTGAGCTTCACCCGCAGCAGCAGATCGGAGACAGTCTGTCCCGAACTGGCAAGGAACTTATGGAAGTCGGCTTCCTTGGGGAACTGCTGAGTCCTGATCTGGTTGAACTGCTTGGTGACTTCGGCATCGGACACTTTGACGCCCTGAGAGGAGGCTTCGCCCAGCACCCAGTTGGCGGAGATCAGGAAACCGAGCACCTGCTGCTTGAGCGCGGTGTACTGTTGTTCGCACTGTGTCTTGAGGGTGGCCGCCGTCGGCTTGGGCTGTCCCTTGGCGGGCTTGGGGGCCGTGGCTTCCAGGTGTGCGATGCAAGTTTTGTAGGTGGGGGGGTCGGGAATGGCCGGCTTGGCCGTGGAGCCGGCGGTGGACGAGCTCGAACTAGCGGCCACCGCGAGCCAGTGGTTGAAGGTGCTAGTCGTGATGGGGGTGCCGTTGATGCTCACGACAGCGTTGCCGGGAATGCCTCCGCCACACGCGGCAAGCGTGAGACCCATGAGCACGATGGCGCTGAGCGCCCCGATTTGACCCGATAGCTTGGACACGACGCGGGCACTCTAGCGGAAATAACCCAAGTCGTGCTTAACGACTTCCTTAAAGATGGATAAGCGGCCCGCGGCGGCTGCTACGCGCCCCGCCCGGGGCGCATGTTTGTGTGGGTCGAGAGCGATGTGCGCCCCTCCGGGCCATCCGGGTAGACGATCGGATGGTCGCTAAGCGGC
>DATBTP010000032.1:0-2708 GCA_036559185.1 Solirubrobacteraceae bacterium | reverse complement strand
GCGCTCCACTCCTCCGCGAGGGCGTCCAGCTCGCCGTCCGCGACGACGCGGTTGACGATCCCCGCCGCATGCGCCTCGGCGGCGCTCCAGCGCTCGCCCAGCAGCAGCAGCTCGTTCGCCTTCTTGCGCCCCACGTTCCTGTAGATGAGCGCCATGATCATGAACGGGAACGTCCCCACATTGATCTCGGGGGTCCCGAACGTCGCTTTCTCTGAGGCGACGATCAGATCGCAGGCCAGCGCGATCCCCAGCGCACCGGCCAGCACGTGCCCGTCCGCGGCGCACACCGTGGGCTTGCCGAGCGCGCCGATCAGCTTGAACAGCTCCACAAAGCGCTCGGAGCCGAAGTGCTTGTGCACGAGCGACACATCGCCCGCGAACCCGCTCAGGTTGGCGCCCGAGGAGAACACCTTCTCGTGCGAGGAGGCAAGTACGACACAACGAACCGCGTCGTCTTCGCGAGCCCGCTCGAATTCCGCAATCAGTCCTCCCAGCAGCTCCGCTGACAGCGCGTTGCGGGTGTCGGGCTCGTTCAGCGTGATCGTCGCAACGCCCGCCTCATCTACCTCATACAGAACTGGCTCTGTGGTCACATCCGCATCCTAACCGCATCCGCGGTTTGCCGGAAGTAAGCAGCTCTACTGTTTACTTTCCCCTGGCGCTGCGTTAGCTTCTTGTTTGCAGTTCGTCGGATTGAACGACAAAAAGGAGCCACTCCATGGCCGCTACCGCCGAGAGCGTGCTGAAGCCCGACTTCCAGAGCGCGCGCAAGCACTTCATCTTCACCGACGAGCACGAAGCGCTGCGCGAGTCGATCCGCAACTTCGCCATCAAAGAGCTGGCCCCTCATGCAGAGGAATGGGAGGAGAACACTTTCCCCGATTCGGTCTTCCGGCGGATGGGCGAGCTCGGCTTCCTGGGTCTCGACAAGCCCGAGGCCTACGGTGGTCAGGGCGGCGACTATTACAGCGCACTGGTACTGGCGGAGGAGATCACGAACGGCAACTCGGGCGGGCTGGCGATGGGGATCGCGGTCCACACCGACATGGCGATGCCGCCGATCCTCGCCTTCGGCTCAGAGGAGCAGAAGCTCCAGTGGGTCGTGCCCGCAATCAAGGGCGAGAAGATCCTCTGCCTGGGGATCACGGAGCCCGACGCCGGCTCGGACGTGAAAGGCATCAAGACGCGGGCGGTCAAGGACGGAGACGACTACGTCATCAACGGCTCCAAGACCTACATCACCAACGGCCACCGCGCCGACGTGATCGTGCTCGTCACCAAGACCGACTCCGACGCGGGCTATGACGGCTTCACGCTGTTCCTCGTGCCGATGGACGCGCCTGGTGTGATCCGCGAGAAGAAGCTCGAGAAGCTGGGCATGCACGCCTCCGACACCGCGCTCTTGGCCTTCCAGGACGTGCGCGTGCCCGCATCCGCGGTGCTCGGCCAGGTGGGCAAGGGCTTCTACCACATCATGTGGGAGCTCCAGGGTGAGCGCCTGATCGGCGCGGCCGGAATGGTGGCGGGCGCACAGAAGTGCTTCGAACGCACGTTGCAATATGCGCACGAGCGCAAGGCGTTCGGGCGGGAAATCGGCAAGTTCCAGGTGATCCGCCACAAGTTCGCGGAGATGGCCACCAAAATCGAGTCTGCGCGGCAGATGACCTACATAACCGCCTGGCGCTTTCACAACGGCGAGTACCCGGTGAGGGAGATCTCGATGGCCAAGCTGCACGCCTCTCGGGTGCTCTGTGAAGTGGCCGACGAATGCATCCAGATCCACGGCGGCGCCGGCTACATGCGCGAGTACGGCGTCGAGCGCGTATGGCGAGACGCACGCCTGAACCGCATCGGCGCGGGCACGGACGAGATCATGCTCGATGTGATCGGACGCTCCTATGGGCTTTGATCGTCAACCGGGGAGTGGTCGGGAGGGGGGCCCGCCCCCCTCCCGTTCAGACTTGCTGGACGTGATTGGGCGCTCGTACGGGCTCTAAGCCGTTGGCACTGAACCCGCCCTTCACCGAGGAGCACGAGGAGCTACGGGCTTCGGTCCGCGGCTTCATCGACCGCGAGCTCGCGCCGCACGCGCAGGAATGGGAGGACGCGCGCTGGTTCCCCGACGAGGTCTTTGCAAAGCTCGCCGCGCAGGGCCTGCTCGGCCTGAAGTACCCGACCGGGCTCGGTGGCCAGGGCGGCGACTACCTACACGAGGCCGTGCTCTGCGAGGAGATGGCCCGTATCGGCTCAGGCGGCACCGCGGCAGGAATCGGCGCACACATCAACATCGCCACGCCGCCGATCTGGAAGTTCGGCACCGAAGAGCAGAAGCAGCGCTACCTAGTGCCATCGATCGCCGGAGCGCTGATCGGAGCGCTGGGCATCACCGAGCCGGGGGCCGGCTCAGACGTCGCGGCAATCTCCACGCGGGCCGAGCGCGTCGACGGCGGCTTCCTGGTCAATGGCGAGAAGACGTACATCACCAACGGCGTGCGCGCGCACTTCATCGTTACCGCCGTCAAGACGACCGCCGAAGGCGGGCACCACGGCATCTCTTTCTTGATCATCGACCGCGGCGAGGGTGTGACTTCGGCAAAGCTTGACAAGCTCGGCTGGCACGCCTCCGACACCGCGACGATCGCCTTCGAGGACGTGTTCGTGCCCGAGCAGAACCTGCTCGGCGAGCTACACGAGGGGTTCAAGCTGAT